>SYLY01000168.1 GCA_005808475.1 Acidobacteriota bacterium
GGATGTGGTCAACCGGCTGCGCAACCTGTTGAGTCAGTATCCGTTGAAGGGTGAATCCACGCTCGTCGTCGACGCGACCGGCCCCGGCGCTCCCGTGGTCGACTTCATCCGCGCCGCGCGCCTCGGGGCCTCGCTGATCCCAGTCTCGATCACCGGTGGCGAGGCGGCTCACTACACCAACGGCGCGTATCATGTGCCGAAGCGCGCGCTGCTCTCGATTTTGCAGATCCTGTTTCAGAACCGGACTCTCGAGATCGCCTCTTGCCTCGAACTCGCGGACATGCGCCCGTCGAGCGAGCACCACGGCGACCTCGCGATGGCGCTCGCCTTGGCGGCCTGGCAGGTGCATCAACGCCGTCTGCGTCCGGCCGAGTCCTGACACTTCGACACTTCAATGCAACGACGCGATGGCGGCTCCGGTGGGGCTCGCCCACCGCGCACGTCTTCCGGCGTGCGAGCCATCGCTTCAGCCGTGGAAACGCGGGGCAGAGCTAGGGCGCGGACGGCGGCGGCTAGTCCGCGATCACCGCTTCTTGCCCTGAATCCGATTGGTCAGCGCCGCCAGCGACTCGCCGAACTTCAGCGACTCCGCTTCCGCCCCGGTGACCTGTATCACCGTCGCCGTCGTCAGCCGGTTCGCCGTGGCCGCGCGGTATCGAGCCGCCAGCAGTCCGGCCGGCAACACCAGAGCCAGTGGACCCAGCCAATAACTCGCCACCAGCGTCCACAGGGCGCAGACCCAGCCGATGGCCAGATACGCCGGACTCCGCGTCGTGACGAGCGAGGCCGCTAAAAACGCGCCGTGCGCCACGAACCAAGTCCACACCGGCACGTCGGGATGCCCGGGAAACGAGAGCAGCACCAACCTCGCCAGCGCCACCGGAGCGTAGGCCAAGGCCCACAAGATCCCTACCCGAGATCCGGCCGGCCACGCCGCCAGCAGTAGCAGCAGCGTCAGAATCGCCACGGGCGAGGCCGGAGCCACCAGGCTCGAAACCGCGCGCGCCACCGGTTCCGTCGTCACCCGCGGCCGCTCCAGATCGTCGTTCTCCGAACCCGCCGCCGCGCCGGGTAGTGTCACGGGAACCCGGGATTCGCCGAGCCGGCCGACCCAGTCGTACGAGCCCGCGTCCACCGCGAAGCGCGCGATCCAGCCGGGTAGCAGCAGCAACGTTCCGGCCGCCGCGACGAGCAGCAGAGTGTGACGGAGAGTAGGCCAGCCGGGCACAGTACCTCAGCGTATACTGAAGCCGGTACCAAGCGGAATTTACCTATTTGGGGGGATCGCCGGCCTTTCGCGACAGCCAAGCCGCCCCTTCGTTGTCAATCACCGCGATATCGGTCGGGCCACCGACCACCGAGGCGCAGTAGCCGCTCTCCTGCGTCCGTCCGAACAACGCCTTCAGCGTGGCGATGGTCTGCTCCCGGGTCTCCACCTCCGGCGGCTCGTCGGGCCGGATGCCCATGCAGCGCGTGCTGCCCTGTGCCAGCGGTCGCGCCGGGTCGGCTGGATACAGGGCCGGATCGCCCAGGTCGTGCAGGACGCCTTCGGGAACGCGACGTTCGCGGAACGGGAATTGCATCTGAACGACGGTCGCGCCGCCATCCTCGCCGATGCCCGCGTAGAGGATCGTGCTCACCGAAGGGGCTCCCAGCCAGGACGACATCGGTTCGGGAATCGGGCGGTCCTTCAGGAACTCGTCCCAAAACTTCCGGATGGGAGCATGCAGACGCCGCCCCAGCCATTCGATTTGCTCCTCCGCCCGGCCGTCCGGCATCTCCGCCGACGCCTTCTCCAGCTCCTCGTCGATCCGCAGCGATCCTTGCTTGACGGCGCCGTTCTCCGGATGCACCGTACGCCCGTTGAGAATCAGCGCGCCGGAAATCGCGCAGACCGCGCGCTTGCCGCAAAGGAAGATCTTCCGCGCGCGATCCTTCTGGACGGGATCGCCGCCGTCGTACCGCGAATCGGCGGCGACGTAGATGCCATGTGCGGCCGGCAGCACCAAAACCAGCGTCTTGGCGAGCGGCAGCAGTAGGCTCATCCCTTGATTTTTCGAACTTCGGCGGACAGGGCTGGCACGACCTCGAACAGATCGCCGATGATGCCGTAGTCCGCGATCTCGAAGATGGGAGCGTCGGGGTCCTTGTTGATCGCGATCACCGTTTTGGAGCCCTTCATGCCCACCAGATGCTGGATCGCGCCGGAGATTCCGGCCGCCAGGTAGACTCTCGGGGCCACCGTCTGACCGGAACTCCCCACCTGCCGCTCCATCGGCAGCCAGCCGTTGTCGCAAATGGGACGAGACGCCGCCAGTTCCGCTCCCAGCGCGCGGGCCAGATCCTCGACGATCCCGATGTTGTCCTTTTCCTTGATCCCCCGGCCCACCGACACGATCAGTTCGGCCGCGGTCAGGTCGATGGCGCGCGACGATTCGCGAAACGGCGGGTGCGGAACCGCGCGGGACGGCTCGCCGTGATCCAGCCGCACCGTGACGATCTCCGCCGAGCCCGCCTCCACCGCGTCCGCGCGGCCCACGCCCGCCTGTAGCGACGCGAAGTGCGGACCCGGCCCGGCGGCCCGGTAGTCCGCGTTGAGCTTGCCCTGGAACAACTGGCGCGTCATGACCAGGCCGTTGTCGTCCCGAAGCCGGATCACGTCGCTGACCAGGACTCGCCCGAGCCGCGTCGCCACCTTGGGCGCGAAGTCGCGCGACTGGTAAGTATGCGGAAACAGCACCAGATCGGGCCGTATCCGTTCTACCGCGCCGGCTACCGTCGCGGTGAACGCGTCCGCCGTGTACTCGGCGAGCAGCGGACTCTCCATCGCGTGGACGCGGGACAGCCGCTTGCGGGCCAACTCCTGGGCTAGCTCGCCCGTCTCATGGCCCGCGACCAGCGCCTCCACATCGGCGCTGAGAGCCTGCGCGGCGGCCAGCGTCTCCCACGACATGCGGTGCCAGGCTCCGCGCGAATGCTCCATCACGACGAGGATCTTCATAACACGCGCACCTCGTCTCGCAGGATCGCCGCGAGCCGCGCCGCCTGTTCGGCCGCCGGGCCCTCGATCATCACGGTCCGCTTCACGCGCAGGGGCGCGTAGACACGGTCGAGCACCACGCTTGCCGCTGGCGGGACTCCGAGTTCGGCCGCCGTCAGTTTGCGAACCTCCTTGGACTTCGCCTTCTTGATGCCCATCAGCGTGGCGTATCGCAGGCGATTGATGCCGGACTGAATCGTCAGCACCGCGGGAAGCGGTAGGTCGACATGTTGGAACCAGCCGTCCTCGAGTTCGCGCTTGACGCGGATTCCCGAACCCTGGGCCTCCACCTGCATGATGATGGTGGCGTGCGCGTAGCCGAGCAGTTCCGCCATCACGACTCCGGTCTGCCCGGAGCCGAGATCGTCCGACTGCAATCCGGTCAGAATCAGATCGGGCTTCTCCGCCGCGGCGGCGGCCGCCAGAATGCGCGCCACGCCGAGCACGTCGAACCGGTGGAGCGCGTCCTCTTCGACGTGGATCGCGCGATCGGCGCCTTTCGCCAGCGCCTCGCGGATCGTCTGCGACGCGGCTTCTGGACCGGCGCACAGAGCGATCACCTCGCCGCCGTGCGCTTCCTTCAAACGCAACGCCTCCTCGAGCGCGTAGGCATCCGGTTCGTTGATCTCCGAGGCGTCCGGCTCCTCGATCCAGCGGGCATCGGTGTCGACGCGCAGTTGCGTATCGCGCGCCGGAACCTGCTTGATGGCCGCGAGAATCTTCATCGGGCTACGCCTCGTAACGCTTGAAAATGAGGCTGCCGTTGGTGCCGCCGAACCCGAACGAGTTCGATAGCGCGGTGTCGATCTTCATTTCGCGCGCCTTGTTGGGGATGTAATCGAGATTGCAGTCGGCGCCGGGAGCGTGGAAGTTGATGGTGGGCGGTGCGACTTGGTCGCGCATCGCCATGATCGTGATGCCCGCCTCGAGTCCGCCCGCGCCGCCCAGAAGGTGGCCGGTCATCGACTTGGTGGAACTCACCGCGACCTTGCGGGCATGCTCGCCGAAGCACTTCTCGATGGCGATCGACTCCAGCCGGTCGCCAACCTCGGTGGAAGTGGCGTGCGCGTTGATGTAGTCGATCTTGTCGGGGGTCAGCCCCGCGTCCTTGAGCGCGTTGCGCATTACGCGGATGATGCCCTCGCCGTTCTCGGCGCCGGAGGTGATGTGGTAAGCGTCGCCGCTCATGCCGTATCCGATGATCTCGGCGGTGATCGGCGCGCCGCGGCGCAACGCGAACTCGAGGTCCTCGAGGATTAGTACGCCGGCTCCTTCGCCGACCACGAAGCCTTCGCGATCCTTGTCCCACGGGCGGCAGGCGCCGGCGGGGTCGTCGTTGCGGTGCGAAAGCGCGCGCATGGCGGCGAATCCGCCGATGCTCATCGGCGTGATGGCGGCTTCGGCTCCACCGCAGATCATGGCGTCGGCGTCGCCGCGCTGGATGATCTTGAACGAGTCGCCGATGGCATGGGTGGAGGTGGTGCAGGCCGTGGCCGTGGCCGAGTTCGGCCCCTTGGCGCCGAACCGGATCGACACGTGACCGGAGCACAGATTGATGATGGTGCCCGGAATGAAGAAAGGCGAGATCCGGCTGGGGCCCTTCTCGAGGTAGGTGCGGTGCTCCCGCTCGATCACCTCGAATCCGCCGATGCCGGAGCCGATGTACACACCGACCCGTTCGGCGTGGTCCGGATCGACGGTCAGTTCGGCGCGTTTCACCGCGAAGTCGGCCGCCGCGATCCCGAGTTGGATGAAGCGGCCCATCTTCTTGACTTCCTTCTTTTCGATCCACTGGAAGGGGTCGAAGCCCTTGACTTCGCCGGCGATCTGGCAACTGAAACCCGTGGGATCGAACTGCGTGATGCGGCCGATGCCGCCCACGCCCGCCCGGCAGGCGGTCCAGGTTTCTTCCGTGCCGATGCCGAGCGGCGACACAAGGCCTACGCCCGTGACAACTACTCTACGTGGCAAACCGTTACTCCGTAATGGGTTGGGGGAAAACCGCGCGGCAGGCTGGATTGCGCGAGCCGCGCCGGAAAGGTGGAAAGGCCGGCTATTGCTTGCCGGTCTTGTTCTTGATGTACTCGAACGCGTCCTTGACGGTGGCGATCTTTTCGGCATCCTCGTCGGGGATGTCGAGATCGAACGCCTCCTCGAACGCCATCACGAGTTCGACGATGTCGAGGGAGTCGGCGCCGAGATCGTCGACGAACGACGCGGTATCGTCGACCTGAGCCTCGTCCACGCCGAGTTGCTCGACGATGATCTGCTTTACCTTTTGCTCAACGGACATGGGTCCTCCAAAAAGACGTCACAAAGTTCTGAGTCTAGCGGTAGTGGGGCCGTAAAGCAACTCCGCGTCGAAACCGCGTGTACCGGCGCTCCGCACCGGTGGCCTCCCCATGGTACAGCGGAAGCGGAGTAGAGAATGGTCCAACCTCGAGAATTCCGGCCGGAGCCCGCAACGGGGCTCGAGAGGAAGCGGCCTCCCGCCGCACTTATTCTTTGTGGGACGCCAGGATATCACCGGCAAACGAGCCTTTTCCGTCGATCCGCGCGGCATGCTGCGCCTCACCGGCAGCCTGGATCTGGCCGCCGAGGCCACCGTGGCCGCGATCAGCCCCGAACTGATCGTACCTCCCAGGCTCGCGGACCTGATGTTCCTCATCGACACGGGGGCGCGCCGCACGCTCGAGATCTTCGAGGCCTTGGCCTACGGGGACGATCGCGAGGTGGTTCGCATCGCCCGGCGGTACGGCGCCGCGATGATGGCCGTGGAATACGATTCGCGTTCGATCCTGTTGACGGGCGGCCAGAGGTGTCGCGCACGACGAGGAATTTCTGACGCACTTCGCGGTGCTGGCGAGTTTAAAATGTGAGAGGGACCGGATCGACACTGTGCTCGGGAGGTACTCGAACATGATGACGGTGCAGATTGCGGAACAGACTCCACTCGGGAAGTGGATCCGGGAGGCCGGGGTGGAGGCCGGAGCGAAAGCGGGACGAGAAGCAGGGCTGGAAGCAGGACTCGCGCAAGGCCGGCTTCTGGGGCAGATCGAGTCGGCGGAGCGTCTCCTTCGGCGCCGGTATCCCGCCCTGGCGGCCGAGTTCTCGCGTGCCGGACTCGACTCCGCCGCCGTGGAGCGCCTGATCGACGCCCTTTGCGATGCCGTCGACGAGGCGGCCGCCCGGCGGGTGATCGAATCGGCCAAGCCCGGTCCGCCCAGCGACGGCGTATCCGCGAACGGAGGCTAGCCCGTTCCAGGGGTTCTTCGACTGATGACGGTGCGGATGGCCGAATCGGCGCGGCATCTCCTTCGGCGTTGGTATCCCGCCGCCGTGGAGCCCGATCCACCCAGCGATGGCGTGTCCGCGAACGGGAACTGGCAGCGCCCGGCCGAATTTACCGGTAGGTCACGTAGAACGGCGAAGCCCAGGCGATCTCCGGGTCGCCCTCGGGCTTCTCCGTGTCGCGCTGGAAGACGCGGATGTAGTAGTAGCTCTTGCCCGCCTTGGCTTCAGTATCCCGGTAGTTGATCTCCGCCGTTCGCGCCTGAGGCCGGCTGGTGTAGACGAACTTGCCGTCCTTCACCACATCGATGCGGAGGATGGTGTCCGGAGCCTCGATCTTGGCCTCGATCCGGGGCGGCTTGGACACCGGCGTTTCCCACTCCTCGCCCGGCAGGTGGCCGTCGGCCGCCGCGCGGACGATGATCTCGTCGGACGCCGCGTAGGTCCGCCGGTCGTACATGCCGTCGATCAGCCCTCGGCGGTCCTCGCTCAGTGCCCAAACCGCGGCCCAACTGTTGTGCGTCGACGCGTGGTCGGAGAACGAAACGAACCCGTACACGTTGCCCGCCGCGAGCGCGTCCTGGGCGAAGTGCTTGGGCTGATCGGTCTGCGTGCCGCCGCGCTTCTCTTTCTCCGGAGCGCGCCACGCTTCGTAGCTTCCCCGGCAGCCCTGGTAGATCTCGAGCAGACAGTCGAACCGGGCGTTCGGCCAGTTCCAGTCGGCCAGTGGACCTGAGGCGAACGTGTGCGGCACGATCACCGACTTCTGGCCCGGCTGCGTGAGCACCTTCTCTTCCCAGAACTTCCACATCGCGGGCGGGGAATTGTCGGCCGACTCGTAGCCTTTGCCACGATCGATCATACGCAGCGGCGCGCCCCGCTTGAGGAACAGCACGTTGCGATGGCCGCCGGGCGAGGCCATGGAGTGCTCGTAGCTGTATATGCCCACGAACACCGGCGCATGCGTGAAAAGGTCCACCGCCTTTTGCACCCAGTACCAGTGATAGTCGCGAAGCCCGTCGGGCCAGCCACCGCCGGTGACCTCGTTGTGATCGCTCGTGCCAAGGAAGTCGAGCTGGGCGGCGTCGATCGCATAGCGGTAGGTGTCGAGCACCGAGGCGTCGACTCCCGAGTGGCCGCGAATATCGGTATGGCGGTGGCAATCGCCCATGAGGAGGCTGTACGATTTGCCGCCGGCCGTCATCTTGTGCCGGGGCCGGCGCGGCGAGGGTTTCCCGGGCGCGGGTAACGACACATCGGTGAAGGCGGTCCCTGCCGGCTGCGCCGCCGCGGGAATCCGGGATGTGTACGCCACGTAGTGGAGGGCGTGATCCTGCGTTTTGGGCAGATTCGTGGCCGAGCGGCCGTCGCTGGCGTAAGCCGCGGTGACGCTCCCGGTGGGATCGACCGCGAGCGACGCGCGCTGCGAGTTCTGCCCTGGTGAATCGGCGAGCCGGTACGGTTCGGTCCACTTCCCGCCGGTCAATTGGGTGGCGTAGAAGTGATAGATTTCGTGAGGCTTGGTCTCTGTCCAGTGGCGGAATACCAGAGCGATGGCGCCGGACTTGTCCGCCGCGAGGAAGGGCAGTTCGGCGTATCGTGTCATGCGGCCGGTGAGGATTGGGTCGAGCGAGGCCGAGGGCTGCTGGAGCCGGCCGTTCGCCCACACGCGGAGGCCGAGCGACCGCGAAAAGTGGAGGCCCCGGCTACCGGGCATGCCGCTGGCCGCCGAGAAGTCCTTGCCCCAGTTGATTCCGGAATCGTCCCACGCGATCCAGACGCGGTCGTCCTTGTCCACAGCCACCGAGGAGTGGAACTGCGCGGCCGGTTCGGTGGTGATGGGCGTGACCGGGCCCAGACGGTCGCCGTCGAGCGATCGCAGGAATACGTCATAGTTGCCGTGCTGGTAGGAATCCCACGAGATCCAGGCCGCTCCCCGCGAATCGAGCGCAATGGCGGGATCCCAATCGTTGGCGGTGCTCGATGACACCAGGATCTCCTTGCCCCACCTCGTTCCGGCGCGCCGGCGGGCGTAGATATCGGAGTTGCCGGCCCGGAAGGACTGCCAGACGATGGTGACGACTCCCTTGGCGTCCGACACGGCGCGCACGTCGAAGTCGCCGTTCGGCGCGGTGGTGATGCGGGAGACGCGGCCGGGCTTCATGTTCGATCCCACCTCGGAAGCGTACAGCTCGAACTGCCCTTCGACCTGGGCGGACCATACCACAACGACCTTGTTCCCGGAGGCCGCCAAGGCGGGTGCATAGTGATCGCCGCTTCCGTCGAACAGCTCGACGGGCTCAGACCAGCCGCCGCCCGCGGGACGCCTCCGAACCAGGACACGGTCGGCATCTTTATCATTCCACTCGACATAGGCCATCCACAGAGCGCCGTCTGGTGTGTGAGCGATGGCGGGCCAGTCGGACTGTTTCTTGGGGTCGCTGGCGGCCTCGCCCCGGATGGTCCCGGCGATGCGGGCGGGTTCGAGCACGACGCCCGCCCCGGTCTCGAGTCCGTCGGCGGACTGTGCGGCCTTGGCCACCTTCTTCTTGCCCCCGCCCTTTTTGTGGAAGGCCGCCGACGGGGCGACGGCGAGGATTGCAATGAGCGCCAGATGGAGCACTCGAACTAGGAGAAAAGGCATAAGGGAAATCCCACGCCCGGTCGATAGATCTACGTGGAAGTGCTGTTCGAGCAGTGTCCGGTTTCCCATATGGCAATCTTATCTCACCGTGTTCTCAGGTGTTTGCGGAAAGACCGCGGGACCGAATTCCGATGGCCGTTCACCATGAATCCAATACCTGCAAGCGTGGGAGCCTGACATGCTGCGCGCCGTAATCATGTCTCCGGATACGGAGATCAGCACCAGACTCGGCGAGATCATCTCGCGGTCGGGGAAGATCGGGCTAGTGAAGACGATCGACCGCTATCTGGTCAGCTATGAACTGGAACGGTTCCTGCGCGCCAACGCGCCGCAGGTCGTCTTTCTCGGCATCGAGCAATTGACGCACGCGATGGAAGTCCTGCAGGGCGTGGAGACCTACATGCCCGGCGCGCAGGTGGTCGCCCTGGACCGCGGCTGCGACCCCGCCGTGTTGCTCGATCTCATGCACCTGGGCGTCCGGGAGTATTTGGCGTATCCGTTCGATATCAACGCCTTCATGGCGACCACCGCGCGCCTGCAGGATCTGCTGGATCGCCGGCCGGCCCAGATCGACGCCACCGACAACGTCTTTACGTTCCTTCCATCGAAGGCGGGCGTGGGCACGTCCACTCTGGCGCTCAACGCGGCGGTATCGCTGTCGCAACAGCCGGACAACCACACGCTGCTGATGGACCTGGACCTGAACTCGGGCTTGGTCGGGTTCATGCTGAAGCTCGAAAACGTCTACACGATCTACGAGGCGGCCGAGAACTCCAACAAGCTCGATGAGCACCTGTGGCCGCAACTGGTGGCCAACATCGGCAAGCTGGACGTGCTGCCGGCGGGCCGCCTGGATCCCCAGACGCGCATCGACCCGCTCCAGATGCGCCAGTTGATCGCCTTCGCCCGGCGTTTCTACCGCGCCATCTGCATCGACCTTTCCGGCAACATGGAGAAGTACTCGCTCGAAGTGATGCAGGAGTCCCGCAAGATCTACCTGGTGACCACTCCCGAGATTCCGGCCCTTCACCTGGCGCGCCAGAAGTACCATCTTCTCAGCAGCATGGATTTGGGCGACCGGGTCTCGGTGCTGCTCAATCGCGCTCAGAAGCGGCCGGTGATCACGACGCAACAGATCGAGCAGCTACTGGGCGTGCCGGTCACCATGGAATTCTGCAACGACTATCGCGGCGTGCACAACGCGTTAACGGCGGGCCGGGAAGTGGAGTCCGACTCCGAGCTCGGCCGCCAATGCACCAGCCTCGCTTACGCGATGGTGGAACGATCGCAGCCTGGCAAGATCGCCGCCACGAAGAAGAAGTTCCTCGAGTATTTCTCGGTGGCCCAAGCGCAGGGAACCCCATCGCCGGCGACGGGCACGCCTGGCAGCGGTGGAGCCCTGGTCAAACGGTAGGCAATCTCAGAGCGGCGGGGGCGAGTTGCCCACCGCCTCCGCGCCCTTGCCTACGTCAACCCTCGACAGCAGGATCAACCCGGCCACGAAGAATACGATGAGCGACAGGATCGCCACGCGAAAGCTGCCGGTCAACTGCAAGCCCAGGCCGAAGAAGAGCGGTCCTAGCCAACTGGTGCCTTTGTCGCTGATCTCGTAGACGCTGAAGTACTCGCCTTCCTTGCCCTTCGGAATCAGGAACGAAAACACGGACCGGCTGAGCGCCTGGGTCCCGCCCATCACCAGGCCGATCGCCGACGCCGCCATGTAGAACCCCCGCGCGGTGTACACCCACAAATAGATGGCCACCAGCGTCGCGCACCAGACCACCAGGCCGATCATCACCGCCCGCCGCGCGCCCACCACCTTCGCGATCCAGTTGAATCCCACCGCACCGCCGAACGCGACAAACTGCACCACCAGCACCGCTGACGTGAGCGTGTCGAGCCCCAGCTTCAGTTCCTCGCTCCCGAACTGCACCGCCATGGTGAACACGGTCTGGATCGCGTCGTTGTAGATGAGGTAAGCCGCCAGGAACGTCATCGTGTGCGGAAACCGGCGCACTTCGGCGAACGTGTGCGCCATCTGCCGGATCGCGGCGCCCACGGCCGTCTGCCCCGGCGGCGGCACGTTCGCCTGGCCCCGGTCGCGAAGCGTCGTCAGCGGGTAGATCGCGAACAGCGCCCACCAGACGCCGGCCGAGGCGAGGCTGATCCGCACCGCCAAGCCGGAACTCAGCCCTAGCCGTTCCGAGAAGCTGTACAGCGCCAGATTCAACGCCAGCAACAGGCCGCCGCCGAAATAACCGAACGCCCAGCCTCGCGATGACACCGCGTCGCGGTCGGCCGCTTCGGCGATCTCCGGCAGAAACGAGTTGTACACCACGATCGCCGCGCCGAAGCAAAGGTTGGCGATCAGGAATAGCGCCACACCGGCGATCCAGGCGCTGCCGGTCAACCCGAACATCGCCATGGTGGCGAGCGATCCGCCCGCGGTCAGTACGGCGAGCATCTCGCGCTTGTTGCGCCCGTAGTCGGCGAGCGCCCCAGCCAACGGGAGCGCGAACACCTGCATGAACACCGACAGCGAAACCGTGTAGGGCCACACAGACTGCGCCGCCAATGCGATTCCCAACGGGCGCACCATGCCATCTCCATCCGCCGCGGCCTTGGCCAGCGACGTGAGGTACGGCCCCAGAAACAGCGCGACCACCGTCGTCGGGAACGCGGAGTTCGCCCAGTCATACCAGTACCAAGCGCGCTGCTCCTTGGTGGAGCGGACCGTCATGCCCGCACCGGGCCGGATTCGGGCAACGCGCGGGCGGCCATCTCGGCCAACGTCACGTAATCGATCTTGCCGCTGCCGAGGCGTGGCAGTTTGTCGACGGGCAGTATGCTCCGCGCCACGGCGACCTCTGGAAATCCGCCGCCCCGGGCCGCCGCCAACAGCGCGTCGCGCCGCAGTTCGCGATCCTCGGTGAACAGCACGATCACCTCGCCGCGCTGCGCGTTGGAAACCGTCGACGATGCGTGCACGCGCGCCGGAGACGCAATCGACGCGATCTGCTCCACCACTTCGAGCGAGACCATCTCGCCGGCCACCTTGGCGAATCGCTTCACCCGCCCGACGATCTTCAGGTATCCATCCGAGTCCACCTCGACGATGTCGCCTGTCTCGTACCAACCCGGGCCCACGGTCGAAGCCGGCGGTTGGATCTCACCCGGCTTGTCGTGGCGCAGGTAGCCGAGCATCAGGTTCGGTCCGCGTACATGGAGCATCCCGCCACGTTCGATACCCGCCACCGGCGTCACCCGGTACTCGACGCCGGGCAGAAATTTGCCCACCGTCCCGGCGCGATAGAAGGCGGGCGTTGTGACGGTGATCGCCGGCGAACACTCGGTGACGCCGTAGCCTTCCTGCACGCGAATACCGAAGCGCTCCTGGTAGGTTTGGCGCACGCCTTCCGGCAGCTTCTCCGCGCCCGCCAGCACATAGCGGACGGAGTGGAAGTCCAGATCGTGCGCGAACCGCGCGTACTTGGCCAGGAACGTGCCCGTGCCGAACAGCACGGTGCAATCCTGGTCGTACGCCATCTCGGGGATCATCCGGTAGTGCAACGGCGAAGGGTACAGAAACACGCGGGCGCCAGTCACCAGCGGTGTGAGCGCGCCCACCGTCAGCCCGAACGAATGGAACAGGGGCAGCGCGGCCAGGAACTTGTCGTTGGCGGAGAATTCGTACACCGACCGCACCTGATCGATGTTCGACAGGATCGCCTTGTGGCTCACCACCACGCCTTTCGGCTTGCCCTCAGACCCGGACGTGAACAGTACGAACGCCGGATCCTCCGGGCGCGTGGCGGTCATCGCCGATCGCGGCCGCCGTAGCGCCCACAGCATCAGCCACAGCTTGTCGGCGAGCCCGAACGTGGGCCGCAGGTCCTCGAGATACACGATGCGCGTGCCGGTCAACCGCTCGATCTTGGGGCCGAGCTTCGCCTTCTCCACGAACGCGCGGGAGCTGATGCACGTCTTGATGCGCGCCGTCTCGATCGCGCTTCGCATGCCGTCCACGCCCGATGTGTAGTTGATCATCGCGGGCACGCGCCGCACGCTGAACATGCCGAACAGCAGCATCAACGTGGGCGCGGCGTTGGGCATCAACACTCCGACGATCTCGCCCTCCGCGGAGAGCCTGGTCACCAGCCGCCCCAGCGCCAGCGCACCCTTCAGCAGCATCCCGTAGGTCTGCGGTTGGAAGCGGATATCGTCGGCGACGATCCAGTTCCGGCCATGGAGTTCCACGCAGTCGAGAAACGTCTCGAACAGGCTGGTCTGTTTGCGCGAGTGGAACCAGATCTCCTCGAGCAAACGGCGGATCTGATTGCTGGCGGCCCGGCGGCGTTCGCGCCCGCTCTTGCCCTCCGGTTGCGGCAAGGCGCGAATGGGAAAGTACCGCACGCGCACGCGAGGCCGCCACAGTTTGGGCAGCTTCGGATTCTCCCGCGTGAACTTCGAGTAAACGGCGCCGTCGATCGCCACGGGCAGCACGGATGCGCCCGTCTTGGTCTGAAGGAACGCTAGTCCGTCGTACACCTTCATCAGGCTTCCCGTGACGGTGAGGCGGCCTTCGGGGAAGATGACCACGGGCTTGCCTGAGTCCACGTGACGCACGATTTCCTTCATCGCCAGCGGATTCGCCGTGTCCACCAAGACGTGCGGAACGAAGCGCAGCAGTAGGCGGAAATGCCACTGCGCGCCGATCGTGGTGTGCACGATCCAGAAGCAATCGAAGGGCAAGCGCGCCGCCACCAGCGCCGGATCCAGAAAGCACTGATGATTGGCGATGATCAACAGCTTGGACGGCGGCGACTGCGGAATTTCACCCTCCACCTCGCAACGGAAGAAGAGCTTCACAACCAGCCTGCCCAGAGCGCGCAACATGGATTCCCCCTAGATGCCGCTCTGCTGGATCAGCTTGGCGGCCAGCGCCGTCCACCCGGTCTGATGGCTGGCTCCGAGCCCCGCGCCGTTGTCGCCGTGGAAATACTCGAAGAACAGCAGGTGGTCGCGGAAGTGCGGATCGCTTTGCAGGATCTCTTCGGCGCCGTAGACCGGGCGGCGTCCGCTCGAATCCTTCAAGAAGATCCGGGTGAGCCGTCGCGACAATTCGGCGGCGGCCTCCGAAAGCGTCATCATGCGGCCCGACCCGGTGGGAAACTCCACTTGGAAGCCTTCGCCGAAGTAGTGATGAAAGCGCTGCAGCGATTCGATCATGAGGTAGTTTACCGGGAACCAGACCGGACCGCGCCAATTGGAATTGCCGCCGAACAACCCCGTGCGGGATTCGGCGGGGTCGTAGCGCACCGTGTGTGTTTCGCCGTTCGCGCGGAGCTCGTACGGATTGTCGAGGTGGAAGCGGGACAGCGAACGGATTCCGTACGGCGACAGGAACTCGTTCTCGTCGAACATGCGCGCCAGAACCCTGCGCAGGCGGCTGCCGTGGCAGATGGAAAGCAGACGGCGGTCGCCCATCCCTTCGAGCGTCATCGACGCCAGATTGCAACAAAGATCGGCCCGGTTGCGCACGAACCACTCGAGCCGGCCACGAAAGCCCGGGAGCTTCTCGAGATAGGCGGGCTCGAGCGTATCGACGGCGAACAGCGGGATCAGCCCCACCATCGATCGCACCTTCATCGGGAACGCGCTGCCATCGGGCAGGTGCAGCCGGTCATGATAAAAGCCGTCCTGTTCGTCCCATAGGCCCGTGCCGCCGAGTGTGTTCATCGCGTTGGCGATATGAAGGAAGTGCTCGAAGAACTTGGACGCGACATCCTCGTAGACGGGCTTGGAGAACGCCAGTTCGAGCGCGATGCGCAACATGTTGAGGCAGTACATCGCCATCCAACTGGTACCGTCCGACTGTTCGAGCGTACCGCCCGTGGGTAAGGGTGCGCTCCGGTCGAAGACGCCGATGTTGTCGAGGCCGAGGAATCCGCCTTCGAAGACGTTGTCGCCCGAGGAGTCTTTCCGGTTCACCCACCAGGTGAAGTTCATCAGCAGCTTGTGGAACGCCGCCTCGAGGAAGGCATGGTCGGCCTTGCCCTCGAGCTTTTCGGCGATCTTGTACACGCGCCAGACCGCCCATGCGTGCACCGGCGGATTCACGTCGCCGAACGCCCACTCGTAGGCGGGAATCTGCCCGTTGGGATGCATGTACCATTCGCGCAGAAACCGCCCCAGTTCCTTCTTGGCCGAGTCCGGATCCACCAGCGACATCGCGATGCAGTGGAACGACGTGTCCCACGCGGCAAACCACGGATACTCCCACTTGTCGGGCATCGTCAGCACGTCTTCCGCGTACATGTGGGACCACGCCGAGTTCCGCCCCTCCTTGCGCTCCGGTGGCGGCGGGGGCTGCCCCGGATCGCCCTTCAGCCAATCCTCGACCACGAAATGGAAGTACTGCTTGGACCACAGCAGCCCGGCGAACGCCTGCCGCTGGACGTTGCGCGCGTCGTCGCCCACCTGGGGCTGGAACGAATAGAACTCGTTCGCCTCGGCGATCCGGCGGCGGAACACGTCGCTCATGTTGACAAGCCCCGGGTTGTTGGTAAGCCGGCAGTGGACCTCGCGATGCTCGCCGGGCGCGATGGTGAACCGGTACCAGCCGCATGCCTTCGTGCCCAAGCCGTCGTGGCGGATCGCGTCCTCGTTGCCATGGATCGCGCATTCGTGGAACGCGTCCTTGTGGAAGCGGTTCTCTCCGCGGAATCCGAACAGGCGCCCGGTGTTGGTTTCGTTCTCGGTGAACAGGATGCGAGGATCGCCGTCGAGCGTCAGCGAATACAGCCCGAGCAGCGGATGCTCGGCGCGGATACGGCCGGGTTCCACCGATTCCAGGCGCGGCTTGCGATGCCGGTCGCGGCCCCACGACCACGTGTTGCGAAACCAGATGGTCGGCATGAGGTGGATTTCGGCCGGTTCCGGGCCTCGATTATGGACGGTGATTCGCACCAGCACATCGTCGGGTCCGCCCTTGGCGAACTCGGCGAGCACGTCGAAGTAGCGGCCGTCGTCGAAGACACCCGCGTGCTGGATCTCGAACTCCGGATCGTGCTTGCCGCGGCGGCGCGCTTCCTCGGTCAACCGGCCGTAGGGGAACTCGGCCCGCGGGTATTTGTAGAGGAACTTGGCGTAGGAATAGGTGGGCGTGGCGTCGAGGTAATAATAGAGCTCCTTGACGTCCTCGCCGTGGTTGCCCTCCTGCCCGGTGACGCCGAACAGACGTTCCTTCAGGATGGGATCGCGGCCGTTCCACATCGCCAGGGCGAAGCAGAGCCGCTGGTGGTTGTCGCTCCAGCCGGCGATGCCGTCCTCGCCCCAACGGTAGGCTCGCGACCGCGCGTGGTCGTGCGGAAAGTAGTCCCACGCGGTTCCGTTCGCGCTGTAATCCTCGCGAACCGTGCCCCACTGCCGCTCGGACAAGTACGGACCCCAACGGCGCCAGTGCTTCTCGCGCCGCGCGGCCTCCTCGAGGCGTTGGCGTTCCGCCGTCATCGGGCGGCGCTCTTGATTTCCACGAAGACGACGTCCTGCGGCGCGGGACCGGAGCGGTCCGGCTCTCCCCACCGGATGCGCGACTTGCCGCCCGGCAGCAGCACGACGCTGACGGCCGGCGGTCCGCCGATTCCGAGCCGCTTGCCCGGCTCGAGCCGCCGCTTGACGACACGCACCTGCGAGTTTTCGAGGATTGCCTCGCCCTTGGGAGCACTCGCGCCGCCGGGCTTCTTCAACTCGATCTCGACGATGTGAAAGTCCGCTCCGCCGGTGTTCTCGCTGGTGTGCATCCCGCCCGCCGGATCCAAGCGTACGTCGCCCGCCTTGAACTTGATGTCGTCCACGCGGCCGTCCTGGTGCGCAATGCGCATCGTTCCCGCGTCGAGATGGACCATCACTCGATTCACGTCGTGTTTGTGGAGGCGGCTCTTCTGGCCCGGCACGTTCATCGCGTCGATGACGCGGACGTGCTCGTTGTCGATCGCCACGTTGTGCGATTTCACCGGAGGAGCCGGGCGCTGGGCGAAGGCCAGCAGTGTGATCAGTAGAGTATTCATGGTTTCAAATACCCGGCGAGGTATCGCCAGATCCCGGCGCGCGATTCGCGGGCGAGCCGCGTGTCGATGCGGTTGAAGATATGTCCGCCCGGCGCATTCTCGTAGATCTGGTAGTCGAACTTCTTGCCCTCGGCCTTCAGCGCCGCGATGAGCCGCCGCACCTCGAGCACGTTCACGTCCTCGTCGTTGGTGTTGGAGTGGATCAGCAACGGTGTGGCCAGTTTGCCCGCGTGGGTGACGGGCGACCGCCGCAGGTATTCCGGAACGTTGTCGGCCGCCGTTTTTCCGATGTGGTACGGCGCGGAGAACAGTCTCTGGTAGGAAGCCGGCTTGTACCCCATGCGCGCCACCAGATCGCTGACGGGCACGCCGGCGTACGCCACCGCGTAGTCGCCCGGATGCTGGAAGATGCTCATCAGCGTGATCAGGCCGCCGTGGCTCCATCCCAGGATGCCGACGCGCGCGGGGTCGAGGAATGGCAGCGCGTCGAGCGCCCAGGCTCGCGCGGCATGCACGTCGTCCACCTCGCGGCCGCCGTAGTCGATCAGTTCGTAAAAGTCGCGGCCATATCCGGTGGAACCCCTATAGTCGGGCGCGATCACCACGTAGCCTTGTTCGACCAGTTCGGCGATGACGTGGGCCGACGAGGTGTTGAAGTTGGAATGCACGCCGCCGTGGGCGTAGATCAGCAACGGGTGCTTGCGAGTCCGGTCGAGCGTCTTCGGCACGAACGTGTAGGCGCGGACCACCACCGGATTCCCCGCGCCCTGCCCGGTGGGATTGCCTTCCTTGGCGGGCGGCAGGCTGGTGTAGGCCACCTTGTCGATGGCGGCGATCGAGCCGAGCTTGAAATGCCAGGCGAGATCGTCGATCGCTTTCTGGTGTTCGTCCGCCTTGTGGTCGCGGCCGGCCGGTGGCGGGGCGGATTGCGGCTGCGCGGCGGGTTGGGCCTGCGCGGCTACGCGCGCCATACACGCGAGCAGGAGGAGCAGGGGCATTCCCCTAGTGTAAAGCCGCGCGGTTGGGAGCCTGCCCAGGGCTAATCGCGGACGATCGAAAAGCCGGTCTCCACGCGGTCGTAGATGCATCGCGTCCACGCCACAATGGCTTTGCCCTTGAAGATCGGGTGGCTGAACCAGACCTCCATGCCCTTTTGGAGTTCCTTTTCGCCATGCGCCGCGCGGAAACCGCGAAAGCTCACATCCAACATCTGGCCAACGATTTCGCGGGCTCGACCGTGATGGTAGATGAGGCGGACTTCCCCGTCGCAGAGCGTACGGGGTTCACGGCGTTGCTCGGCCGTCCTAACCATTCCGTGCCAGTCCTCCCTATACATTGATCGCATTCCGAGCCAGTACCGGCAATAGGAAGCCCGGTCCATTCGTCCCTCGCGTTTGCCTTAGAGCGGCGGCCGGCGAAATCCCCGAGATACAATGGCGGACACCGTGCCGCAAACCTTGCTCGCCCTCGGCGCTCACTACGACGACTGCGTTTTTGGAGTCCCCGGGATCATGCTCCAGGCGATCCAACGCAAGTGGCGCGTGGTGACCGGCTCGCTCATCGGCGACTACCGGAACTGGCCGCCCGTCAAGGGCCGCCACGAACAACTGACGAAGGCCGCGCGGGACTTGGCCCATCACTACGGCGCCGAGTTGCGGTTCCTGGACTTCTCTTCGCACCTTTTCGACGTCACTGGCGAAACCAAGAAGCGCGTGTCGGAACTCGTCTTCGAAGTCAAACCGGATGTCGCGCTGCTGCTGTGGCCCAACGACACGCACGACGATCACCGCGTGGCGTCGCAACTGTGCGAGATCGCGCTCAAAAACGCGGGGCAGATCCTCGACAAGCCGGGCTACCGGCCGCCGCGATCCATCTACTACTACGACAACGGACCACGCCACACGATCGGATTCGAGCCCGACACGTTCGTCGATGTGTCGAAGGAGTGGGGCGCGGCTACCGAGTGGCTCGGGCGGCTGATGGCCGTCGTGCGTGACGAGCCATACGACGCCGCCAAGCGCGACGGTTCGGTGGACACCAAGGAGGCGATCGCCCAATACCGCGGCAAGACGTGCGGCGCCCGCTATTCGGAGGCGTTGAGAAGCTATTCTCACCGGCCCGTGGATATTCTGTCGTAGTGCGGGCGGTGGCGGCGATTCTCGAAAGCGCGTTCGATCGCGACCTCGCGATCGTGGAGGCGATGCTCGGCCGGTTGCCCCAAGGCAGCGACGATTGGGCGCCGGGGCCTTGCGAGTTAACGGCGGCGGAACTGGCGTCGCATCTGGTGGAATCGTGCGCGGGTGTCTGCGCCTGTTTCCACCGGCTGCATCCGGAACGTCTGGCGCACCTGGAGGCGCTTCGCGGCCGCTTTGCTCCGGAGCCGCGGCCGGTGGCCGATTCGCGCGCACGGATCGCCGAGTGCCGCGTGGTCGTGGCCGAAGCCTTCGCCCTGGTGGGCGACGCCGATCTGCCCCGGCCCATTCCGTCGATCTTCCGGCCTCGGGGCGAGCCATTCCTGTCGACGCTGCTGATCAACTGGAAGCACGTCAACCACCACGCGCGTCAACTCTTCGGTTATCTGAAAGCTCTGGGTGTCCCGGTCGCAACCGGCGATCTCTACGGCTGATCGCTCCCGGCTACGATGGAGACATGTCTCGCCCAGGTTCCCCGTCCTCCTACTCGCAGCCTTGCCGCTGCTCTGCCAGTCCCCCACCGCCAACATTACCGGCATCGTCCGCGATGCCCAAGGCGCTAACGTCCCCGGTGTTCAAGTCACCGCCACCAGCGCTTCCACCAAACAGAAGATCACCTACACCACCAACGAATTCGGACTGTTTTCGCTGCGGCAACTGCCGATCGTGCAGTACGTGGTCGAGGCAGGGAAGGAGGGATTCCGCCGATTCGTGCGTACCGGCCTGGTGCTCACCACCGGGCAGAGCCTGGAACTCGACATCGCGTTGGAAGTCGGCGCGGTGAGCGAAAGCGTAACCATCACCGGCAGGGCCACGCTGCTCGAGACGCGTTCGTCGGATGTGTCGCAATTGGTCGAGGCGAAGGCGGTGGAGGATTTGCCGCTCGGCGACCGACGTTCGCTGAACCTGATCCAGATGACCGGCGCGGCGGTCTTCATCGGCTACGATAGCGGCCAGAAGCCGAACTTTTCGCTCGCGGGATCCAGGCAGCAGTCGCAGGCGTTCTGGATCGACGGTGGCACGGGCCAGAACATGCGTCTCGGCGTGGGACAGGTGGATCTGGACCCGCCAGTGGAAACCGTGGCGGAGGTGAAGATCATGGCCAACGGCTACGCGGCCGAGTATGGCGGATCGAACGGCGGCGTCATCGTCGCCACCACCAAGAGCGGAACCAACCGGCTGCGCGGCTCGTTGTTCGAGTACATCCGCAACGAAAAGTTGGACGCCGCCAATTTCTTCGCGCCCATCCAGAACGGCGTCAAGACCAAGGCTCCGCTGCGATACAACGTGTTCGGTGGAACCATCGGCGGTCCGGTGTGGTTTCCGAAGCTTTACAACGGGAAGGACAAGACGTTCTTCTTTTTCGCCTACGAAGGCTCGCGGCGGCGCGACGGAGCGATCCGCACGCTGACAGTGCCCACGGCGATCCAGCGCGCGGGCGACTTTTCGCAATCCACCGATGCGCGCGGCGCCGTGATTCCGGTGTACGACCCCGACACCACGGTCGCCGCCGCCGGGCGGTTCACGCGGACGCAGTTCCCGGGGAATCGAATCCCGGCGTCGCGTATCGATCCGGTGGCGGCCAAGCCGACGCCGTTCTATCCGCTGCCGAATCGTACGCCCGATTCGTTGGCCGGCGCCAACAACTTCCGCGCCAACTACGTGAACGGCCTCACGCGCAACAACTTCACCGCCAAGATCGATCACAACTTCGGCTCCAGGGACCGCGTGACCGGCCGCTTTCTCTACAACAGCGACGACACCAGCCTCACGTCGGTGTTTCCCGAACCGGCGGCCGACACGCAGAACATCGCCGTCCGCCACCAGAACTACTTCTACGGCAACTGGACGCGCACCATCTCGCCGTCGGTGGTGAACGATTTCCGCATGACGTATTCCAACCGCGTGAACCATGCGCAGTCGCAAGGGCTCGGCGGACCGTGGGCTTCGCGAATCGGCATTCGCGGCGTGCCGGACGGCGCGTTCCCCGAGTTCGCGGCGGCGGGCTTCACCGCGCTCGGATCGTCGGGGCAGGAGCGGCGGCAGTTTCCGATCGAGCAGTATCAGATCGTGAACAACCTGTCGTGGGTGCGTGGGAAGCACGCCTTCAAGTTCGGCGGCGAGATCCGGCCCTCCTACAACTACGAAGTGAACCGTCCCACCGCCGCCGGCGCCTTCGGATTCAGCCTGCTCGGGACGGGACAGCCGGGCGGGGCCGCTTCCGGTAACGGCCTGGCCACGATGCTGCTCGGCTTCACCACGAGCTTCGGTTCGCGCGAAACCGAAGTGCTCGACCGGCAGAGCCGGTACATGGCCGGCTTTGCGCAGGACGACTGGAACGTCACGCGAGACCTCACTCTCAACATTGGCCTGCGATGGGAGACCGACACGGCGATGTCGGACAAGAACAACCGGGGCAACGCGTTCGACACCAGGCGGAGCAACCCGGTGAGCGGCACGCCGGGCGTGGTGACGTTCCTCGGCGTGGACGGGTGGCGCGAACACGCGCTGTACACCACCGATTGGAACAACTTCGGTCCGCGGGCCGGCTTTGCGTTGAAGCCCTTCGGTTCGTCGAAATCCGTGCTGCGCGGCGCCTATGGAATGGCGTTTGCGCATCCGTTCGACGCGGGAGTGCCGGCCGCCAACTCGCTCGGTTTCGAGAAGTCCGCCACGCTGAACACGCCGGACAACGGAATCACCGCTCCGTTCCTGCTGCGCAATGGAGTGAACGTCAGTCTGGCCACGCCCCAGCGGGACGCCGGGTTCGGCGCGGTTCGAGTGGGAGCCCAGCCGAACACCGCAGTGACGTTCTTCGAATCGGACCGGCGCGCGGGCTACTCGCACATGTTCAACATGGGCTACCAACGGGAGATCCTCGGCGAGGTATCGTTCCTCGGCAACCTGTCGCACAAGCTGCCAAGCGGCAACATCACGCTGAATCAAGTGACGCCGGAGCGTTTGGCGCAGATCGGAGGCCGCACGCCCTCTCAGACGGATCGCCCCTATCCGCAGTTCTCCAACGTCGCGATTCAGAGCCCGTCGTTCGGCGATTCGCGCTACTACGCCGGCGTGCTCCGCATGGAGCGCCGGTTCGCGGCGGGATACAGCCTGCTCGGCACGTATACGTGGGCGCGCGCGTTCAACAACTACACCGACGGTGGATCGCTCGGCGCCGACATCGGCTACAGCAACTTCTACAACCGGCGCGCGGACTGGGGTCCGACGGGCAACGATGTCCGGCAGCGCCTCACCATGACCAGCGTTTACGAGGTTCCGGTGGGCAAGGGCCGCAAGTACCTTTCGTCGCACTGGGCGGGGCAGATCCTGGGCAACTGGTCGCTCGGCGGATTGTTCACCCTGCAGAGCGGCGAGCCGTTCACGGTGAACACGCAGGTGAACAACACCTTCGTCAACAGCGCTGGCGCTCAGCGCGCCGACGTTCTGCGCGATCCGAATCTGCCCAACGGGAATCGCACGCTCGACCGCTGGTTCGACACCGGCGCGTTCGCGCAACCGGCGCAGTTCCAGTTCGGCAATCAGGGCGTCAATATCCTGCGCGCCGACGGTACGATCAACCTGGACATGTCGATCCTGCGCAACTTCGCGGTGGGCGAGGACAAGAAGTTCCAGTTCCGAGGCGAGTTCTTCAACTTCACCAATCACCCGAATTTCGGTGGTCCCGGCGCGACTCTGAACGGCCCCGGATTCGGCATCGTGTCGGGCGCCGGACCCGGCCGCCGCATCCAACTGGGGGCTCGTTTCGTATTCTAGATCCAGGTTCACGACACGAATGACGAGTGGCAGGTGGCGGCAGGTGGAGGCGCTGTTCGAACGCGCCATCGAGATAGCGCCCGGCGAACGAGAGGCCTGGCTGCGCGAGCGGTGCGCCGGCGATCTGGAATTGCTGGCGGAAGTCACGCGGCTGCTCGAATGCGACTCCACGGCCGGCATCACGCTTACCCAGCAGGTCTCCCGGGCGGCCGGACTGATCGACTCCGGCCGGCGGGAGCAGACCAGCGCCGGCCCATACCGGCTCACCCGTGAAATCGGCCGCGGCGGCATGGGCTCCGTTTATCTCGGGGAACGATCGGATGGCCAGTACGAGGGCGAAGTGGCGGTCAAGCTGATCCGCCCCGGCATGGACACCGACTTCTTCCTCGACCGCTTCAAGCGCGAGCGGCAGGCGTTGGCCCGCCTCCAGCACCCGAACATCGCGCGTCTGCTCGATAGCGGAACCACCGCCGAGGGACTGCCCTACATCGTGATGGAACGCGTCAACGGCGTTCGCGTCGACGAATGGGCGGCGACGGAAAGGCCGGGAGTTCCGGCGATTCTCCGCATGTACCTGGATGTGTGCCGCGCCGTGGCGCATGCGCACCAACGCTTCATCGTGCATCGCGATCTCAAGCCGGGCAACATTCTGGTGGAGGCGGGAGGGACGCCGAAGCTACTCGACTTCGGCATCTGCAAGCTGATCTCCGATTCGCCGTCCGCCGAGACGTCCACCGCGGCGGGTATGCTCACGCCGGACTACGCCAGTCCCGAGCAAGTTCGCGGCGAGTCCATCACCGTGGCCAGCGATGTCTTCGGGCTGGGCGCCGTGCTGTACCGGCTGCTGACGGGCCGTCCGCCGCATGTGATCGACAAGCCTGGGATGGCCGCTCTCTTCAAGGCGGTTTGCGAGGACGAGGTTCCCGCGCCGAGCCGCGTGGCGGCCGATCCGGCGCGGGCCAGGGCACTGAGCGGCGATCTCGACTTGATCCTGCTGAAGTCTCTGCAGAAGGAGCCGGAGCGCCGCTATGCGAGCGCCGAACAATTCGCCGAGGATCTCCGCCGCGTGCTCGAGGACGAACCCATCCTCGCGCGAGGCGACACCGTCTGGTACCGGACCTCGAAGTTCGTGCGGAGGAATCTGCTGGCCGTGTGCGCTGGGGCGGCGCTGGCCGTCAGCCTGCTGGGCGGCGCGGCGGTGTCGCTGAAGCTGGCGCGCGAGGCCGATCAGCGGCTCCAGCAAGTGCGCCGTCTGGCGAACATCTTCGTCTTCGACGTGCACGCGGCGATCCGCGACTTGCCTGGATCCACCAAGGCCCGCAAGCTCATCGTCGAGACCGGGACGCAGTACCTCGATTCGGTGGCGGTCACCGCCAAGGGCGATATTCCCTTGCAGGTTGAGTTGGCGCAGGCGTATCTGCATCTCGCCGAGCTTCAGGGTGGCACGTTCAACTCCAACCTGGGAGATCTCGATGGCGCCGCCATCAGCCAGGAGAAGGCGCGCAAGTTGATCGAAACCGCGCTGGCGGCTTCGCCGGCCAATGCGCAGGCGTTGGGCGTGCGCGTCCATGAACGGGTGGCCTCGGGCCGAATGAGCTACGCCAGGCGCGATTTCAATTTGGCGATGAAGGAGTACGCCGCGGCCGTGAGCACGGGAGAGCCGCTGCTCGGCAAGCCGTCGGCGTCCGATTTGGTCCGCCGGTATGTCGCGTCGGCGCACAGTGGATTGGCGTTGGTGCATCGCGTCACCGGGCGATCCGCGGAAGGCCTCGCTCCGCTGGAGCGCGCGGTGACGCTGCTGGAACAGTCGGCCGCGCAGCATCCCGACGGGGAGGTGCGATACCTGCTGTCGGCCGCCTTCTCGAGCCTGGGCGCCGCGGAGACGCTGTCGGGACGGTTCGATAGCGGGGCCGCCCATTTGGAGCGGGCCGCCGCGCAAGTGCGCCAACTGATCGGCGAGTATCCGCAGAACACGCCCTACCGCCGGCAACTGATGCTCAACCTGGCCCACCTCGCCGACGCGCACACAAGTAGAGGGAACACGGAGGCGGCCGCGGCGGCCGCGACTGAGTTCGTGGCCATCGCCCGGGAACTGCGCCGCTCCGATCCGGCCGATTCGCGAGGCCCCGCCGATTTGGGGATCGCGCTCGTGAAGGCCGCCGAGCATAAAGGCTGGGACCGGGAGTTGCTGCGCGAATCGATCCCGCTGCTGGAACAGGCGGTGGCCGCCAGCCCGGGCAACAAGCAGTACAAGTCGTTTCTGGCGAGCGCGCAGTCGCGGTCCGGCACGGAGGCGGGATGGACCGCGGCGTTGAAGCTGGCTGAGCCATTGCTCGAGGCCAGCCAGGACCTGACCGTCCGCGCGTGGCTCTACTCGGCGCGGCGGCTGGGCGAGTCCGCCGCCGGCCGGGGCGACCAAGCGGCGGCCGGGAGACTGGCGCGCCGGATCGCCGAAGTCGCGGACCCGTCGGGTCCGTTGGGCAAGAACCGCGCGCCGGAAGTGCAGCGCGAGGTCGAGCCGCGCGCTGCGGCGGCATTGGCGTCGATTTACACCGGGCTCGGGGATCGCGGCCGGGCAGCGGAACAACTGGCGCGCGCGATGAAGGCTTGGGCCGTGTTGGCGGCCGACGCGGGCTTCGGAGCGAATCGCCGCGCGGAGATGAAGGAAGACGAAGCGATCCTGGCGCGGCCGTTGCGTTAGAATGACTCCGATGAATCGCCGAAACACCTTGAAGACCCTGGCGGCCGCGGCCGCCGGTTCCGCCGCCATCCCCGCCGATGCCGCCGCCAACCCGATCCAATTGCACGTCGACCTCGAGGTCGACATGGCGAAGGAGAAGGAGATGCTGAACAACTTCAAGACGACGTTTCGTCCGGCCATCTCCAGGCAGCCGGGCTTTGTCGACGTGAAGCTGATGAAGCTGCGCAAGGCGCTGATGGGCAATGCGCCGGGTTCGTTCAACTACCGCCTGCTGATCAGCTTCCAGACCGAGGAGCTACGGCTGAAGTGGGTGGCGAGCGACGACCACCAGAAGGCGTGGCCCACCATCGAGAAAAACCTGAAAGGCGCCAAGCTCGGCGTGCTGCTCTACGATATCGCCTGAGCGCCCAGCCGCTTTTCACGCGCCAGCCGGTTGCGGAACATCGCCGCCATGTCGCGAGCCCTGGGATTCGTCCGTAACTCCTCGACGGTGAACGACATCTTGCGCCGCCAGTTCGGATACTGCCATGTGGTGCCGGGCAGGTTCTGCTGGTGGACCTCCTTGGTGAGATCCTCCTGATTCACGGTCATCAATAACGACGGTGTGGCCGCCAGAAAGCCTGTGATCGCGTCGTGCAGTTCGCCCGACAGCACCGGCCAGTGGGCGGCCTCTTCCGGGTATCGCGGATGGAGAAACCCGCCGTCGCGCAACGCGTCGAACATGCGCTTCTTGTCCTGCGCGCGGAACCAGACGGCCTGGCGGTAGGAATCGTGGTCCGGGAACAGGCCCAGTTCCCGCCGCGTTTCGATGTCCTGGCCGGACCAAAAGCCGGCGAGGGTGGGAAGGTCGTGGGTGGTGGAACTGACGAGCGCTCGATCGGGGTAAGCCGCGGCCGGTTGCATCGATCCGTCGCCGCGCTTTTCGAAGTAGAACAGCCGGTAGCTGAGCACGCCCGCCGCGTCGAGAGCCTCGCGCATATAGGGTTCGATCGTGCCCAGATCCTCTCCGACGATCATCGCCTTGTTGCGATGGCTCTCGAGGGCGAGCACGCCCAGCAGGTCCTGGTGATAGTCGCGCACGTAGGCGCCTTCCGTGGCATCGTACCCGTCCGGGATCCAGTAGAGCCGGAACAGGCGCATCACGTGATCGATGCGCAGGGCTCCGCCGTGCCGGGCCGCCTTGCGGATGGTCTCGGCGAACAGGCGGTAACCGTCTGCGCGGTGCGCGTCGCGGTTCGGCGGCGGAAAGGCCCAGTCCTGGCCCTTCGGCGCGAAATCGTCGGGGGGCGAGCCGACGCGGCATCCCTCGACGAAGAAGGCGCGGTGCGCCCACAACTCGGATCCGCAACGGTCGGTGGCGAGCGGAAGATCGTGGAACAGCCCGATCTCGAGTCCCTTCTCCACGGCGTAGGCCTGCGCCTCGGCGGCCTGGGAATCCACCAGCCATTGGACGTACTTGAAGAAATCGACGACGGGCGCGTGCCGCTCGCGGAACCGCGCCACGGCCGGGGACGCCGGGTCCCGGAACTCCTCCGGCCAATCGGGCCAGATCCAGACATCGGGATCCTGCGAGTGAAGATACTCGTCCAGCGCGCAGTAGGTGGCGAAGCTGTCGAGCAGATCGCCCTCCGCGCCGCAATAGCGGCGGAAGTCCGCCGCGCGCTCCGAGCCGGCTTCGAGTTCCTGGCGTTGGAACCGGTCCCACAGCAGGCGCAGGAAGCGCAGCTTCAACTGGGCCACGCGCTCGTATTCGACGAACTCGGCGTTGTTGCACGCCTCGATCTCGGCGAGCGCCGGCCCGTGGCCGCGCAGGGCGGTGGCGGCGGGACAGGCGGCCAGGTCGGGCACGCGGTCGATGTCGAGGTAAAGGAAGTTGCGGTAGTAACTGCTGCTCGGCAGGTACGGGCTCGTGTTGTACGGCTGCCGGTTGTGGATGGCGTGGAGCGGATTGAGCGCGATGTAGGAGCCGCCCAGATCCTCCGCCACCCAGTCGATCAAGCCGCGGAGCGCGGTGAAATCGCCGCAGCCCCAGGTGTTCGCCCCGCGCAATCCGTACAGGCTCACCGCGACGCCCGCTCGCCGCTCGCCTTTTTCGAGCGCCGGTGGAAGCCAGGCCCGCTCCGGGCACACGATGAGCCGCGTGCGGCCCTCGCGCGCGCCGTCGCGAATGACGACGTCGTGATAGCCTTGCGGCAAGTGTTCGGGCAGCGTGACGAAGCGATCGGCCGTTAGCCGGTAGCGGCGTTCGGAGCTGTCCTCGAGCCGCACGGCGACGTCAACGGGTCCTTCGGTCCGCGCGCCGATCACGGCGGGCTGCCGCGTTTCGGCGATCACCAGCGCCGGATCGCAGAATGGCGGGGCCGTCCGGGCCGGATCGCCCAAGGGACGCAGCAGGGCGCGGCGCAGTTGGTCCGATGTGGGACGATACGTCCCGCCGATATCCCAATAGCCGTCGACGATCCCGGCGGCGCGAGCGGCTTCGGCCAGCGGATCCGCTGGGACGGGAGAAGTCATGAGGGACCTTTCATTGTAGCGGTTCGCCCGCTGTGGGATAATCGGCAACATATGGATCTTCGTGAATACCGCCCCGGTTTGGATGTCGTCGAGGGATTATTCGACAAAGCGGACGCCGAGCCGGCGGGCGAGTTCGAGGATTCGATCGTACTCACCACGGTGGACAAGGCGATCAACTGGGCGCGCAAGAACTCGATCTGGCCGATGACGTTCGGCTTGGCCTGTTGCGCGATCGAGATGATGGCGATGAGCGCGTCGCGCTTCGACATCTCGCGATTCGGCGCCGAGGTGTTTCGCGGATCCCCGCGCCAAGCCGACCTGATGATCATCGCCGGCCGTGTGTCGAACAAGATGGCGCCGGTGATCCGCAAGCTGTACCAGCAGATGCCGGAGCCGCGGTGGGTGATCTCGATGGGCGCGTGCGCCACGTCCACGGGCGTGTTCAGCAACTATGCGCTGATCCCGGTGAATCAGGTGATCCCGGTGGATGTCTACGTCCCCGGATGTCCTCCCCGGCCGGAGCAGTTGATCTACGCGATCACGCTGTTGCAGCAAAAGATCGAGAAGGAACGCGGCACCACGCTGCGCGTTCTGAACCTCGACTAGTTTCCCCTCTCACGGGGCGGTCCGCCGGCCGATATGACCTTCGAGCGGAACGTCGATTCCGTTCGAGGGAGGTCCAGTATGGAGATCTCGATGCCGAATCCGGCCGCGGCCGAACTGGCGCGCGCGGCGTGGACGGCGGAGGCCAAGACGCCGGAGATGCGAGCCGAGAGCCGGGAATTGATTCGCGCGGTGAAGAAGCTCAACGAAGCGGAGAAGTTCGGCAAGGACAGCGAAATGACGTTCCTGCTCGACCGCGAAACGGGAAGGCCGGTGGTGCGAATCATCGACAAGCGCACGAGGGAAGTGATTCAGCAATTTCCCCCCGAATATGTCCTGCGCCTGGCCGATGAGTTGGAACTGAGGCGCTGAGAGCCGCCGGCGAACGAGCGGCGCGCCCAGGAGGATCGATGTATCAGGCACGGCAGACTTATCGGGAAAACCAGATATTGCAAGCCGACCCGCTCGAACTGGTGCGGCTGCTTTACCGGGGCGCGATCGAGGCGATCGGCCATGCGCGCCGCCACGTGCGCGAAGGCGCGATTCGCGACCGCAACCGGCAGATCGGGCGGGCGAGCGAGATCGTCAACGAACTGACCGGTTCGGTGGATCGCGACCGCGGCGGCGAGGTCGCCGCCAACCTGCTGCTGCTCTACGACTACATCCAGGGTCTGCTCCACGACGCCAATTTCCGGCAGGCGGAGGAGCCGCTCACCGAGGCCGAGCGGCTCATGTCGACGCTACTCGAGGCCTGGGATCAATGCCAGCCGCAATCCGCCCCGGCAGGTCAGAGCTTCGCCGCCACGGCCGTGGATGCCGGTGCGCGGACTCCCGTCAGCGTGAGCTGCTGACGCCGGGGGCGGCGCGGTAGAATCGTAGTTCGGCCGCCGAGTGTACCTCGCGCGCCGGACGCGATCCTGGCCGGGGACGCTTCTCGCGAGGAGGTGTCCATGAAGTTGCTGCAGTATGAAGTCGTGGTCCGCGACGCGCTTACACGCGGTGGATCCAGTCTATTGGGACTGCTGGCGGGCGGCGGGAAGGTCGGCAAAGCGCTCGACGGGAATGTGGCGATGGTGGACAGCCGCGTCGCGGACCTGTTCTTCGAACTCGGACGGCGCGGGCTGCTCCACATCGAGATTCAGAGTGGCAACCACCGGCGAATGGCGCACCGCATGGTCGTCTACGGAGTGTTGGGAGCGCTGAAGTACCGCAAGGATCGCGTGTGGCAGGTGGTCCTGTACATCGGCCGCCGCCGGCCTTCAATGCCGCGCGATCTGGACCTGGGAGCGATCAAGGGCAGCTTCACGCTGGTGGACATCCGGGACATCGAAGCCGGGGCGTTCCTGTCATCCGGGAACCCGGCGGACCTGGTGCTCGCACTGCTGGCCGGCGGCGGTACCGGCAAGCTGCGCGAGATCGTGACGCGGGTCGCCACGCTGGATGGCGAGGACCGGTCGCGGGCGGTGGCGCAACTGATCGTGTTGGCAGGCTTGCGTGGCGTTTCGGAAAGTCTCAAAATGGAGTTCGAGGAGGTTGGCGTGAGGATCAGCATCGACGACAACGTGATTCTGCGGGAGATCCGCGACACCGGCTTCGCGACCGGGAAAGCGGAAGGCAAGGCCCAAGGGCTCGCGGAAGGCAAGGCGGAAGGCAAAGCGGAAGGCAAAGCGGAAGGCAAAGCCCAAGGACTCGCGGAAGGCGAGGCGAAGCTGCTCGGCCGCCTGCTGAGCCGCAAGTTCGGGGAACTGCCACAGTGGGCCCGGCAACGGCTCGGTAAGGCGACTCCGGACCAGATCGACCGTTGGAGCACCGGCATCCTCACCGCATCCACACTCGAGGGAGTCATCGGCCGCCGCTGATCGCTCGCGCGATTCGTGGCATCATGGCGAGACACGCCATGAAGATCACCGCCATCGAAACGTTCGTGCTGCTCGACCCCGGCTACGACCCGTCGGCGTGCTCGTCCGCCCAGGACGACATCGTCGTGCTGGTGCATACCGACGAAGGCATCACCGGAATCGGCGAGGTCGACACCAATCCGTGGGTCGCGCAGACCATGATCCACGCGCGCGGAACCCACGTGCTTGGGCTCGGTTTGGCGGAGATGCTGCTCGGCCAGGATCCTCTTCAGCCCGAGGCGCTCTGGGACCGCGCGTACACGGGGAGCTTGATGACCGGCCGCCGCGGCCTGGGTATCTGTGCCATGGGCGCGCTCGACATGGCGCTGTGGGACATTCGCGGAAAGGCGCTCGGGCAGCCATGCTGGAAGCAACTCGGCGGCGCCGCCAAGCCCTCCATTCCGGTCTATGCGTCGCTTTTGCCCACCGGCCGCACCGTCGCCGAATATCGCGATTCGCTCGCGGCCAAGGCGCGGCAAGCCAAAGAGCTCGGGTTCCGGGCAGGGAAGATGGAGATCTGCGTCAAGGGACCGTATTCGCATAACGGCATCCAGGCCGGCGACGACGCGATCGTCGAGATCGCAACGGCGTGCCGCGAGGCCGCCGGTCCCGAATTCGTGATGATGGTGGACGTTTGCTACTGCTGGTCGAACGCCAAGGAAGCGCTCGCGGTCCTGCGGCGGCTCGAGCCGCTCGACCTGTTCTTCCTCGAGACGCCCCTGCAATTGGACGATCTCGATGGCCATGCCTATTTGCACGATCATTCGCCGGTGCGGATCGCCGCGGGAGAGTTGCAGAACACCCGGTTCGAATTCCTCGATCTGATGGATCGCGGCAAGATCGATGTCGCGCAGCCCGACGTGGGGCGAGTGGGCGGAATCACCGAGGCGCGCCGGGTCTGCGATCTGGCGCGTGATCGAGGCCGCCTGATCGTGCCTCATTGCTGGAAGACGGGGATTGGTATCGCGGCGTCCGCTCATCTCAGCGCGGCGACGGCGCACTGCGCCTATATCGAATTCCTGCCGGCGGCGCTGGCCGAGTCGCCTCTGCGCCGCGATCTGGTCGTCGAGGAGTTGCGGCTGGTGGGCGGAGCGACGCCGCTGCCGCAGAGTCCGGGTCTCGGCATCGAGTTGAATCGCGAAGCGCTCGACCGGTACACGGTGGCCCATCAGGTCTCCCGGTGAACGCCCCACGAGGGATGCCGCCGCGCGTGGTGGCGCTGCTGTTCTCGCTCGCCGTCATCAGCTATTTCGACCGCACGGTGCTGTCGATCGCGGCTCCTTCCATCATGCGCGAGTTCGGACTCGGCGAAGTCCAGATGGGCTGGGTCCTTTCGGCCTTCCTGTGGAGCTACGCGCTTTGCCAAATTCCCGGCGGGCGGTTCGCCGACATCCACGGACCGCGTAAGACGCTGGCGGCGATGGCCGGCGGATCGGGGCTGTTCACAGCGTTGATGGCGGCGGGCAACTCGGCGGGGGCGTTCGCCGCGCTGCGGCTGGGATTCGGCGTCGCCACCGCGCCCCTGTTTCCGGCGGTGAATCGGGCGAACGCGTCCTGGTCGCTGCCGGCGCAACGGTCTCTGGTGCAGGGGTTGGTGGCGTCCGGCGCCGGACTCGGCAGCGCGCTGTCGCCGCTTGCGGTGTCGTGGATCGTGGAAAAGTCGGGCTGGCGCGCCGCCTTCGTCTTCGCCGGAGCCTTGGCGATGGCCGCGGGCTGGATCTGGTGGCGCTTCGCGGGCGATCCTCCCTCCGCGCCGCCGCCGGAAGTGGCCCGCGGAAGCTGGAGGGCGCTGCTCGGCGACAAGAGCCTGCTGCTGCTCACGCTCGGATTCACGGCGCTCGACTACTACGAGTACATCTTCTTCTACTGGATTTATTACTATCTCGGCGAGGTGCGGAAGATTCCGCCGCGGGAGAGCGCGGTCTACACGACGATCCTGTTCCTCGCCTGGCTGGTCATGGCTCCTTTGGGCGGATGGGCGGCCGCGCGAATGTCGCGTGCGTGGGGGCGCAAGACCGGAATGCGCGCCGCGGCGATGGGCTCGATGGCGGGGAGCGCGGTGTCGTTGTTCGTGGGCGTCTCTTCCGAGGACGTGACCTGGGCGGTGGTATTCATCTCGCTCGCGTTCGGATTCGCCGCCAGCGCCGACGTCAACTACTGGGCCGCCACGATCGACGTAATGGGCGCGCGGGCCGGAGCGGCGGGAGGCGTCCTCAACGGGGGCGGGAACCTGGGGGGCGCGGTTGGCCCGGTGCTGACTCCAATGATCGCATCCTGGTTCGGATGGTCCGCCGGACTCTACTTCGGAGCGGCGCTCGCGCTGGCCGGCGCGCTAATCTGGTTGTTCATCGATTTCGACAAGCATGACCACCCACCAGCAACTCTACATTGACGGCGGCTGGCAAACGCCGGCCGGAGCGGGGATGATCCCCGTGACTTCCGCTTCCACCGAGGAGACGATCGGCCAGGTCCCCGAAGGCACGGCCGCCGACGTCGACCGCGCCGCCGAGGCCGCCCGCCGTGCGTTCGACGGCGGCTGGGGCGAAACGCCCGTGGAAGAGCGGGCCGCGTGGATCGAGAAACTCGCCGGCGCGCTGAAGGATCGCATGAAGGCGGTGGCGCGCACGATCGCCGGCGAGGTCGGGACGCCGATCGCGATGGCGACGAGCGTTCAGGCCGGGCTGCCGGTGATGGTTACGCAGTCCTACGCCACGCTGCTGCGCGAATCCAAATTCGAGGAGCAGATCGGGAATTCGCTGATCGTGCGCGAGCCGGTGGGCGTGGTGGGAGCGATCACGCCGTGGAACTACCCGTTGCATCAGATCATGGCGACGATCGCTCCGGCGTTGGCCGCCGGTTGCACGGTGGTGCTGAAGCCGAGCGAGGTGGCGCCGCTCAATGCGTTCCTGCTGGCCGAAGCGGCCGAGTCGATCGGGTTGCCAGCCGGTGTTCTGAACATCGTGACCGGTTACGGTCCCGTGGTGGGCGAGGCGATCGCGACGCATCCGCTGATCGACATGGTGAGCTTCACCGGATCCTTGCGCGCCGGCAAGCGCGTGATGGCTCTGGCGGCGGAGACGGTCAAGCGAGTGACGCTCGAGCTGGGCGGGAAGTCCGCGAACGTGATCCTGGACGACGCTCCGTTCGAGAAGGCCGTTTCCGCGGGCGTGAAGAACGCTATGCTCAATTCGGGGCAGACATGCTCGGCGTGGACTCGCGCGATCGTACCTCGGGCGCGCCAGGAGGAGGCGATCGAGATCGCCAAGGCAACGCTGGCGGCGCTGAAGGTGGGCGATCCGTTCGACCCGGCGTCCAAGCTCGGGCCGCTCGTGTCGGCGAAGCAGCGCGAGAGAGTGGAAGGCTACATCGCGACGGGCAAGGCCGAGGGCGCGCGTTTGGCGTCCGGCGGCGGCCGTCCGGCGGGCCTGGACAAGGGCTACTACGTCGAACCTACGCTATTCGCGGACGTGCAGTCGAAGATGACGATCGCGCAGGAGGAGATCTTCGGGCCGGTGGTCTCCGTGCTGCCTTACGACACCGAGGCCGAGGCCATCGCGATCGCCAACGATAGCATCTATGGACTCGCCGGCGGCGTCTGGTCGGCCGACGCGGACCGCGCGCTCGGCGTGGCTCGGAAGATCCGCACCGGGCAGGTCGACATCAACGGCGGCCGCTTCAACGCGCTCGCCCCGTTCGGCGGATACAAGCAATCGGGCGTGGGGCGGGAGTTGGGGCGGTTCGGTCTGGAGGAGTACCTACAAGTGAAGGCGATCGCCCGGTAATCAGCCAACCTCTTCGTTGGCCCGCCGCAGCAGCGCCTTGAAGTAGCCGATGCAATACGCCAGCCCCGCGCGATGCTCGTTGTTGTCGCCCGCGAGCGGCGGGATGTGGTCGGGCACGATTCCGTCGGAGTACTTCACCTGGCGCAGCGCCTTGATGATCTGGTACATGTCGCTGTAGCCTTCGTCCGGCAGCGTTTCGTGGAATACCGGCAGCGGCGAACTGACGTTGCGGAAGTCGATGTCGAACAGCTTGCCCCGGCCGCCGAAGTCGCGGATCATGCCGATCGTGTCCTTGCCCATCCGGTCTCCGCCTTCCATCCAGGTGCCGACGCACAGGCGGAGTCCCCAGTGCTTACTCGCGCCCGCGATCTTCTCGGCGCGCTTGTACCCGTCGTAGTGCACGAACAGCTTTGCCACGCCGTTCATCTTGGCGAGCGGCGGATCGTCCGGATGCAGCGCCATCTTCACGTTGGACTCCTCGGCCACCGGCAGCACCGCCTTCATGAGGTAGGTGTAGTTGGCCCAGATGTCCTCCGCCGAATACTCGCGATCGAAGGCCGGTTTTTCGACCTTTTCCCGGAAATCCTTCTCGCTGAACTGGCGGGTCTTGTAACCGTGGTTGTCGACAAAGGACGTCGTGTAGGTGTTGGCCGGATGGAAATCGTAGTTGACGGCGGGGATGCCGAGCTTGCCCATGATGCGGATGAACTTCTGGAACCGCTCGATATCCTGGTCTCGCCCGGGCTGCCCGAGCTGCACCTTCAGCGAGCGGTACGAATAATGGCAGCCGGTGTAGAAGCGGACGCCGAAGCCGGCGAAACGCTTCTGGATGCCGGCGAGGCGGTCGAGATCCGGCTCCTCGTGATACATGAGCCGCGCCCATTTCAGGCCGATCTGCTTACAGAACAGAAGAAAGTCGTCGCTGACGTTCCAGTTCATGATGTGGCCAATCTTGAGGTTCGCCGGATCGTCCTCGGCGATGACCTTACGGGCGGGAGCGGCAAGGGCGGCCGCGGCGGGCAGGATCAGCGGCGACGCGAGCGCCGCGCGGCGGGTAAGCGGAGCAGGTTTGGACTTCATGGCGATGTTCACTGGCGGCCGGCGAGAAGTTCGGTGGCGGGGGCGGAGAATCCGGGCAGGAGTGGCGTATCCAGCGCGGCGCTGCCTTCGAGGAGGCGGATGCCCGATTGGGTCCGTACTTGCACTTCGCCGTTCTCCGGATCGAGCACCCAGACCTCCTGGCTTCCGGCCGAGAGGTACTCGCGGACCTTGCGGACGACTTCGGTGGCGAGGTCGGTGGGGGAGAGCACTTCCACCGCGATGGTTGGCGCCGGAGTGGGGGCTCTCTTCAGATCCAGGCGGCGCCACTCCTCGGCGACGAAGATGGAGAGATCGGGCCGCCGCACGTTCTTCGCGGAGACTCGGCAGTCCGTCTCGGCGATCGCGCCTCCGCTGGGATCGCGCTCGAAGTACCTCCAGAGTAGGTACAGGAGCCGGGCCGTGACGATGTTGTGCAGGGGTGCGGGGCTGGACATGCGGACCGGTTCTCCATCCACCAATTCGTAGGAATGTCCTTCGGGCGCGTCCCACTGGACGAACTCTTCGACGGTCATCGGCGCGGTCGCGGTCATTGCGGGGTCTCCTTCGCTCGATTCATGGTATCGCGTCGTCCGGGCGCTCAAAAACTGAACCGCAGTCCGAACTGCATCTCACGAGGCAGGCCGGCGCTGGTGATCTGGCCGAACGTCCCCGTGCCGATCCCCAGTCCGGGTGGATTGAACGCCGGGGTGTTGGTGGCGTTGTACATTTCCCACCGCAACTGCAGGGTCTTCTTTTCGCGAATCCGGAAGTTCTTGAACAGCGAGAAGTCGAGGCTCGCCAGGCCGGGCGCGGTAAGCACGTTGCGGCCCGACGTGCCGTATTGTCCCACGGCGAGCGCGAAGGCGGATGTGTCGAACCAGCGCCGGAGCGTGCGTTGCGAGTCCGGCAGGTTCCCGTCCGCAAGACGGTTGGGTCTTCGGTTGCAGCGCGAGCACTCGTCGGCGAGCGGCTGCACGGATTGAACCGGATGCACCGGCATTCCCGTCTCCAGCGTCAACACGCCGTTGGTCTGCCAACCGCCGAGCGCGCGGCCGAGCAGGTCGTTGCGCGAACGGAAAAATGGTAACTCGTACAGCCAGGATCCGGTGACGCGATGCCGCTGGTCGGTCTCGGCCAGTCCCTTCTCGAGGAACAGGTCGAACGGACTGTTGTGCCGCTGGCCGGCGTTGCCCGCCCAGGCGTCGAACATGGTTTTCGACCACGTGTATGTGCCGAGGAAGGTCAGGCCCTTCGACATCCGTTTTTCCACTTTCGTCAGGAGCCCGTGATAGTTGCCCGAGGCGTCCGTGGTGATGAGCTCGATATTGCCCCATTGGGGGAAAGGCTTCACCCGTTCGCCTTTGAGAACGTTGATCGCGTTGAAGGTGCGCGGCCGGTCGAAGTGGCTGGACTTCGAACCCACGTAGCCCACTTCGAGGACCATCGCGCCAGGCAGCACGCGTTGCACGTTCAGCGTCCACTGCTGGACGTCGCCGACGCCGTAGTTGTCCGGCACCGCGAGCACCTCGCGCGCCGACGTCGCTGCGACATTGGACACGGTTGCGCTCGACATCCGGATCCGCACAATGCCCGGGTTGTTGATCTCGTTGATGCCCGCGCTGAAGGGGATGTTTTTCGAACTCTCGGTGAGATTGTTCAGCATGTTGACGTTATAGAAGACGCCGTACGAGCCGCGGACCACGGTTTTATTGCCGCTGAAAGGCCTGAACGCGAAGCCGAAGCGCGGGGCGAAGTTGTCCGGGTCGCGGTTGTACAGCGGCGCCGAGACGCCGGGAGCCGGGAACAGGTCCTGGGTCGCGAAGCTGAAGTTGCGCGTCCCTCCGCGAACGTCCCGCAGGACGGAGTTGTATTCGTAGCGGAGACCCAGGTTGAGCGTGAGCTTCCGCGTGACCTTGAAGTCGTCCGCCACGAAGTTGTGCCAGCGCCAGCCGAACAGCCGGGTGAACTGGCCCGGCTTGAATCCCTGAACCTCGCTGTGCGCGGTGCGGACCTGGAACGGATTGTCCAGCAGGAAGTCGGCCCAGGCGAGCGTCTCGCGCGCGGCGGTGGCCAAACCCTGGCCGGCGTGAATTCCCGTGAAGCCGAACTGGCCGGTGACGAACTGGTAGGTCTCGCGCCGCAACAACAGGTGGAAGAACTCGGTTCCAATCTTGATCGAATGGCGGCCCTTCACCAGGGAATACGTATCGGCGATGCGCCGCGATTCGTCCCAGATGGTGTTGGGTACGGTATTGCCGATCCCGCTTACGCCGGTGATGCTCACCGAGGGCACGCCCGTCGTGAAGGGGTCGCTGGTCTGGCCTGGGATCAACAGGTCCCGCGCGATGTTGAAGTCCGAGCCGCTCACCCGGTCGAGCGTCTGAAACAGGTCTCGATTGTAGGAGACCTTGAGTTCGTTGAGCGCGGTGGGCGAGATGAGGCGGGTGTATTGGAGCGCGAGATTCTGTTGCCGCTTGGGGCGATCCTGCCCGAAGAACGGGTGCGGATTGACGATGCCTCCGAATTCGTTGACATCCTGGATGCCATAGCGTCCGAAGACGCGGTTCTTGTCGCCGAGGTTGTAGTCCATGCGGAGGAACATCTGGCGGTCGTCGGCGGTGGCGCGCGCGTCGCCGGAGTAGTTGTTGGAGCCGTCGAACTCCGCCGGGCCGAAGTTGCCCGGAACCCAGAACTGAAACAGCCGCTGCGCTTGCGGCGCGATGCGCGACGCGGGGATCTGATTGCCGGGGAACGGCAGGTTCGCCGCGGTGTCCCGGATGGGAGTCAGCGCGCCATTGGGAGACCGGCCCGCGCGGAAGTACGGTTCGGTCAAATCGCCGCGGAACATCCTCTGCGAGGGGAAGACTCCGAATCCTTGCGAGTTGCGGCGTTCGACGAACGCCTCGTAATTGGCCGTGAAGAAGAGCTTGTCGCGCAGGACGCGCCCGCTCACCACCGCGCCGTAGTTATTGCGGCGCAACGGCTGCTTCTTCACCAGGGGGTTCTCGAAGAAGTTGCGGGCGTCGAGTTTCTCGTTGCGGAGGAAGTGGAATAGCGTGCCGTGGAAGTCGTTCGTGCCGGGCCGGATGGACGACACGATCTGCGCTCCGGATTGGGTGCCGAACTCCGCCGAGTAGAAACCCGACTCCACCCTGAACTCCTGCAGCGCCTCCACCGAGGGGCGCAGCCGCATCGATGCGTGGATCGTGGTTCGGATGGGCGCGCCATCGAGCAGGAACCAGTTGTTGTGGACCTTCTGCCCCATGGCGGCGATGCCGAAACCCGGGCCGAAGCCGGAGGTTGTGACGCTCGACGCCGGGCCGCGGCTCATGCCGGCCCCGAGCAGCGCCAGCATATACATGTTGCGCTTGCCCGGGATCGGGAGTTCGCGGATTTTGCGCTGGTCGATGAGCTGCCCGAGCGTGGCGTCGTCGGTGGAGAGCAGCGGGGCCGCGCCCTCGACGGTAACCTCCTGCGTGACGGCGCCAACTTCGAGCTTCACGTCGACGCGCGCGCGTTGGCCCACCGCCAACACGATGCCGCGAAGAACCTCCCGCTTGAAGCCCTGCCGCTCGACCGAGATCTCGTACTCGCCGATGTTGAGGGCGGGCACGTCGAAGACGCCGCGCTCGCCGGCCGTCGCCGTGCGCCGCTCCTTGGTGCCGGCGTTGGTGACCGTAATCGAGGCTCCAGGCACGGCCGCGCCGCTGGCGTCGGTGACTTGGCCGAGGATGCTGGCGCGATCCCCCTGGGCGAAGGCAGGCAGGGAAACAAGGACAGCCAGCACCGCGGCTGGCGGCAAACGATGGCGGATCATTTCGGAGAGTCCTCCCGAGTTCGGAGATCGCGGCCGCGCGCGAATCCGGCGCGCCCGCGCCCCAGTATATCGCCGCCGAACGGACCGCCCACCGGAGAAGACGCCGCTCGTGAAAACGAAAAAGCGGGAGAGCCGAAGCCCTCCCGCTCTTGGAAAACCGGCCGAAACCGTCTATTCGACTTCGCTCACCGGCTCCGGAACATCGTCGTCGTTCAAGCTGCCCGAGAACAGGTTGCGAGTCTCGTCGTCGTACGCCAGGCCTTCCGCCATCGCGGCCTCCGACTCCGGACTCATCTCCTCTTCCACCACGTCCTCGCCCGCGATCTTCACGTTGCGGTAGTATTCCAGGCCCGTGCCGGCCGGAATGAGGCGGCCCATGATGACGTTTTCCTTCAATCCGCGCAGGTGGTCAACCTTGCCGTTGATCGACGCCTCCGTCAACACACGCGTGGTCTCCTGGAACGAC
>SYLY01000169.1 GCA_005808475.1 Acidobacteriota bacterium
CGTGGACAATCGCTGGTGGTGTGGGCGCAGGCGGAAGGCCGGAAAGCGGCTCGCGCGATCGACGAGTATCTGATGGGGTCGAGCAAGCTGCCGTAACGCCGCGCTTCGGGGACGGGCGCCGGCGGCTCATGCACCCCGGCCGCGGATCAGTCCGCGTTCATCACGACATAGATGAGTTGGCCCATCCGCTCCAGGTGGACCGCGACAGCCTGTCCATGGCGGATGCGTTGCATGGCCGCCTTCAGCTCATCGAGGCTACCCGACGGAAACCCGTTGACCGAGTAGATGACGTCGCCCGTATGGAGTCCCTCTTCCGGCGAGATCAGTTGCGAAATCACGCCGGCGGCCACCACTCCGGAAAGACGCCGCAAGGTGGGCAACAGCGGGGCGACTCGATCGTCCAGATCCATCGCCAGGATACCGAGCTGGGGGACAAGGTTGCGCCGCCCGGAAGCCATGGCCAGAAGACGGTCCGGGTCCTTCGGGCGCTCCAGCACGGCGGCTTCCACGGTAAGCCGCTCCGCGCCGCGCTGGACTTCGAGGGTGATCCGCTGTCCCGCGCTCCGGTAAATGATTTGACTTTCGTGGCTTGGATGCGCCTGGAATGTACCCATGTACGTCAAACGCACCCTTGCCAATCTCTCGGGCTGGGCCCCCGACAGAATCGATTCTCTCCGCCGCGTAGCCGGGATCATTCACTTACACAAGCCGTCATTGCCGATCCGGCGCCACTGTCCGGCCCCCTCTACGATTCAGCGTTTTTTCGATCCGTGGGCGGCGCCTCGCCACGTCCACGATTCAGATGACAACCGAGTAACTGCATCGGACAAAATGGCGGGACCCGAATCGGGGTGCTGCGTATCCCCGCTAACGAATCCCGCTCGCCTCCAGGAACCGCGCGATCCGCGACAGCGCCTCCATCAGATTCTCCATCGAATTCGCGTACGAGAACCGCAGATACCCCGCTCCATACGCCCCGAATGCCGAGCCGTCCAGACACGCCACGCCCGCCTCGTTCAGCAGCCGCTCGGCCAGTTCCTTCGACGGAATGCCCGTCCCCTCCACATTGGGGAACGCGTAGAACGCCCCCTCCGGAACCGCGCACCGGAATCCCGGCAGTTGGTTCAAGCCGCCCACGAACGCGTCCCGCCGCCGCAGAAACTCCGCCACCATCGCCTCGGCGTCGTCCTGCGGACCCTCGATCGCCGCGATGCCCGCCCGCTGCGTGAAGCTCGCCGTGCAGGAGATCGAGTTCACCATCATCTTGTTCACCGCGTCCACCAACCAAGTGGGCATCACCCCGTAACCCAGGCGCCAGCCGGTCATCGCGTACGTCTTCGAGAAGCCGTCGAGTATGATCGTCTTTTCGAGCATTCCCGGCAGAGACGCGATCGAGAAGTGCCGCTTGCCGAACACCAGCCGCGAGTAAATCTCGTCGGAAAGGATCACCAAATCGCGATCCCGCACCAGATCGGCGATCGCGCGCAGGTCTTCCTCCGGCATCACTCCGCCGGTGGGATTCTGCGGCGAGTTGAGCACCACCATCTTGGTCCGGTCGTTCAGGCTGCGCCGGAACACGTCGAGATCGAACGAAAATCCACGCGACTCCACCAACGGAATGGGAACCGCCTTGGCCCCCGATACCTGGATCATCGACTCGTACATCGGAAACCCGGGGTTCGGATAGATCGCCTCGTCGCCCTCCTCGAGCAGCGCGAGCATCGGAAAGAAAATGATCGGCTTGCCGCCCGGCGCCACGCACACGCGCTCCGGACCCACGTGGATCCCGCGCGTCCGCGACACGTACTCCGCCAGAGACTTCCGTAGTTCCGGCAGGCCCTGCGTCGGCCCGTAGTGCGTCCAGCCCTGATCGAGCGCCGTCTTGGCCTCCTCGATCACATGCTTCGGCGTGTCGAAATCGGGCTCGCCGATCTCCAGATGGATCACGCTCTTGCCCTGCGCCTCGAGCGCGCGCGCCTTGACCAGCACGGCGAACGCGCCCTCCACCAGGATGTTGTTCATTCTCGATGCAAGCTTCATGCGGATTTCCTAAAAAAATGGACCCCTTCTATGGATTCAATGAATTCTAACCGATCCCCGATGGCCGCCGCTTCCCCGCGTACCCGCCCCGTGATCCTCCCGCCCTCGTCGAGCGACACGATCGCGATCTGGTAAGGCGCATCCTTCACCCACGCCTCCGGCGCCGAATAGACGACAGTCTCCGTGTAAACGACTCCGCCGCTCATACCGCCTCCAGGATCGTCACCACGCAAGTCGCTCCCGATCCCCCCAGATTCTGCGCCAAACCCAGCCGGTTGCGCTCGAGCTGCCGCTCGCCCGCCTCGCCCCGAATCTGAAGCGCCAGATCGCAGAGCTGCGCCACGCCGGTCGCGCCTACCGGATGCCCCTTGGACTTCAAGCCGCCGCTCGTGTTGACCGGAATCCGGCCGCGCAACGCGGTGTGACCGGCGGCGGAAAACGGTCCGCCTTCGCCCTTGGCGGCGAAGCCCAGGTCCTCGATCGCCACGATCTCGGCGATCGTGAAGCAGTCGTGGATCTCGGCGAACTCGACGTCGCCGGCCACGATGCCCGCCATTCGATACGCCTTTTCGCCCGCCGCGCGGACCGCCGGGAAGGTCGTGATCGTCTCCTTGCGGTCGAGCGCGACGTGATCGGACGTTTGAGCGATTCCCTTGACCAGCACCGGCTTGGCGGCCCGGTCCCGGGCCTTGTCGAGCGGCATGAGCAGCACCGCCGCGGCGCCGTCACTCACCAGCGAGCAATCGAACACGGTCAGCGGACTCGACACCGGCTTGCCGTTCAGGGCCTGTTCCAGCGTGATCCGCTTCCGAAGATGAGCGTCGGGATTCAGGAAGCCGTTCTCGTGGTTCTTCACCGCCACCGCCGCCAACTGCTCGCGCGTGGTGCC
>SYLY01000170.1 GCA_005808475.1 Acidobacteriota bacterium
ACGGATTGGACGCGTTGATCCGGTCCGTGTTCTTCGACGTGTGCCAGCGGTTGATCGTGGTGTCGAACTGCATGCCGGGATCGCCGCACTGCCACGTGGCGTCGGCGACCGCGCGCAGCAGGTCGCGCGCGCGGTACCGCTTCACCGGCTGGCCGCCCACCACCGCCTTGGTCCACCAGTCGCGGTCTTCCGACACCGCGCGCATGAAGTCGTCGGTGGCGCGCACCGAGTTGTTGGCGTTCTGGAAGAACACCGACGAGTAGGCTTCGCCGTCGAGCGACGAGTCGTAGCCCGCGTCGATGAGTGTGTGCGCCTTCTTCTCTTCCTTCGCCTTGCACCAGATGAACTTCTCGACGTCCGGATGCTCGGCGTTGAGGATCACCATCTTGGCCGCCCGGCGCGTCTTGCCGCCCGACTTGATCACGCCGGCGAACGCGTCGAACCCCTTCATGAAGCTCAGCGGACCGGACGCGCGGCCGCCACCCGAGAGGATCGCGTCTTCCTCGCGCAGCTTCGACAGGTTGGTCCCCGTGCCCGACCCGTACTTGAACAGCATGCCTTCGGTCTTGGCCAGCTTCAGGATCGACTCGAGCGAATCGTTCACGGCGTTGATGAAGCAGGCCGAACACTGCGGCCGGTCCACCGACCCGTCCACTTCCTGCACCGATTGCGACGATTCGTCGTAGTACCAGCCGTAGCCGCGTGTTTCGTGCCGCACGCCCACGTTGAACCACACCGGCGAATTGAAGCACGCCTTTTGGGTCAACATCAGATGCGCCAGTTCGTTGCGGAAGTTCTCGGCGTCCTCGGTCGTGCGGAAGTAGCGCCCCTTCTTTCCCCAGTCGGCGATCGAGTCCACCACCCGGTGGACCAACTGCCCCACGCTACGCTCCCGATCCGGCGAACCGATGCGCCCATGGAAGTATTTCGACGCGACGATGTTGGTAGCCGTCTGCGACCAATCCACCGGCACCTCGATGTCGCGCTGTTCGAAAATCACCGCGCCCTTGTCGTTGCCAATGGAGGCGGTGCGGAGTTCCCAACGGACTTCGTCGTACGGCGTTTTGCCCGGCTCCAGCTTGGCGGTGAAGTGGCGGGGGAATGTGATTCCCACCCGCTCCGTGACAGGGAGCGAGCGCTTCAGCTCCGACGCGCGCGTCGATAGATCAACGGTTAACTGTCCCATAGTGTTTCGAGGGGGAAGAACCTTTCGGGGGAAGTGGGGTCAGTGGCCATCTTGACCCAATATGTAGTACCGCGTCAAGGAAAATATCCATATGCCGTACCATCAGGTTACAGACACTTGAATCGCCGGTTTTCGAGTCTCCGGCGTTTTCCACAGGCCGTCCTGTTTTTCTCACGGACGATGATCACAGGAATCACGCTACCACGAATAGTCCTCAAAATGGTGGAGGCCCCAACCGATGGTGTGCTAGATGCGGAACTCCTAGTACTCCGGTGGGGTGGGCCGAGGAAATCCGCAAAGGGGCCTTGCACCACGCATCGTGCGGGTAGTAAGGTTGTCGAAGGCTATGAATGTCGAGTCGTTGCTACACGGGATAGAACACCGTTTCGGATTGGAAGGAAAGGGGAAAGCTCTCCTGGAGGCCTTGATCGCGTTGATCGGCGGCCATGAAATGGGCGGCCTCCCCGGGTTCGTCGAAAGATTCCGGAAGGCGGGTTTGGGGAAGGCCGTGGATTCCTGGCTGTCGGGAAACGCGCCGATCGACCTGCGCCCGGAACAATTGAAAGCGGCGATCGGCGCCGCGTCCATTGAAAAGGTGGCGCACGACGCCGGATTGCCGGTATCCAAAGCCGCGCCGGGGCTCGCCGCGCTGATCCCGGAACTGCTCGGCAAGATCGCCCACGGAGGCCACCTGCCGCACGCGTTGCCTCCGGGTCTGACCGGGCCGCCGGCTTCCGAGGTTCCGGGCGTATCGAGCGACCGGGTGAGCTGGATCTGGATTGTCCTGCCGGTTGTGCTGCTCGGGTTGCTGGGTTCGCGGCAATGCGGCTCGCCCACGACTTCGCACGCCCCGGCCGCTCACGGAACGAAGATCGAGGGGCCGGCGTTCGACACCTCGGCGGCCATCAAAGCGGCCAACGAGCAGGTCCTCATCGGGCTGAAGAGCTTGAAGCCCGGATTCCAGGCGGAGGAACTGATCAAGATCCTGGATCTGATGATCGTGAACTTTGCCAGCGGCAGCGCCGAGATCCCGGAGGACTCCAAGGATCTGCTCGACCGCAGCGCCGAAGCCTTGAAGCAAGCGCCGGCCGGAACGGCGGTCGAAGTGAGCGGCCACACCGACAGTGCCGGGGATGAGGCCTCGAACCTGAAGCTCTCGGAAGCGCGCGCCGCCGCTGTTCGCGCCTATCTGGTCTCGAAGGGAGTGCCAGAGTCCACGCTCACCGCGAAAGGCTACGGCCCCGCCAAGCCGGCCGCGTCCAACGACACCGAAGAGGGCCGGTTCCGGAACCGCCGCATCGACTACGCGCTCGTGAAGTAGTTCTACCAGTGACTTTGCCAGTTGCCGGCATGGATCGAGAGGCTCCGCGTCCGGGCGGCGTTTGGCGCTTCGAAGCCGCTGTAACAACTATCATCACTGAGCGTTAGAACGGATCTGGAGCGGCTAGGGCGAGGATCGCCATGGACGTGAGGGCTCAAACCGCTTCCGGGCGATACCTCCGCGTTATCTATGTGCCGGACCCGTTGCCAGACACAGTGTTCGTGATCCCGGCGTACGAGTTGACCGGAAAGCCGCTCGCCGCCTTTCGGCGGCGCGGAAAGAAGAAACACCAATAGAGCGAAACCAAACTGCCTGTGGGATGGGACGATGCCAAGCTTCGCCGGGTTCTGGCACACTACGAGGAACAGACCGAGCATGACGCCTTGATCGAGGACGAGGCGGGTGTACAGTCCGCGGAAACGGTAATGGCGGGCTCGTATGAAGTTGTGCCGGAAGTGCGCGAACTGCCCGCCGCCTTGGGGGCTCCTCGGCCTTACGGTGGCGCCCACCCCGTTTTGCCGCGGTCGCGGCCTGGGGCGCGTTGCTGCTTGGTTCCCACCTCTGGCAACGCCATTTTGGCGTCGGTCCGGCAGAGCGAGTTCTGCGTTGGCCGGCGTTTGCGGGCGTCGCCGAACGGGAACGGTAGGTCTCATCCGGCCCGGGCGTGAGGCCACTAGACTAGAAACGCCCGATCGAGCGTGGTCGATCCGCTCGAAGGGGCTGAGCAATGTGTAACGGCAAAGCCTACTGAAGACGTTCGAAGGTCTCCACGTCGATTCCGAGTTGTTCAAGGATTCGGTAGAACAAGGGTGGGCCGATGTCACGCCCGCCATGAATGGGAATGGTCGTTGCCCGGCCATCTTTGTGCAGCCACCGCTGGTGACTGCCTGTTCGGCGTGCGCGCTCGAATCCGAGTTTGGCGGCCACGCGTTGCAGTTCAGATGCGCGGGCGCTAGGCATGCACGATTTCGGTCGTGTCGCGGGGCAGAGCCTGACCGTTGGCGCGGTGCTCTTCTTCGATCAGCATGAACACGTTGGCGAGTTCTGTCACCGCCTCTTCGGCAGTCGGCATCAGTGCGTGGCACCCGGCAATCGCGGGAATCTCCGCCACCCAGCCATCAGGGCGGTTTCGATAGATGACGAGCTTGTAGTCGTCGAAGCTCATGACCCTATTGTAGTTCGGCCCCGCCGTTCGCGCCTATCTGGTCTCGAAGGGAGTGCCGGAGGCCACGTTCACCGCGAAAGGCTACGGCCCCGCCAAGCCGGCCGCGTCCAACGACACCGAAGAGGGCCGGTTCCGGAACCGCCGCATCGACTACGCGCTCGTGAAGTAGGTCCAGTGACTTTGCCAGTTGCCGGCATGGGATTCGAGAGGCTCTGTAACAAGTATCATCACTGAGCGTTGGATGGATCTGGAGCGCCTTGCACCTACGGTTCTACATCGATCCAGCCACCGAATAGACGCAGATTGCGGTCAAAGGTCCGCGCCGCAGCGTTTCAGTGGGGCTGCGGCCAAGTCAGGTTGATAGCCCGAGCGGGACACGGAGCAGTGAACCGCGATCTGGCCGACCCAGCTAACCCGGCGGATCGGCGATCGAAAGCCTGCGGCAAATCCGTTTCGCCAGAAGATTGGCGATTTCAACATGCCGGGGAACGGCCTCGGCATGGCCCGTTTGCGGATTCTCCCAAAGGGAATGCTCCTTGCCTTCCCGGCGGACGACGCACCCGCAGCGCCGGAGATGCCGGATCAACGCCTCGCGCTTCATCCCACGACGACAAGCTCTTGTTTCGCCTCAGGGGGTATGGAGCGGAACGATTCTTCGCGCCGATGCTCCAGGATCATGACGATTGCTGCCCGGAGGTTTGCGAGGCATTCTTCCCGGGTTGCGCCCTGACCATTTGCTCCAGGAACTTCAGCACAATACGCGATGTGCCATGGGCCGTCTTGTTCCACAATCGCTGTGAATTCGTTGCGCATACCCGTATCTTACCGCTTTCGAAACACGCACGATCCGATAGATCGACACAAACGGCGTAGCGTTCAGCCTCGTCAGCGGCGGACTCGCCACCCCGAAACCGGCTCGTCCGAAAATGGCCAGGTTCTTCCGTTCCGGCTCGCCCAGTATGGCCGCGCGAAGCTTGGCTCAGCGCCGTTGGCCTCGAGTACGTCCGCGGCGTAGATCAGCCTGCTCACGCCGGGGGCGTCCGCGGCGTCCGGAGTTGCGTCCGCACGCGACGGCGCACCTCGTTCAAGTTCCCGGTTGCCGGCCTGGAAGGCCACGCGACGCGGTTGGTGTGATGAAACTCTCGAGGCAGGACGGGCCATGCCGCGTGAGCGAACAAAGCAAAGTGACAGCCTAGCGGAGTTCCACCGCCGCGCGCCACTTCTTGGCCTCGCCTTCCAGCACCCAGTCGACCGTGGCGGGCGATGAGCCCGAGCTTCGCGCCGTCGCCATGACCCAGCCGTTGGCGGGGATCTCGTCCGTGCCGAACCAAGCGGCGACCTTCGCCGACTGGTCCACGCCCGCTACCGACAGCTTCCAGATTCGCACGGGGACGCCCTTGGTCTCGTGAACTTGAACCCGGTACGTCCAGGCGCCGTCCTCGCTTCGGACCACCGGATGAGGCTGAATCGAGAGCACCAAATCGCCTTCGGCCGCGGCATGGACGCTCCCGGTCCCCGCCGAGCCCCAACTCACCGACCGGCCGATGGCCAGAGCCGCGATCAGGCAGAGAGCCGAGATCGCCATCCAGGGCGCGGCGGCGCGGAACGCCGTTGACCAGCCATGGAACCGGCGGTGGCAGTTCATGCAACGCATGCCGCCCAGCATCGCCTTGACGGCATTGCGAGACGGGCGGACATCGCTATCGGAGCATTTCGGACACTTCATTTTCGTACCTATTCGGATTCTACGGCGCCACGTCGAACGAACTGACGCCCGTGCCGGCCGCATTCGACCACGGACCCCATCCGGCGTCGGAACCGGCCGCGCAGGAAGCGCCGGCCGGACACGCTCTGACGATGGCGGAGTGTCTCGAGGCCGCGCTTCCGGCCGCGCTCAACGGCGCCTCGACGAGAAGTCCCGTGGTCACTCCCGCCGCTTGTGGCGAGGTCTCGCCGGCCCGGGCCACGAAGTACTGATAAAGACCCGCCCCCGGAAGCGGCGTCCAGCCGATGCGGACATTGCCCTGCGGAACGCGGTCGTTGTGGCGCGGCGAAACCAGCGAGGGCGCGGTGGGATTGGAGCCGCGAACGTTGAAGGAAACCGCCGGCCCGGCGGCTTGGCTCGAACCCGGGTTGGCGATCACCTGCGCGCCATACTGCGCGCCCTCCGCGTTCAGGGAGATCGCCCAGTAGTTCTGAGTGGTCAGAACGTCGGCGGCGGCGGACTGGCGCGAAAGATCCTGCACGAACAGCCGGTAGACCGTGCTGCCGGTGTCGCCTGGCACACGGCTCCACGTGAACAGCACCACCGGGCCGTTCACGGCGCTTCCCGCGAGCGGACTCCCGATCTCCGGCGCGGCCGGTGGCGGAGCCTGGGGATCGATGTCGATCGCGGTGCTCAGCGGTCCACACCCGTTGCCGTTGCAGGCGGCCACGAAGACCGACGCCCGGCCGGGCGGAACGGGCAGGTTCACCGAGGTCGCCGACGTCCGGCGAGCCGCCACGGTCAAAGCGCCACCGCCTGGACCCGCGGGGGCAGACTGCACGACCTGTACGTCGTAGAGGTCCGCGCCGGGAACGGAGTTCCACGACACGGTGAGGATCCCGCCCGCGCCCACCGAGGCGGTCACCGCCGGCGAGGCCGAGGGGGCCGGCGGGATGGCCGCCGAAAACACCGAAGCCGCCGACCAAGGGCCGCACGCCGCCGAGCAGGCTCGAACCCGCAGTTCGTACCTCGTCGAACTCCGGAGCGAGAAGATGGTGGAGAGGGCGGGCGTCCGGATCCGCAGTTCGGACCGGTTGTTCGCCGCGTCGAGCAGGTGGACTTCATAGGAGACCGCGCCGGCCACCGAGGTCCAGGCGAGCGTGTTGGTGGAGGCTGTCAAGGCAGCTCCGCTGGTGGGTTGCGTCACGCTGGGGGCGCCGCCCGGAGAGTCCGCCGCCACACGGAATTCCCTTTCCGAGTAGGAGGAGCAGGCAGCATCGGAATAGGCTCCGGCGCACGCTCGAACCGCGAGGGTGAAGACCCCGTCGGGCAATTCCAGTAGGGATCGCGTGGAAGCGGCGCCGGCCAACGTTCCGGTGAACACCACTCGCGAGGAAGCGGTTTCGCGAACCCGAAGCTCGTAGCCGGTGGCGCCCGCCGGTGCTTCCCATTGCAGGGTCACGCCGGGAACCACTATGATCTGACCGGCGGATGGCGCGGCGATCGAGGGCGCCGTAGGTGGGCCACCCGCGGTCGCGGCCGTGGTGAACGACCAGACCGGCGAAGTGGCGGTTCCCGCCGCGTTTTTCGCGATCACGCGCCAGTAATACTTCGTCCCAGCCGCCAATGGACCAGGGGCGTATGACGCCGATGCGGCGCTGCCCCCCAAGGGCGGATCCGCCGCCGTTCCGAAGTAGACATCGTAGGTGGAGCCTGTCACCGCACTCCAGGTCAGCGCGCCGATCGCACCTACTGCTGTCGCGCCGTCCGCCGGATTCGGCGAACCGGGCGCCCCGGGACCCGCCTGCGCGGTGAAGCTCCAAGTCGAGGAGTTCGCCAAACCCGCCGCGTTCCTGGCGACTACACGCCAGAAGTAGCGAACCCCAGCGGCGACCGCTCCGGCGTTGAACGCCGGCGATGTCACATTGCCGGCCAGCGGCGGATCCGCTGTCGTGCCGAAGAACACGTCGTAGCTGGATGCCCGGGGTGATGCGGTCCAGCTCAGCGCGGCCAAACCGGTGACTCCCCCCGCGCCATCCGCGGGGCTCGGATTCAGCGGCGCGCCGGGAGCTTCCAGCGCCGTGAAGGAGCGGACCGGAGAGTCCGCGCCGCCGCCCGCGTTCTTCGCCTGAACGCGCCAGTAGTAAGTAGAGCCCGGCGTCAACTGCGCCACGGGCGCGGACGTGCCGGGGACGGTGGAGAGCTTCGGCGGCGGATTCGCGGTCCCGAAGAACACGTCGAACTCCGCCGCGCCGGCCGATGCGGACCAGACCAGATCGAGCGGAGCCGCCACGCCGGACGCCCCATCCGCCGGCGACACCAACGACGGAGCAGCCGGCGCCGCGGGAACCGTGCGGAAAGAGCGGACGGGCGAACTTGCCGATCCACCCGGCCCCTTGGCCACGACGCGCCAGTAATACAGGGCATCCGCGGCGAGATTCTGGGGCGAGTAAGTCCCCGTCCCCGACGAGACCGGCTGATTCAGCGCCAGCGGTGGCGGCGACGCTGTCCCGAAGTAGATATCGTGCGACTCGCTCCGGGCCCCGGCCGCGTAGGTGAGGGCCGGGTTGCGGCTAACCCCCGAGGCTTCGTTGGCCGGCGAGCCGGGCGTGGGCGCCGACGGCCCTTCGGGAAGGCTCGCCGAGCGGGCGATCCGCTTGACCATGCCGGCCCCGGGCGCGCCTCCCGCGCGTTCCAGCCAGTAAACGAAACCGGCGTCGGCCAGGATGGCCACGGGGTCGGAGAGGCCCTGGGCCAGCGCGGCGAGCGTGCCGCCGCCGGGACGCATCTGGCGCAACAGTCCGTTGGTCGAACCCTCGAGCCAGTACAGAAACTCGCCGTCGGCCGCGGTATCCACCAGTGGCGTGCCGAGCCCGCTGGCCGGGATCGACTCGAATCCATCCGTCAGCGAGCGAATCCGGCCGCTTGCGGCGGAGTTATCCGCCCAGTAGACTCCAGCGCCGAACACTTCGATTCCGGCGCTCTGCGAGCCGTCGGCGTACTTGGATGGGGTCCCGCCGGAGGAGGGAACGCGCCAGACTCCACCGCCGGCGCCCGCCTCGGTCCAATAGACGAATCCGTCCTTGATCCGGATTCCGAGCGGGGACCGCAGGCCGGAGGCGAGGGTGGTGGGCGCGCCACCACCTTTGCCGACGCGTTGCACCAGGCCGGCGGCGGGGTTGGTCCAGTAAACAAACCCGTCGTCGAGTGCGAGGCGGTTCGCCGCGGCGGCCGCGAGTTGGGTCCCGGCGCCGCCTCCCTTCGGTACGGAAAGGACTCGGGCGCCATCGCTAAAGTAGACCGACGCGCCATCCACCGCCAAGCCGCTGGTCACCGCTCCCGCGTAAATTCCCGCCTGCGCTCCTCCCGATTTGGACGTCCGCCGGATGGAGTTCGAGCCGCTATCGGCCCAGTAGACAAAGGAATCGTCAACCGCGAGCCCGGTGGGATTCGACAGGCCGACCGACACCACGGCAGGACCTTCGCCCGGATTCCCCGACACGAACACCCACACCGGGGAAGGGGTGTTACCCGTGGCGTTCTTCGACACTACCTGCCAAAAGTAGACAGTGTTGGGCGGAAGCTGGCCGGTAGTGTAAGTGGAACCCGCAACTGTTGAGGCAAAGGGCGGAGGGTTTACCGTGCCCAGATATACATCGTGGGCCGCCGCGTTGGCGCCCGCCGTCCAGGAAAGCGCGGCTGGCGAGCCGACCGCCGAAGCGCCGGAGACCGGCGACGGGTTCGACGGCGCGCCCGGAGGCGGAGTGGGCGGCAACGCAGTGAAGGTCCAGACGGCTGAACCGGTGGAGCCGCCGGGTCCCTTGGCAACGACTCGCCAGAAGTACTGCACACCGGCCGTCAATGCACCCGGCGCCGCCGCCGGGGAAGCCGTGTTGCGCAGCAGCGGCGGATTGGCTTCGTTTGTTCCGAAGTACACGTCGTAGGACGCCGCGTTGGGGACGGCGGCCCAGCCGAGGGTGGCTGTCAGCGCGACCCCGGTGGCTCCGTTCGCCGGTGACGGATTCGCCGGGGCTCCCGGAGCTGCGGCGGTCGTGAAGTTCCAGGTGGCGGAGTTCGCGTTGCCCGCGCCGTTCTTGGCGACGACTCGCCAGAAATACTGCGTCCCGGCCGACAGCGCTGGAGCCGCCGCGCTTGGAGACGCCGAGTTCACCAGGAACGCGGGATCGCTGGTGGTCCCGAAGTACACGTCGTAGGACGTAGCATTCGCGGATGCCGACCAGCCTAGCGTCACCGGAGCCACCACGCCAGTCGCCGCAATCGCAGGCGACGGATTCAGTGGAGCCCCCGGAGAGGCAGCGGTCGTGAAGTTCCAGGTGGCGGAGTTCGCGTTGCCCGCCGCGTTCCTGGCAACGACTCGCCAGAAATACTGTGGTCCCGCCACCAATGCCGGAGCCGCCGCGCTCGGAGACGCGGTGTTCACCAGGAACGCGGGATCGCTGGTGGTCCCGAAGAACACGTCGTACGAGCTCGCATTCGCGGATGCCGACCAGCCTAACGTCACCGGAGTCGCCACGCCAGTCGCCGCAATCGCAGGCGACGGATTCAAAGGAGCCCCCGGAGCGGGCGCGGTCGTGAAACTCCACGTTGGCGAACTCGTGCCGCTCGACCCGGTCTTCGCCTCCACGCGCCAGAAGTATTTGGTCCCGGGGCTGAGCGCGGCCGGAGCCACCGTTGTCCCCGTCGTATTGGTCAGAAGCGGGGGCGCGGGCGCGAGTCCGAAGTAGACGTCGTACGACGTCGCGCCGGCAGCCGCGGTCCAAGTCAACGTAGGAGCCACGGCGACTGCTGTCGCGGCGTCCGCTGGAGACGGGTTCGCCGGGGCGGCGGGCCCCGCGCTCGTGGTGGTAAAGCTCCAGGTCGCCGAACTGGTAGGTCCGGTCGTGTTCTTCGCAACCACTCGCCAGAAGTAGACGGTGTTCGCCGCGAGCGTCCCCGCCGCGAAGGAGGTTGTCGCCGTGTTGCCCACCAAGGGAGGATTCGCCGCCGTTCCCAGATAAACGTCGTAGGAACTGGCTCCCGCCGCTGGAGACCAGGAGAGCGCGGGCGCCACCGGTACGCCGGTTTCGCCATGCGCGGGCGATGGATTCACGGGCGCTTCGGGAGCGGATGCGCCCACGGTCACTGGAACGTTCGCTTGCCCGGAGAACGATTCGCCGAACGCCCCCGCGCTCACGCGGACCACCACGGTGTAGGCGCCGCTGGAATTGGAGGCTGTCAACGGCGCGGTCTGGTCCGTGGTCGATCCGCCCTTGGCGGCCGAACTCCAGGACAGATTCGGATTGCCCGACAAACCCGATGGAAGAGTGGCGGACAGCGTCACGTTGGAGGCCGTCAAGTCGCCGGTGTTGGTGACTCGGCAGGTCAGGTTGAACGTCGACCCCTGCGCGATGGTGGAGGGAACCGAACAGACAGGAGCGAGCACCGGTCCAGCCCGAAAGACCGCGGCGGAGCTGAACGCGGCGCCGTACTTCTCCTGCGTCACGCCGCCGCGGAGCGTGTCGCTCCACATCTTCACTTTGACGACGACCGGCCCCTGAGCGGTCACCTGCTCCACGTTCTGGTTCGACTCCGTGGAGGAACCGAGTTCGGCGCCGGTGTCCCGGTTGTAGATGTACAGATCGATGTCGTTCAGCGCTGGCGACGATCCGGTGGGTACATGCCGGTTCCAGACGGTGGTCGCCTTGATGCGCCCCGTGCCGGCCAGTTCGAACAAGTGGAAGCTGCCCGGTTGCACACGGCTCGCCAGGCTGCCCGCCGCATGGAACGCCGACTGCGTCTTCGCCGTGTCCAGATTGCCGAATCCCCAACCGCGGTTGGCCGCCCATCCTTCGCCATCGGCCGAGTTGAACAACACGGCTCGAAGCGAAAGCGGGTCCGTCACCCCCGCCTGACGAAGCAGCGCGGCTGCCCCGGCCACATGAGGAGCGGCCATGCTGGTTCCCGTCAGGGCGAAGAAGTCGGGCGTACCCGCCGAATCCCAGTTGTAGCCGGTGGAGACGATCCCGGTTCCCGGAGCGGCGATGTCGGGCTTGAACCTCCCGCCCACGGTGGGTCCGATGCAACTGCTGGAATTCATCGTGCCGCGCGAGGCGAAGTTGCCGACAGAGACGCCGTTATAGGCGATCGCCGGACTGCCGACCTTGCATCCCGCGCCGCCGTTCCCGCCCGCGATGGTGAGGATCACACCGTAGGTGTCCACCAGCGAGTCGATCACGCGAGAGAAAGCGTCGTCGTCGGAAGTGGTGTCGTCGCCGTAGCTGAAGTTGAAGATCCGCACGGAGGTCTCTCGAAGCGCCCAATCGAGCGCGGCGTAGACATCGCGCAGATCGGCGAGAGCGCCACTCGAGCAGCCGGCTCCGCCCAGGACATAGGCAACCTTCAGGTTGTAGAGCGAACCCAGACCCGGCGCCACGCCCTTGTGGGCCGTCCAATCCGCCGATCCCTGGCTCGCCACGATCCCCGAAACGTGCGTGCCATGCCCATTCCGGTCCTCCACGCTGGCGGAGGTATCGGCGAAGCAGGGGTCCAGCGATCCGAACGAGAGGAAGACCCGGTTGACCTGATCCTTACCGGCGAACGCGGGGTGGTTGACCTTGTTGCCGCTATCGAGTATGCCGACCGCCTGGCCGCCGCCCGTGAGCCCGTTCGCCCAAAAGGAAGGCGCACCGAAGACGCCCGTGCTGGTGGCCAGACGCGTCCTGACCCTGGGCGCGGGAAGGATCTCGTCCACAAGCGGGTGAGACTCGACGATCGCCAAGTCCGCCACGCGCATTTCGGCGGTCAGCATGTTCACCGACCCGTACTTGCCGATTCTGGCCCCACCGGCTTGGCGCAACAGTGTTTCCACGCTCGACTGAGGCTCGAAGACCGCCCGGCCGATTTCCGAGAGAGCCGCGCGGCGCATCTCCACCACCAGGCGGTCGAGCAGTTCGCGGGCCGTGCGCAGTGCGTTGGGATCGGGCGACGCTTGGGCGCTGAGCCTCCGAAGTCCCGATTCCGCCGAGTCAATGGCTACTTTGGCAAACTGCTCGTAGCTGGCGAAGATGGCTCTTTGGGGCTGATCGGTCAGGAGAACGAACACCGCCACTCGGGACTCCGGCGGCAGCCGGCGAAGCGACTCGTGAATTTTGGAGGAGCGCGGCGGAGCAGCCGGTCCGCCCTGCGCGGAAGCGCCAGGCTGCTGCTTGTCCGCGGCCCAGCCGAAACCGGCCGCCAATGCGGCTGCCAGCACGATGTGGCGCGAAACTCCGCGCGAGGAAGAGGACTGTCTAGACAGAATACGAGCCCCAATCGGAAGTACTGGAACAGTTTAACAGGAGTCCCGTACACCACGGTATCGGCGGTCCTAGTACTCGACTATAGGCCTAGTGGCATTTTCCCGCCGCCGGTCCGCACCCGCGGGGTAGTCCGAAAACCGGTCCAAACGAGGGCCGGGCGTATTATACTTCTAGCAGCGAGCATATGATGAGTTGGTTTCGCCTTCACGCGTCCATTGTCCTTTTGGTATTCCCGTTGGCTGCCGCCGAGGTGGCGCCCGGCGAGAAATACACTCCGGTAGAGCGAAAGCACTGGGCGTTTCAGCCGCGGACCAATGTCGAACCGCCCCGCGTGACCGGCGCTTCCACGCCGATCGACGCGTTCGTGCTCGACAAGCTGGCGAAAGAGGGCTTACAGGCGGCTCCACCCGCCGATCGGGCGACCCTGATCCGGCGTCTTTTCTACGACTTGACCGGACTGCCGCCCACGCCCGCCGAAGTGGACGCGTTCGTGAAGGACAAGTCGCCGGATGCCTGGGAGACGCTTGTCGACCGGTTGCTGGGGTCGCGCGCCTATTCCGAGCGCTGGGCGCAACACTGGCTGGACGTGGTTCGATTCGCCGAGACCGACGGCTTCGAATACGACACGCATCGCCCGGACGCCTGGCGCTATCGCGACTACGTGGTCAAGTCGTTCGCGGACGACAAGCCGTACGACCGGTTCGTCACCGAGCAACTGGCCGGCGACGAGATCGATCCTTCCAACGCCGAGTTCCGGATCGCGTCCGGGTTTCAGCGCCTGGGTTCGTTGCGCAAGAACGCCGGCAATCAGGAAGTGGCGTCCAGCCGCAACGAAGTGCTCACGGAGATGACGAACATCGTGGGCGCGGGGCTGCTCGGAGTCACCCTCGGCTGCGCGCGCTGCCACGACCACAAGTTCGACCCGATCCGCCACAAGGACTACTATCGAATGCAGGCGTTCTTCGCTCCGGTTTGGGATAAGGACATCCCGATGGCGACCGAGGAAGAGCAGAAAGCGTGGTCGGCAAAGAAGGCCGTGGCGGATGAGGAAGTGAAGAAGCTGCGCGCCCAGATGCGAGGGCTGAAGGGTGAGGCGCGCACCCAGATGGAGTCCAGGCTGAAAGAGGCCGAGTCGAAGATGCCGGAGCCGCTTCCGGCGCTCTTTTCGGTGGGAAACGACTTCGCCAAGGCGAGCCCCATTCACGTGCTCAATCGCGGGGATCATCTGCAAAAAGGCGAGCGCATGGGGATGCGCACGCTCGGCGTTCTGCTGGCGGACGGCGCGCCCGAACTTCCCGCCGATACCAAGGCGCCGCGCACCGAACTGGCGCGATGGGTGACGTCGCCGGAGAATCCGCTCACCGCTCGCGTCATCGTGAATCGGGTGTGGCAGTACCACTTCGGCCGGGGCATCGTGGCCACGCCGAACGATTTCGGCCGTATGGGCGGACGCCCGTCGCACCCGCAACTGCTCGACTGGCTGGCAAACGACTTCGTCGCCGGAGGATGGAAGTTCAAGCCGCTGCACAAGAAGATCGTGATGAGCGGCGCCTACCGCCGCGCGTCCACCATGCCTCTGGCCAAGGCAGCCGAGGAGAAAGACCCCGGGAACGCGCTGCTGTGGAAGTTCAGCCGCCGCCGCCTGCAAGCCGAGGAGATTCGCGATTCGATGCTCGCCGTGGCGAACCGGTTGAACCTCGCCGATGGCGGCCCCAGCGTCATCGTGCCGGTGGATGTGGATCTGGTGAACCTGCTCTATAAGCCGTCGCAATGGGCCGTGAACCAGGATCGGCGCGATCACGACCGCCGCTCGCTGTACCTGATCCACAAACGCAACCTCCGCGTTCCGATGATGGAGGTCTTCGATGCGCCCGACTTGCAGATTTCCTGCGCGCGCCGCGAGACCAGCACTCACGCGCCCCAGGCCTTGGAACTGATGAACGGCGCCTTCGCCAACGACACGGCCAAGTCATTCGCCGCGCGGTTGGATCGCGAAGCGGCGGGTCCCGCCGCGCAGGTGGATCTCGCCTACCGGCTGGCCGCCGGACGCGCGCCCAACGCCCGGGAGAAGGCGGCCGCGGTGCGATTCCTGGCCACGCAACCGCTGAGCGAGTTCGCGCTCGCCATGCTCAACCTGAACGCTTTCCTGTACGTCAACTAGGAGCCCGCCGATGACACCGCACTCTCGCGTCACTCGCAACCGCCGCGAGTTCCTGACCGATGCCTTTTGCGGCTTCGGATCGCTCGCCTTCGCCGGCATGATGTCGAACGAGCGGCTCCGCGCGGCATCCGGCAATCCGCTGGCGCCGCGCGCGCCGCACCTGCCGGCCAAGGCGAAGTCGGTGATCTTCCTGTTCATGGCGGGCGGTCCCTCGCATCTCGAGACGTTCGATCCCAAGCCGCTGCTGAACCAGTTGCACGGACAGAAGCGGCCGGCCGAATTCGGCGAGGCCAAGTATCAGTTCGTGGGAGCCGAGTCCCGGCTGCTGGGAACCAAGCGGACGTTCCGCAAGTACGGCCAGGCGGGGATCGAGGTGTCGGACCTGTTCCCGCACATGGCCAACGTGGTGGACGATCTGGCGATCCTGCGGTCCTGTCACGGCGACATGGTGGTGCACTCGGCGGCGCAGTATCAGTTGTTCAGCGGCCGCGTGATTCCGGGCTTCCCGAGCATGGGTTCTTGGGTGCTGTACGGATTGGGGGCGGAGACAGACTCGCTGCCCTCCTACGTCGTCATGCCCGATCCGGACGGCGCGCTGGAAGCGGGCCAGCCGATGTACATGCACGGATTCCTGCCGGCCGTGTACCAGCCGACGATGTTTCGCGCGGGCTCCAGGCCGATCCTCAATCTCGACTTACCGCCGGGCGTGCCCAAGTCGCAACGGGAGTCGACGTTCCAACTGATCCGCGGTTTGAACGAAGCCAACATGGCGCCAGGCGACGATGAGTTCGCCGCGCGCATCAATGCCTACGATCTCGCGTTCAAGATGCAGACCGCCGCGCCGGAGTTGTTCGACCTGTCGCGCGAGAGTCCCAAGACGCTCGAGATGTACGGCGTGGGCGCGGAGCCCACCGCCGACTACGGACGGCGCTGCCTGATGGCGCGGCGGATGGTGGAAAAAGGCGTCCGGTTCGTGTGCGTGGTATCGGGCGGCGGTCCGGGCGACATGCAATGGGACGCGCACTCCGACATCGAGGAGAATCACCTGCGGATGGCGGCGCAGACGGACCGGCCGGTGGCGGCGCTGATCATGGACCTGAAGCGGCGTGGACTGCTCGACGAGACGCTGGTGGTCTGGGGCGGCGAATTCGGACGCTCGCCGGAGTCGCAGGGTTCGAAGGGGCGGGATCACCACAACCTCGGCTTCACGATGTGGATGGCGGGCGGAGGGATCCAGGGTGGGCGCGTGGTGGGCGCGACGGACGCGATCGGGCTGCGGGCGGTGGAAAACCCCTATCACTTCCGCGATATCCACACGACGATGCTCGCGCAACTCGGGCTGAGCCAGGATGCGTTGAGCTTCATGCACCTGGGCCGGAAGGAACGGCTGACGGAGATCCAGGGCCGGGTGATCCAAGAGATCGTGTAGCGGCCGCCACCGTGGCGGCGGCGGTGCGATCCGGGATATCATGACGCCATGACGAACACCCGGCGTACTTTCGTCGCGGCGGCCGCCACGGCGGCTTCGGCGCGTAGAATTCTCGGCGCGAACGATCGCGTGAATCTAGTGGTCATCGGCGTCGGCGGACGCGGAACGGCGCACGTGCGCTCCTACACGTCGCTGAAGCAGGACTGCAACGTGATGGGCATCTGCGACGTGAATCAGGCGGCCCGCGAACGCGCGTCCGCGCTCGTCGTCAGCCAGGGCGGAAGCAAGCCCAAGGAATACCCGGACATGAAGGACGTGTTCGCCGACAAGGATGTCGACGCCGTCTCCATGGCCACGCCCAATCACTGGCACGCGCTCGGCACGATCTGGGCGTGCCAGGCCAAGAAGGACGTCTATGTCGAGAAGCCGGCCAGCCACAACATCTGGGAAGCCGATCGCATGGTGGACGCCGCACGCAAGTACGAGCGCATGGTGCAGGTGGGGACGCAATCTCGTTCCATGCCGCACATCGGGGAGGCCGCCCAATTGCTGAAGGACGGCGTCATCGGCGAGGTCTACATGGCCAAGGGACTCTGCTTCAAACGCCGCGTCTCCATCGGCCGCAAGCCCGACATCGCCACGCCGCCCGGCATCGACTGGGACAAGTTTCTCGGGCCCGCCCCGATGCGCGCGTTCAACGAGAACCGCTTCAAGTACAACTGGCATTGGTTCTGGGACACCGGCAACGGCGACCTCGGCAACCAGGGAGTTCACCAGATGGACGTCGCGCTGTGGGGCATGGGTATCAACGAGCTTCCGAAGGCGGTCACATCGAGCGGCGGCAAATACGTCTATGACGACGATCAGGAAACGCCGAACACGCAACTGGCCTCCTTCGACTACGGCCGGCGCGAGATCGTCTTCGAGGTTCGCGGACTCGTCACCGGAGGCGAAGGGTCTGGCGAGAAAGGCGTGAAGGTCGGCAACCTCTACTACGGCGCCGACGGCTACATGGTGCTCGACGGATCCGGCTACAAGATCTACAAGGGCGAAAAAACCGAACTGTTCAAGGAAGGCAAAGCGGGCCCGGGCGAGGACGCTCCCCACATGAAGAACTTCCTCGACGCGGTGCGGTCGCGCAAACGCGAATCGCTCAACGCGGAGATCGCCATCGGCATCACGTCCGCCAAGCTGTGCCATCTGGCCAACATCAGCTACCGCCTGAAGCGCCGGCTGGAAGTGCGGGACGGCGCCTTCGTCGACGACGCGCAGGCGAACGCGATGCTGACGCGCAACTATCGCGCGCCGTACGCCGTCCCGGCCAACGTCTGACACCGCGGCTATGGACCGCCGGACATTGCTCGCGGGAGGGGCCTCGGCGCTCGTCCCGCGTTTGCTTCGCGGCCAGCGCGCGAAAGCCGCGCGTCCCAACGTGCTGCTGCTGTTCACCGACGAGCAGCGGCACGACACGCTCGGCGTGGGCGGCAGCCGCGCCGCCCGCACCCCGAACCTCGACAAGCTGGCGGCGTCCGGCGTTCGCTTCACCGATGCGTGCACACCGTCGCCGATCTGCATCGCCGCGCGGATGTCGCTGATCTCGGGCCACCGCTCGCGCCACACACGGTTCGCGGGCAATGGCGCGCTGCCCGGGCCGCCCTCGCGCTTCCCCACGATGATGGATGCGCTCCTCGAGGCGGGCTATCGCACCCACGCCATCGGCAAGATGCACTTTTCGGGCCGCCACTACGGCCTGATCGAGCACGAAACGATGGAGGAAACGGTCCCCTACCGCGACGCCGACGACTACCTGCTGTACCTGAAGTCGCACGGCGTGAGGAAGCGCTATCCGCAGGGCTTGCGCGACCTGCTCTACCTGCAGCCGCAAACCTGCGACATCCCCAAGGAGCACGCCCAATCCACCTGGATCGCCGATCGCGCGGCGGCCTTCCTGCGCGGACACCAGCTCCATCGCGGCGATCAGCCCTTCTTCCTCTGGGCGTCGTGGATCGCGCCGCATCCTCCCTTCGCGCCGTGCGAACCCTACGCGTCGATGTTCCGCGCGGAGGACATGCCGCTGCCCATCTATCGCGACCGGCCCCTCGCCTCGCTGCCGTCGCCCGCGTGGAAGGAGCGCGCGCGATTCGACGGCGCGCAGCACGATCCGGACCGCCTGCGCCGCATCAAGGCGCTCTATCACGCGCAGATCGCGCACATCGACGAAGGGATCGGCCGCGTCATGGCCGAACTCGACCGGTTGGGAATGGCGGAGAACACCGTCGTCCTCTTTGCCAGCGACCACGGCGAGATGCTCGGCGATCACGGCCTGGCTCACAAGTCGGTTCCGTACGAAGCCTCGGCGCGCATCCCGATGTCGATGCGCTGGCCGGGCCGCACGGAAGCGGGGCGCGTCCGCCACGATCCGGTGGGGCTCGACGATATCTTTCCCACCGTGCTCGACGGCCTGGGTCTCCGCTATCCCTCGAACTTCGCGCCACCCACGGGTAAGAGTCTGCTGTCGCGCCCTGGCGGAGGAGTCGATCGCGACGCCTACGTCACCGAGTTCGGCAGCGGCGCCTCGCGCTGGATCTCTTTGCGGTCGCGTGAGCGCAAGTACGTCCTGTGGGCCGCTGGCGGCCGCGAAGAGGAGTACGATCTGGCGGCGGACCCGGAGGAGCGCGTCAACCTCGCCGGACGAGGCTCGCGATACCGGGAACGCGTTCTCGAGTGGGAGCGGACGCACGGTTTGCCGGAATCGTTCGAAGGTGGACGCTTCCGGACGTTCGACGAGCCTCCCGTTCCCAAGGAAGATCCTCGCGCGGTCCATATCAACGACGCCAAGTGGCCGGAGCGGTTGCCGCCCGGCGAGCGTGGATCGGTGGAATCGTACGCCGAGGCGTTCACGAGCGCGATCCGCCATGAGCCGTCGCTCGCGCCAGGGAAACTGAGCGTCGCCGACTATAAGAAGAAGGGCGGCCACTCTCTCGTGGGCACGTCCTGGGAAGAAGCCTGGCGGCGCGCGTAGCCTGGAGAAGCCCAAGGTTAGCGATTGCGCCATCGGTGCGGCCCGGCGGACGGAGACCCCGAGGACCTCTGGAACAAGCATGTGCTGCCGGTGGACATCGACGCTGCGTAGCCGGGCCAGCACCGCTACGCTTCTTCATTCGCCTGGATCTGACTGTCGATCTCCGCGGCATGGACCCGAGCATAAGCCCATGCGTTGGCCAAGTCTTCGGCCCGCAACGACGGGTAGGAATCCAGCAGGTCGCGTTCGTTAACTCCCAGGCGGCGGTACCGTTCCAACAGCCAGACGGGAATGCGCGTTCGCGCGATGCAGGGGTCGCCGCCGCAAACGGTAGGGGAAGAGTCCATGCCAGCAAAGTCGTCGCCCATTTCAAAACTCAGGCCTTTTCGCCCCGGGAAAGAGAGGGCCGCTCCCTCGAGCGGCCGCGGATGGCGCGGAACCGCGCGTCAGAACGTGAACTTGGCGGCTAGCATCGTTTGCCGCGAACCGCTGACCACGGTGTCGCGAATCCGGCCGAAGATCGCGCTGGTGAAAGTCGCCGTGGGGAATCCGAACGAAGGCGAATTGGTGAAGTTGGTGAAATCGGCGCGCAATTCCAGTCCCATTGTCTCGGTGACCTTCACTCGCTTTGCGATGCTGAGGTCGAGATTCAGCAGGCGGTCGCCGCGGAAGAAGTTGCGGCCCGTGTTGCCGAGCTCGCCGAGTCCGGCCGCGCCGAACTTGGCGCGTTCGGCGGGATTGAAGTACCAGATCAGCCCGTCTTCCTGGCGCACCGCGCCGTCGTTCCGCGCGCAGCCGTTGCAGTTGGCGAACGATCCGGCGAAGCTGTTGAACGTGTTGGCGCCGGCGAAGACGCTGAACGGCCGTCCGCTGGTGATGCGGAACGCCGGACTCAGATTCCAGCCGCCGATCACGTAGTCCAGCACGCGCGGCGCGCTCGACGCGAACTTCTTGCCGCGGCCGAACGGCAGTTCCTGCGTGCCGAAGAACTGGAACTGGTGCGTGCGGTCGAAATCCGAGATCGCGTAGTTGAGCCGGCGGTTATTGATATCGAACGGCGTATTGGCGGCTGTTTGCGTGGAACCGCCGCCGGCGAGCGTGAAGACCGGATCGAACGACCGCGTATCGAGCGACTTCGACCACGTGTAGAACGCCTGGAAATTCGCGCCCGACTTGAACCGGCGGTTGAATCCCAGTTGCAGCGAGTGGAACGTCGAGAAGTCGTTCGAGTCGATCACGTTCAGTCCGCCGGACAACTGGGGATACGGGAAGAAGAAGAACGGGCCGAGCCCCGACGCGTTCGACAGATTCGTGCCGGACTGCGTGCGTTGCGCGAGTTGGCTCGCGATGCCCGCGACATTGTTGGTGCGCAGATCGGGGCCGAACTGGCCGCGAATGAACGCCGCGCCCGATTGGCTCGCCCCGCGGCGGCTATCGGCGGACGTCAACCGGTCGAGCAGTGGGCTTTCGCCGCCCGCCTGCGCGGTGCGGATCGCGTCGAGGAAGCCGTTGGTCCGGATCTCGGCCTGATTCACGTTGTACCCACCGAGCAGGTTGTGCGCGCGGCGTCCGATGTAGTTGACCTCCACCACCGTGCGATCCGCCACTTGGCGCTGAACGCCGAGCGACCACATGTGAGTCTGCGGGGTCTCGACGTTGGGATCCACCAGCGTGTTGCTCGCCAGACTGAAGGGAACCGGCTGCGACAGATCCCGCGGCGTGCGCGTGGGCTGCAGCGACGGCAGTCCCGCCAGGCGTCCGCCACCGGCGCCGTACGCCGAATTCACTTCGCCGAGCACGCTGCCGGGCATGGACGGGAACAGGAACGAACTGAGCAGGAACGTCGGAATGCGGTCGTAGGCAAGGCGATAGTTGCTCCGGATCGCCGTCTTGCCGTCGCCGAAGGGATCGTAGGCGAAGCCAACCGACGGTCCGAGGTTGTTCCGGTCGTTGCGGAGCAAGTCGCCCGGCGACCAGCGCAGCGTGTTCGACGGAGCCGTTCCCGCCGCGACCGCCGTTCCTGGCGTCAGGATCGGCTGGCTGCCGGCGGACTTGGGCCGGTCACGAATCTCCCAGCGCAGGCCGAGATCGACGGTCAGCTTCTTGGAGACCTTCCAGGTGTCCTGGATATAGAAGTCGTATTCGTAGAACCGCGCGTCGAAATCGAACGTGCCGGTGCGGAACCTGCCGCCGTCGGCGACGAAGCCCTGCGACGCCGTGCCGACCCGGCCCAGCATGAGGTTGATCATCGACTCGAGCGCCGGCCGGTCCACAGCCTGATTGATCGCTGCGGGCAGGCCGAACGCGGCGGGGCTCACCGTGTTGATGGTCCTGTCGAAGTTCACTTGCAATGCCGAGTTTTGGCCGCCGATGCTGCCACGAGTGTCCAGGTGCTGCACGAATCGGAAGTTCGCGCCACCCTTCAGCGCGTGCTTGCCCTTGAAATACGACAGGTTCTCGACGAACTGCAAGGTCTTCAGCTTGCGCGCGTTGCCAAACGTGGTGGCGATGGGAATCGTGATACCCAATGGAGCGTTGAACGTGGGATTCTTCACGTCCTGCACTGGATTCGGGAAGTCGAAGAAGTACTCGCTGTAGCCGGCCACGAACTCGTTGGTCACGGTGGGCATCGGATTCGACCGCCAGTTGAACGCGTAGTTGCGCGGGCTGCGCTTGGTGTCCACCAGACACGGCGCGCCCGGCAGGCGTGGCAATCCGCCGTTGACGCCGTCGCAGAGCGTGTTCTGGAAGCCCCAGTAGACGCGCCCGAAGACGGTGTTCTTATTGTTGAGAATGTAGTCGAACTTGCCGGTGAGGTCGCGCTGCCGTTCGGTCTCGGTGGGCCGGAAGACGTGGGCCGCGTAGTTGAGGCCGTCGCCGCCCGCGTCGAAACGGTTGGGGAGCGGGCCCGACGAGAGCAGACCGCGGATCGTCGAATCCAGCCCGCGCCGCTCGGGGTCGGAGGTCCCGATGTTGTAGCTCTGCACCGGCACGATGGCGTTGCCGCTCAGATCCACGGCTGCGCCCGCGACCCCGGCGGGACGATTTTGGGCGGCGGGATTGAAGCGGAAGATGCCGTTGCGAGCCTCCTGCGTCAGCACGATCGCGGTCTGCGACACCGAGCGGCTGGCGCGCAGTTCCTGCCAGTTTCCGAAGTAGAACAGCTTGTTCCTCTTGATTGGCCCGCCGATCGAGCCGCCGTAGATGTTCTGCACGAACATCTGCTTGCCGATGCGGTTCAGGTTGTCCTCCCACTGGTTGGCGTTCAGCCGCGGCGTGCGGTAGAACCAGTAGGCGTTGCCGTGCATCTCGTTGGTCCCGCCGCGGGTGACCATCGCCACCTGCGCGCCGCTGTTGCGTCCGAACTCGGCGGAAGCGTTCGAGGTGACGATCTTCATCTCGGCCACCGAATCCGGATTCACGCGGATGGGATTGTTACCGACGCCGCCGCCCGCGCTCACTTCGTTCATGTCGATGCCGTCGAGGGTGAAGTTCCACGAGCGGTCGCGCGCGCCGTTCATGTGGCCGCCGCCGCCGGTGTTGCCGCCCGAGTTCATGCCGGGCAGATAGGTGAGGATCGTGGTGGGATCGCGCCGCCGTGTCGCGACGATGGGCATCTCCTTCATCAGCCGCTCGTTGATCACCGGTCCGACGTTGCCGGACTGGCTCAACTGCACCTGCTCCGCGGCGGCCTCCACCTCCACGGTTTCCACCAAAGTACCGACTTCGAGGATCACGTTGACGGCCGTCGTGACGCCCACGGTCACCTGATTGCCCTTCGACGAGAACTTCTTGAATCCGGCCGCCTCCACGGCGACGGTGTAGACGCCGCTCTGGATCGCTTCGAACTGGTAGTTGCCGGCGGAGTTGGTTTCCGTGTTGAAAACGGCGCCTGTCAGATCGTTGGAGAGCATGACTTTCGCGTTCGGCAGAACCGCTCCCGACGAATCGGAAACCGAGCCGGTGAAGCGGGAAGTGGAGCCTTGCGGGAACGCAGGAAAGGCGAGCGGCAGGCAATGAAGCAGTAAGACGAGACCTCTAGGACGCATATCCTCGAGCGTACCAGATGCCCACCGCCGCGTAAAGACTCGAAGCCTGCGCTACGGCTTCAACTGGGCGATCACTTCGGAGGTGAACTGTTCGGTCGTCGCGGCTCCCCCCACATCGGGCGTCAAAACGCGCCCCTCGGCGTAGACGGTCTCGATTGCGTCCTGCAGCCGGTCCGCCGCCTTCATCTCGTGCAAGTGGCGCAGCATCATCACCGACGACATCATGATCGCGGTGGGATTCGCCAGCCCCCGCCCCGCGATATCGGGTGCGCTGCCGTGCACGGCTTCGAACACGGCGTGGCTATCGCCTATGTTGGCGCCCGGCACCACGCCCAGTCCGCCGACCAGCCCCGCCGCCAGATCGCTCATGATGTCGCCATAGAGGTTGGGCATCACCAGCACGTCGAACTGCATGGGCTTGGAGACCATCTGCATCGACGCGTTGTCGACGATCAATTCGTTGTAGGCGATCTCCGGATACTCCGCCCCCACCTCGCGGCAGCACTTCAGGAACAGGCCGTCGCTCAGCTTCATGATGTTCGCCTTGTGAACCGACGTCACCTTTTTTCGATGGTGCAGCCGCGCGTATTCGAACGCCGCCCGCGCGATGCGGACCGAAGCCTTTCGCGTGATCACCTTGAGGCTGGTGACCACGTCGTTGACCACTTCATGCTCGATGCCGGAGTACAGATCCTCGGTGTTCTCGCGGAAGATGATCATGTCGAGCTTCAGGTCGGCGAACCGCGTTCGCAGTCCCGGAAGCGTGCGGACCGGCCGCACGTTGGCGTAAAGATCCAGCCGCTTGCGGAGCGCGACGTTGACACTCTGGAAGCCGCCGGCGACCGGTGTGGTAACCGGACCCTTGAGTCCGACGCGGGTCCGCTCGAGCGAATCGATCACGGTCTTGGGGATCGACTGTCCGGTCTCCTTGATCAGCTTCTCGTTGCACTCGGCGAGTTCCCACTCGATGGCGACTCCCGCCGCTTCCAACGCGCGCACCGCGGCGGCGCTGACTTCGGGTCCGATCCCGTCGCCGGGGATCAACGTGATTCGATGGGCCACTGACCCACTATGCCACGTCCGCTATTCCTCCCGCCGTAGTTCGCGCGACCGGATCCGGCATGGAGTTCCTCCTGGTTGCCCTCATCGTACATGCCACAATGAAAAGTTCATGGCTCGTATCGAACGCGCTCTGTTGAGCGTCACGGACAAAACTGGACTCGTCGATTTCGCGCGCCGGCTGGCCACGCTCGGCGTGGAACTGATCTCGACGGGCGGCACCGCCAAGGCGTTGCGCGACGCGGGGCTCGCGGTCAAGGACGTGGCGGAGGTCACCGGCGTTCCGGAGATGCTGGACGGCCGGGTGAAGACGATCCATCCGCGGGTTGCCGGCGGCGTGCTGGCGATCCGGTCCAATGCCGGTCACATGGCGGCGTTGGCCGAGCACGGGATTCCGCGGATCGACATGGTGGTGGTCAACCTCTACGCGTTCGAGAAGTTCGCCGCGCGGCCGGACGCAACGGTGGAGGAACTGATC
>SYLY01000171.1 GCA_005808475.1 Acidobacteriota bacterium
GATGGGCGGCATGCAGGTGCTCGAATGGGCCGTGGCCTTTCCCGACGCCGTCGCCTCGGCGATTCCCATCGCCACCACCGCGCGCCACTCGGCCATGCAGATCGCGTTCAACGAGGTCGGCCGCCAGGCGGTTATGTTCGATCAGGCCTGGAACGGCGGCGACTACTACGGATCGGCCCCGCCCGGGCGTGGACTCTCCGTCGCGCGGATGGTCGGCCATATCACCTACATGAGCGACGAGTCCATGCGCGAAAAGTTCGGCCGCCGTCTCCGCGACCGCGACAAGTTCGGCTTCGACTTCGGCGTAGACTTCGAGGTGGAAAGCTATCTCCGCTATCGCGGCAACCAGTTCGTCGACCGCTTCGACGCGAATTCGTACCTCTACATCACCAAGGCCATGGACTACTTCGATCTCAGCCAGGGCTTCCCCTCGTTGGGCGCGTCTTTCGAGCGGGCGAAGGCCCGCTTCCTGGTGATCAGCTTCACGTCGGACTGGCTGTATCCCACCTACCAATCGCTCGAGATCGTCAACGCGCTACGCAGCCGCAATCGCGACGTCGCCTTCTGCGAACTGCCTTCCAACTACGGCCACGACGCGTTCCTGGTGGAAGTGGGCGAGCAATCGGAGATGGTCCGCGGGTTCCTGGCCCAGACGCTGAAGCAGGAAACCCGATGACGCTCGTCCACCAGGTGCTCGGCCGCGGCGACTACGCGATGATCGGCGGCATTGTGGAGCCCGGTTCGCGCGTGCTTGATCTCGGGTGTGGCGAAGCGGACCTGCTGCAGTGGCTCGCCGAGAACAAGAACGTGCAGGCGCGGGGCGTGGAGATCGACGGCGTGAAGGTCCAGCGTGCCATAGCCCGCGGAGTCTCCGTCTACCAGGGCGACCTCGAGAACAGCCTGTCGGATTACCCCGACGGCGCATTCGACTACGTGATCCTCAGCCAGACGCTGCAGCAGGTGCTGCATCCACTACGCGTGTTGGGCGAAATGCTGCGCGTAGGCCGCCACGGCATCGTCGCCTTCCCGAACTTCGGCCACTGGCGCGTTCGATGGTCCCACATGGTGAGCGGCCGATCGCCGCGCACGGAGCTGTTCCCGTTCGATTGGTACGATTCACCCAACCTTCACTTCCTGACGGTGGAGGATTTCGAGGAACTGGCGGCGAAGCAGAAGTGGCTGCTGGAGCGGCGCACCTTCATGTCGGGCCTGAAGGAAGTGACCTGGGCGCCGAACCTGATGGCGGAAATCGCGGTCTTTCTGTTCCGCAGGCCGTAAGCCGCGGGTTACGGACGGCGGTGCTGCTCCCGGAGCACCTTCGGATCGTCCATGGCCGGGCCCGGCTTCGGATCCATCGGCTCGCGCGCCTTCGACGGATCGAACAGCTCCGGATGCGCCGGACGCACCTGATACGGCGTGAAGTCCGGCTCCGCCGCGAAGATCCCGGAAAGGTCCGCCGCCGCTGCGTCGTACAGATTCAGCGGGGGCAGGCGCAGCAGGCCGAGCGCGGTCTTCAGCAGGCTCGGGAAGCTCGCGTTGGTCTTCGAAACGTGGTTCCGGCGGGCGTAAGGAGAGATTGCGAGGAACACCGTGCGATGCGAGTCCACGTGGTCGACGCCGCCCTGCGCATCGTCCTCGGTGACCAGAATCGCCATCCTTGGCCAAGCCTGGGTGTGTGACAGGTAGTCCACAATCCGGCCCAAAGCGTAATCGTTATCGGCGACGAAGCTGGCGTCGAACGGATAGCCGTCGTCGGGCCGCGCGGCGGCCATGTGATCGTTCGGCAGGTGGATGTACAGCAACTTGGGTATCGGCTTGCCCGGCTTGACGTACAGCGCGTCCATCTCGCGGATGAATTGGTCGGCCCGGAACTGATCTGGAATATTCATGTTGTAGTTTGGATATTCCCGCGAGGTATTCCGGTAGAGCGGATCGGGCATCGGAACGTTGGTCGGGTAGCGAGCGCCGGTGGGCTTCAACCCCTGGCCCTCGTCCGCGCCGGCGAGTTCGAACCCCTCGCCGAAATTGCGAAACGTCACGCCGTGCCGGTCCAGATGATGCCACAGCGCCCCGGCCTCCAACTGCTCTTCGGGGTGGACGCTCGAGTTTGACTGGGCGAACAGCCGCCGCCCGGGCGCCGCCGTCAGCCGGAAGTCCTTCTGCCCCCCGTAAGCGGCCATTAGCGTAGACTCGGTCCACGCGTTCGGGTAGGACCCCACCAACCAGTGGTGTCCGTCGACGCTGACCTCGGAATCGGCGTGGAAGTTGTCGCTGAACGCGAACCTCTCGCCCAGCGCGTGGTGGTTCGGCGTCACGTTGACGTTCCGAAGCGCGAACCGCTGTTGCAGTTGACCCCGCCGCGGCATGACGTAGCCACGCCGGCCAAGGCGCGCCAGATCGGGGATGCCCTCCACCGGTCCATTGGCGGCTCGCTCGATGTAGCCGAACACCTCGTCGAAGGTGCGGTTCTCTTTGACGATGATGACGACATGCTCGATCCCGGCCGGGTACTCCGGAGTCGACGATGCAACCTCGACGAGCCCCGCGTTTTCGAGCACGGCCTGGGTGAGTTTGGGGATCTCGGCAAGGTCCGGCAACGGGAAAGCGATCACCGAACCGCGCCGCCGCTCGCCCTGGAAGCTGCCGGGTTCGGGTCCCCGCCGGGTGGCGTTCGGTCCGGTCCCGTGGCCCTTGGCACACGCGACCCACGCGCCCCCTTCGCTTACTACGATTCTCGTAGGAAACCATGCGACGGGAAGATGGCCGAGCACCCGCAGGGTCTGGATATCGATCACGCCGACGGCGTTGATTCCCGCTTCGGCCACCAGCAACCAGCCGGTATCCGGGTCGAACGCGAGCCCGATAGGCAGCACGCCCCGAAGGTGCTCTAGTTTCGGTATGCGTAGCGGGATCTCCTTCTCTACCTCGAGCGAAAGGGCCGACACGACGGTGATGGAGTCGTTGTGTCCGTTCGACACGAAGATACGGTCGCCGGCCGCCAGGATTCCAGACGGACTGGAGCCTCCCGCCGAGCGCTCGCCGAAGGGAAGTCCGGTGCGCACGAACTTCAGCACCTTCATGGCGGAGGGGTCGGCAATATCTACTACTGCGATAGAATTCGACTCCACAACGTTCGGGTCCCCGAGTCCGGGTACGCTCACCGTCCGTCCGGACGCGTCCTGCCTCGCCGCCCCGTCGCGCGCCTCCGGCGAGGGGAATCCAAAGGCGGGAAACGGCAGTCCGGTTTCGCGAATCCTCCGGAGATCGGCGCCCGGAACCGGCTTGTACTCGAACATTCCGATGTTCGCCACGTAGGCTCGCGTACCGTCCGGGGATAGAGCCAGGGAAAAAGGAAGCCGACCGACTCGCACCGATCCGATCAGGCGCCTCTTGTCGGCGTCGATCGAGACGAGCCGGAAGTTGGCTTGATCCAGCACATAGACCACTTTAGCCGCAGGATCATAGGCGAGGTCGCCCGTGTAGCTGTCGCGGAACTCGCGATCGTCCACCGAGACGGCGCCCTTCTTCGAGCCGCTCCGGGCGTCTAGCAGCCGGACACGCCCCGAATTCCCTTCCGCCGCCCAGAGGTTCTGGTTGTCGGAGAAGGCCAACCCCATGAAAACGCTGCGCCAGTCGGCGTCGTCATCTCCGGTCTCCTCCTCCTTGTTCTTTGGCGCCACCAGGCTCTTCACGCGAGAGCCGGTCTTGGGGTCGCGCTCGATTACCGTCACAGCGTACCGGTTGGGTCCGCCGTCCGCGGTCGCGATCAGACGCCCGTTGCGGCTCATCGCGATTCCAAAGGGTCCGGGCCCTGTGGGGTACTGCTTGCCCAAAGGGGTCAGCATACGCCCACCGGGGAGGATGGAGGTAGCGCCTGGCCGCCGAGCCGGAGGCCGCGTACCGGCCGGTGGCGTGAAGTCGGCCGCGATGGTGATCGTAGTTAGAACGAAAAGGACAACCAGTGGCATGTGCGCTCTTCCCTGGGAATCGGGAGATCGCTACCAATCATAACTTGCCGTTGCGCGCGATGCCTCTCGCGGCGAGCATTTCCGTGCACACTCGCAGCTCGACCCGGCGGTTCGACTGCCGTCCCTCTGGCGTATTGTTGTCCGCCACAGGTCTCGTCATCCCGCATCCGTGGCTGGTCAACCGGTCGGCGGGAATGCCCCTGTCGACCAAATACTGCCGGACCGCGCCCGCCCGCCAGCGGGTCAGCTCATAGTTCTGCCAGAAGTCACCCGCGTTGTCGGTGTGGGAAGTGACCTCCACGGGCAGCCCCGGATGCCGCATCAGCAGCATCGCGACAGCGTCCAGGGCGAACCTGGATACCGGCGCCAGGTCGGCCGTGCCGTCGCGAAAATCGACCCGATTCTCATCCAGCAATTCGTGGAGTTCGCGTTGCACCGAAACGGGATCGGCAGTTCCATCGCGAACCGGCTCGGCGGTGAGAATAGCGGTTGCTTCGGGCGCGGCGAGTGCTCTCCACCGGGCGATCTCGGCGTCGCGAGACGCGGTGGCGTCTCTGAGGTTCGCCTCGAGTTCGTGAGTGCGCGCGATGAGGCGGGAGATTTCGGGGTCCTGGGAGCCCCCGGAACCGGCCGACAGTTCGATCTCTTTGGCGTGCAACGCCGCTTCCAGGCTGTTCGTGCGGCCGCGCCAGTGGGCGCTCTCGCGGTCCCGGTCGGCGATCGCGGCGGCCAAGGCGGCCTCGAGCTGTCTCGAGTGATTCGTGAGCCGGTCGATCTCCGCGTTCTTCGCGCCGATGGCCTTGGTGAGGCTTCGCTCGGCCTCGGAGAGCTGCGCCGACAGCGGTTCCAGGGCCTGAACGAACGCGTTCAGGCGCGAGATCTCCTCGGACCGCGACTCGGTCTGAAGCCGCAACGCCTCCAGGGCGGCCTCGTGATGGAGGAGCATCGCCGTGACACCGTCGTAGTCGGCCTGCTTGGCGGTGAGCTGTGCCTGGAGGGCTCTTTCCATCTCCGCCATGCGGCTGGTCTGACGCTCCAGGGAGCTCACCCGGCCGGCGTGGGCAGCCGCCTCGATGTCCTTCTCCTCCAATGCTTTAATGGCCTCGTCGCGGGCCGCCTGCTCGGCGTCGAGCCTTGGCTCTAACTCGCGGATTCGGGCGACGAGCGAAGCCGCCTCCGTGTCGCGAGCGGCGAGCGCGTGCTTGTAAGACTGCTCCAGGTCGGTGGCGCGACCGGCGGCGATCTGCCCAACCTGCTGGAGCTGCTGCCGGAGAGTCTCGATTTCCCGCTCTTTTTCCGCTAGCCTTGTGCGCGCTTCGCTCCGCGCCGCCTGCGCCTCGTTAGCCGCTTGCTCGAGTATCTGGACCCGGCCACCCGCCATCAGAGACTCGGCTTCCCGGCTCATCAGATCGGCCTGGACTCCGTCGGCGTATGCCCGCAATGCCGCCATTTTACGCGAGGAAAGGAGCCGCGAGACGAGGTAGCCGAGCACAAAGGCGATCAGCAGGCACGGAACCCCGTTCCACAGCAAATACCACATTAATAGGATTCCTTGAAGTGAAACTCGATCCGGCGGTTCCGGTGACGGCCTACCGCGGTGTCGTTGCTCGCGACGGGCCGTGACGAGCCCCAACCCGCCACCGAAATCCTCGATCGGGCCGCGCCCTTGGAGATGAGGTAGGATCTCACCGACTCGCCCCGAAGTAGGCTCAGCACGACGTTCGCCGCGGGATCGCCTTCAGCATCCGTATGGCCCTCGATCGACAGCCGTTGTTCCGGATGCGCGGTGAGCCAGGCGGCGGCGGCATCCAGCCCGGGTAGGCTCGCCCGAGCGAGCTGAGAACTCGCGGTTTCGAAGCGTACCTCAGGGGCTGGGAAGGCTGCCGACGCTACACTCCTAAAAGGGGACTCCTGCTCACCCACTCGAGCCGTAGTGGCGGACTCGTGGATCCGAACCTGAACACTCCGCACACCCCACACCTTTTGAACCGCCCAAATCGCGGCCTCACTGACTTGGGGGGAAGATTTTGACCCGATGAGGGTGACGTCCAGGCCATCCAGTAACATCGGTCCGGCGTGGATCCCCGCGCCTTCAAGCGCTGCAACGGACCTATAATGAATGTCTTCGCTCATGCGCGCCATCGTGTGGCGGACGCAAACCGCCAAAGCGAGCACGGTCAGGAAAGTCAGGAGCGACAGGAGGTGCTGGGAGGAAGGTGGCCCCTTTTGGGGGTATTTCGCCGCCCTAGCGGAAGACGGCGCTGTCTCCACGATGTGGGTACGCCAGCGGATCCGAACGACGACGCGAGCCACTCAGATGATTCTCTGGTACCAAGACTACCACATGGTCGTACTGGCCGTAAATAGCTTTTTTACATGAACTTAAGGTAATACGTACGCAATTCATCGGTCCCGGGCCCGAGGTCGCCCGCTTGTCTCCCGGCCGCCGCTATGACAGCCAGCGGACAGCCCGTTGTCTCGAGTACCGGACTTCATAGGATCAGGAATCGCCCGAATCCACTACGATTGCAGTTTACGAGCGTTGCCCCGCCGTCCGTCCCGCCTTGACGATCCCTCCTTGCATCACCGCGAGGAACCGGGAGCGGTCCTCCAGAATCGAGATGTCGGACAGCGGATCTCCGTCCACCACCAGGACATCGGCGAGTTTCCCCGCCTCGAGTGAGCCGATTTCCCGCTCCCGCCCCATCACTTCCGCGCCGCCGAGGGTGGCGCATCGCAGCGTTTCGAGCGGTGTGAACCCGGCGTCCTGCACGAAAAACGTCAGCTCCTTGGCGTACGTTCCGTGCGGCGTCCACGCGAACCCATAGTCCCCTCCCAGGCCCATCCGCCCACCCGCTTTCAGGATCATGCGTGCGCTCTCTACCCCTGCTTCGAGTGTCTCCTTGTGGCCATCCACCACGGCTTGCGACATGCCGATCGACGGGCCGAGTTCCACGCTGGCCTTCTCGAACTGCAGCGCGCACACGACCGGAGTACGCCGTTGCATGAGCAGGTCGAGCGCTTCCGGGTCCATGAAGGTGGCATGCTCGATGGTGTCGTAGCCGGCGCGGAGCGCGTTCTTGATCCCCAGATTCGCCCGGCAATGTCCGGTCACTTTCAGCTTATGGTTATGCGCGGTTTGTACGACGGCGTGCATCTCCTCGAACGTCATGCACAACGTGTGGTGGTCGTTCCAATCCGGGGACGCCGCGTCGCCAGTGGGGTAGGTTTTCACCCATTCGACGCCATCTTTCACCAATTTGCGGACAGCGGCGCGTGCCTCGACGGGTCCGTTGACGAGCAGGACCAGCCCCTCCATCCCGATTCTGCGGAAATCGGGGTTCCAGTCCATCAGTCCGCCGACGCCGCAGATCTCGCGTCCGCTGGCGGCGAGGCGCGGTCCCAAGGCGAGGTCCTCCTCGATTGCTTTTTTCAGCCAGACGTCGATATTGAACAGACTGCCGCCGCTACGAGCCGCCGTGTACCCGCATTCGAGAGCGAGCTTGCAATTGTTCGCGGCCAGCAACGTCACGTACTCGACCGGATACTTGATGTCGAGGTCCTCGAGCGCGGCGACATTAAAGTAGGTGGGATGGTAGTGCGCTTCGATCAGCCCAGGCAGGATCGTGCCGCCGCGGGCGTCGATCAAGCGCTCGTCCGGCTGCGGGGCGGGGGCCCCAACCGCGGGACCCACATACGCGATTCTTCCGTCTTCGACGATCAGCGTGGCGTTTGGCACGGCCGGTGCTCCCGTGCCGTCGATCAACTGGCCGTTGCCGATGCGGGTGATTCCAGTGGCGAGTTTCATAGAGTCAAGAGGAACGCGTGAAGGTGGCGCAACAATGTCTGGGTGTCGAGCCAGTGCGCCTGATGGCCGATTCCCTGAAGATGCACCAGCGTACAGTCGGCCGCGGCGGCCGACACACGAGCCGCGTCCTCGGGGGTCAACATTCCGCCGGCCGCCGGATCGGACTGGAGCAGCAGGATCGGGCATGCGATGCGCCGGAAGGTGTCCTCGAGGTCGAACCCTTGGAGCCATTCCCCAATGACGATGGGATCGAGTACGGCGGGGTCCAGGTAGCTCAGGCAGCGGGCCATGAAGCGGATGGTCGAGGCGTCCCGGACCGCGCCGATAACCTTTGACAACCCGCGCGGATCGAAGGGACGTCCGGCGAAGGGCTTCAGGGACGCGAAGTAGGGCTGCATGCCGCTGCCGGCAATCCGCGCACCCATTGTCTCGAACGGCGGATCCTCGAGGACGAGCGCCCGGACGCGCTCCGGGGTCTGAGCCGCCGCTACCGCCGCCACCATCGCTCCCAGCGAATGCCCGTAGATCACCGCCGGAGCGGAAACGCGCTCCTCGAGGTATTCGACGACGGGGCTCGCGTAGTCCACCACGCGATACCGGTTGGCGCGGGGTGAATCGCCATGCCCGGCGTGGTCCACTCCATGGACCTCCCAGGCGCGTTCCAGATCCGCCAGCAAGGGGGTAAAGCAGCGGTGGGACCGGATCACGCCGTGGAGCAGCACCATCGGGAGCCCGTTGGACGGGCCCCTGCGCGAGTAGAGCATTATTGGCATTCTATCGCGTCGAAATGCCTGGTTCGCCCCTTGGTTCCGCGACTCGCCGGGTTTGTTTCGAAAAAGTAGCCGCCTGATTCACGGGCTGCTACAATCCGACTAGGGGAAAGGGTCTCGCGCATAGAATTGCCAGGGGAGCAAGCTATTGCGGCGGTACCCGCCTAATTTGCAACCCGCATTGTGGGGGTACAATCCATGCTACCGATGTCTTCGCGGACACTTCGGGCCTTTACCATTGGCCTGCTCGGTTCCGCTCTTCTGTTTGGCCAGGCGACCGACGGAAACCTTGCCGGCACGATTTCCGATTCCAGCGGCGCCGCGATCCCGGACGCCGCCATCGAATTACTGAACGAGGCGACCAACATCAGGGTCTCGGCGAACACGGACGGCCTTGGCCGCTACCGTTTCAACAACGTCCTGGTCGGCATGTACAAGCTGACCGCTTCCAAGGCCGGATTTCAAACGGCCTCGCTTCAGAACGTCCAGGTGCAACTGAGCCGCACCTCCACGGCGAATCTGGCGCTCGAGGTCGGCGCCGTCAGCACCACGGTGGCGGTGACGGAAGCGGCCGCGCTGCTCGACACGACATCCGCGCAAGTCCAGACCACCTACGACCGCCGGCAAGCGACCATGTTGCCGCTCACCGGCATCAGCACCCTCGGGGTGATCAACATGAGCCTGCTGTCGGCGGGTGTTTCTTCGGGCGGAGGCGTTGGATACGGCACTGGGCCGTCCGTCGGCGGCCAGCGCCCGACCAACAACAACTTCATGGTGGACGGCATCGACAACAACAATCGTTCCATCACCGGGCCCATCGTCCGGGTTTCGAACGAAGCGGTGGCGGAGTTTTCTCTCCAGCAGAACCAGTTTTCCGCCGAGTTCGGCCATTCCACCGGCGGCCAGTTCAATACCGTGATCCGTTCGGGCACCAATCAGTTCCACGGGACTGCTTTCGAATACTTCCAGAACCGCAAACTGAACGCGATCGACGAGCAGTTCAAGCGGATCGGCTTCCGCGACAAGGCTCCCCGGTTCGATAGCAACCGGATCGGCGGCAACCTGGGCGGTCCGATATTGAAAGACAAAGCGTTCTTTTTCTTCAACTACGACTACAATCCGACCGGACAGGCCTCGTCGGCCAAGGGCGCCATCTTCGTTCCGACGGCGGACGGCATCCGGCAGTTGGATTCGGTGGCGGGTCTGAGCAAGACGAATCTGGACCAATTCAAGAAGTTTGTGCCCGCGGCGGGCGCGCCCGTGGCCGGCCGATTCGCTTCGGTGCGAGGGTCGCAGATCCCGCTGGGCGTGCTTTCGGTGGCCGGTCCCTCCTTCGAGAACATCCATAGCTATACCGTGAGCGGCGACTACAACATCTCCGACCGCGACCAGGTGCGGGTGCGCTACCTGCACCGGCGGCTCGACAGCATCGATACCATCGCCGACTTGCCGTCGTTTTTCACGCCGAGCATCGAGCGGGCGCATCTGGCGTCGGTGACGCACTTCCATACGTTCGCGCCGAGCCTGACCAACGAGATGCGGCCGCCTACACTCGCCGGATCACGGACTTTCCGGTGAGCGGATTCGCGTTCCCGGGTCTGGACGCGTTCCCGAACATCGGATTGGCGGACCTGGGTCTAACGGTCGGCCCGAACAGCAACCTGCCGCAGAGCGACGCGGGCAACACCTACCAACTGCTGGACAACGTGAGTTGGATGAAGGGCGCTCACAACCTCAAGTTCGGCTACGACGGCCGCAAGGTGAACCGGAGCAACTTCTTCATTCAGCGCGTGCGCGGCGACTACCAATACCAGACGTTCGAGCGCTACCTGCTCGACATCACGCCGGAGTTCGCGCAACGCTCGGTGGGCGCGTTTCCGTTCGCGGGCAACCTGCTATCGCACTACGCCTATGTCAACGACGATTGGAAGATCCGGTCGAACGTGACGATTAACCTGGGACTCCGCTACGAGTTCGTCCCGGTTCCGGCGGGCGCGAAGCTGCAGAAGCTGAATGCGCTCGCGAGCGTCCCCGAGTTTTTGATCGCCGAACCGAAGCCGACCAAGCGGGACTTCGCGCCGCGCGTGGGCGTGGCGTGGTCGCCTGGGAACGACAGCAGGACGTCGGTCCGCGCCGGATTCGGGGTGGGCTACGATCAGGTCTACCAGAATCTGGGGGTGAACTCTTTGCCGCCCCAGTTTTTCACCACGGTAGATGCGCAGATCACGCGGGCGAATCAGCCGAACTTTCTCGGCAGCGGCGCCATCCCGAATATCGCTCAGCCGGTCTCCGATCCAGCGCGGGCGCGGGCGGCCACCTCGTCGTGGATCCCCGACCAGTTGCGGCCTTACTCGCTGCAGTGGAACGTGGGCGTCCAGCGCGTGCTGAAGCAGGACTACACGGTCGAAGTGCGTTATCTCGGCAGCCGCGGCATCCATCTGCCGTTCCAGATCCAGCCGAACCGGGCTGCTCGCGCGACGGCCGCGTCGGGCTCGTTCCTGCCGACGTACTTGCAACGGCCGGGCCAGGGGGAGATCGATGGCTTGCGCAGCTCGCTTTCGGACTTTCTGACGTTCAACAGCAACACGCTGGCGCCGCAGGGATTCGGCAGCACGATCACCGCGTTCACGCCACAGGGCAACTCGAGCTACCACGGGTTGGCCACGCAACTCACGCGGCGCTTCTCGCGCGGGTTGCAGATGAACATGGCGTACACGTGGTCGAAAAACATCGACGATTCCACCGCCGCGCTGTTCAGTACGGTGCTCACGCCTCGCCGTCCGCAGGACTTCTTCAACCTGCGGCCGGAACGCGCCGCTTCCGCGCTCGACCGGCGGCATCGCCTCACGATGGCGTGGGTCTATGACACGCCGTGGTTCAAGAATAGCGATTTTCTCCGCAGGAATATGCTGGGCAACTGGACGTTCACCGGAATTTACACGGCGGAAACGGGCGCATGGGGGACGGTCCGCTCCGGGGTCGATTCCAACGGCAACGGCGACAATGCGGGCGACCGCACGATCATTAACCCGGCGGGCGACGCCAACTCGGCCTCCGGCGTTCGCGCGCTGTGCCGCGGCGGCGGGGCGTGCGATCCGAACGTGGCGGCCGACCGGAGCCGCATCGTCGGCTGGTTGGCGGAGAATCCGGGCGCGCGCTACATCCTGGCCGGTCAGGGCTCTTACCCGAACGCCGGCCGCAACACGATTCGGCTTCCCGGGATCAACAACTTCGATCTGACGCTGGGCAAGCGGATCAACGTGACCGAACGGCACGCGGTGGAGTTCCGGGCCGAGGCCTACAACGCTTTCAACCATTCGCAGTACACGCCGGGCTTCCCCAACACGGCGGCGGGGCGGTCGCGCACGACGACGGCGGCGACGAACCTGTTGCTGGCCGGCTTCCAGCGGGCGTCGGGCGCGGCTCCGGCGGCGGTGAACAACTCTGTGTTCATGCGGCCGGATCTGGCGTTCCAGTCCAATAGCCGCACGCTGCAGTTGGTGCTGCGCTACTCGTTCTGACCCCGTTCAGAGGGGCCGGCTCAATACCGGCCCCTTCCCCGGCGCGCGGTGCTATGATCGTGGTGAAACGAGGTTCTCAGGGATGCTGCGCCGTACGATGCTGTCTCTGCTTCCGGCTTCCATCGTGGCTGGGCAGGAAGCGAAGGTCGACGACCCGAAATTGCCGCCGGTGGCTCCGATCAAGGTGTCGACCACCGAGGTCATCGTTCCCATAACCGTCACCGACGACAAGGGACGGTTCGTCAGCGACCTGGACCAGGAGCATTTCAAGATCTTCGAGGACGGCCGGGAACAGAAGATCATATACTTCAATCGCGAGCGCAATCAGCCGATCGTCATCGGTTTTCTGCTCGATGTTTCCAACGCCAGCCGGCAGCACTGGAAAGTATTCCAGGAAGCGGCCATCGACCTGGTGCAGACGCTACTTCCAGGGGACAAGAAGTATTCGGGCTATCTGGTCAGCTACGGCACCGAGGCCGAGCTTCAGGTGAACACGACGAGCGACCCCGAGTCGATCATGGCGAAGATTCGCAAGATCAAACCGGGTGGCGGCGCGGCGCTGTTCGACGCGGTGTACATGGCGTGCACCAGCCGGGACCTGGTCAAGGGCGAACCGATCGAGCCGAGGCGCATCATCGTGATCATCGGCGACGGTCACGATTCGGCGAGCAAGAAGGGTCTCGAGGAAGTTCAGGAATTAGCGCAACGGAACCTGGTCACCATCTATGGGGTGAGCACGGTGGCGTTCGGATTCGTGTCGGAAGGCGAGAAGTTGCTCTTGAAGCTCACCGACGCGACGGGTGGACGCGTCGAGGCGCCGCTCAACAAGGGGTTATATAAGGACATCTCGGGCTACCTGTCGACCCCGTCCGACGAAGGCAACTACGCGATCAAGGTGGGCACGGGTGGGTATGCGTCGGAGATCGCCAAGGGGATGTTCCGGGCCATCGCGAACGTGGCGGGCGAGATCACCACGCAGTACGTGATCCGGTACGCGCCCGGCGACACCGATTCGGCGAAGGTTTTCCGCAAGCTGCGCGTCGAGGTCGTAGGCTATCCGAACCTGAGGATCCGGCATCGCGAAGGCTATTACCCCTACAATCCGTAGGCGGCAGGTCGATAAGGATCCGGGGAGCGATTCCATGACCATCGGGGCGATGTCCAGGGTGGAGTATCTACTGCTCGAGGCGGCCCTGCCTGGAATTCCGCCCCAGCCGATCGGTGTCCTGCTCCACGATCCGGAGAGTGGCCGCTTGGGAGTAAGGCTCCGGCGGGATTGGGATCGGGTGGCGGGCCCGGACGAGGTCGAGGTTTTCCAGGCGCTTGCCGCTTCGCTCGAGGATCGCGCGCGCGAGGGACCGGCGAAGGAGCTCCTCGCCTGGCTCGAGGACACTTTGTCGAATTCCATCCGCGTCTCCGAGCGCAAGCCGGTCGCGATGGGGAGGTTCGAAAGCACGCTCCGTCTGCTCTACGAACGGTCGGTGCCCACCGATGTGCGGCCATTCCGCACGCATCTGCCCGTCTATAGTTGCCGCGCGGCCGCGGGCCACTGGGGCGAGCTGCAGGCGGAAGAAGAAGGCTGGGTCGAGACTCCGGACGGAATGCGCCTGACCGAGGACATGTTTGTTGCCCATGTGGAGGGCCGGTCGATGGAGCCCGTCATCCCCGATGGGAGCCTTTGCGTATTCCGCGGCAACGTGGTGGGGACGCGGCAGGGCAAGCGCGTGCTGGTCGAGAACCAGGACGAAAGCGAAGCGGGTGGCAACCGGTACACGGTCAAACGTTGGATCAGCAAGAAGACCGTCGATCCGGACGGATGGCGGCACGAGAGCATCCGGCTCGAACCGCTCAACCCGGACTTCGAAGCCTGGGACCTGGCGGAGGATTCCCGCTGCCGCGTGGTGGCCGAATTCGTGCGCGTGTTGGATTGAATCAGGTGACGAACTGAAACGCGTACAGCCGCGCCGCGCGGAGCTTGAACCGCAGCCGCACCGGGCGGCCCGCCAGCGCCGAAACGTCGCGATTGCCGCCCCAGGCCACCGGTTTGCGAACCGAGTCTCCGCTCATCTCGTCCGAGTCGAAAATCGTGAAACCGGGGATCGGCCTTCCCGATTCCTCGGTGATCTCCACCCGCGCCGATCCCCCCGCGCCGGCGTCGAGATTCAACTCGAGGCGCGTTCCCTGGAATCGAACGGGCGGCGTCGTGAGCCATCCGCCCTCGTAGTCCGCTTCCGCCGAGACGAATCCGTCCAGCCGCAACACGGCCCGCCCGATCGCGCCTTCCTTCGTCTTGGCGCCGGAATCGACGCGGTCCGAGTGATCGCGATTTGTCCCGAAGTAGTAGAACCACAGTTCGTCGCCCCGCCGCACCGGATTCGGCATCGCCCAGACCCACTTCGAGTCGAACGCACCGTCGGGACCAGTGGAAAGAAAGGGCCGCCTCGGCTCGGTTCGGGTGAAGTGGCGCCCATCGCGGCTCACCGCCAGATGGACGTCGGCGGTGCTCGGCCAAGCATCGCGCGAACCCGCGCCAGACCAATGATAGAACATCGAGATCGCGGCGATATAGACGCCTTCGTAGGGGAACACGCCCGGTCCGTAGAAATCGGCCGGAGCGCTGGGCGTCAGCACTTGATCCTCGCCTTCCCGCACCACCGCGGCGCCGGTGCGCGTCATCCGCTGGGGAAGCACGTCCTCGCCCTTCACGCGGATCCGTGTCATGTCGATCATTGACGCGGGCGCGGCGGCGAAATCGCGCTCATCGGGGAACAGCGCCATGTAGGGCGAGTCCCATCGCAGCATGTCGTCCGACTCGTTGTAGCTTGCCATTCGCGCGCCGAACCCGGCCTTCTCCCGCACCCACTCGCGGCTATAGCCGGTGTATCGGCCCACGCGGGGATCCCAGAACCAGGAAGGCTGCGTGTCCGCCGCGCGGAGTCCGGTCACCCGGCCCTCGTAGGGTTTCCAGCGGAGTCCGTCGGGCGAATACCAGACACGATGCGGACCCCGCAGAGGCGAGCCCGGTTTGCCGTAGAGCTTCGACCATGACTTGTAGCGCTCGCCGGGAGGGCAGTTCGGATTCGAATCGCGCATCACGGAACCACCACCGAGGCTGGCGAGAGACGGATCGGGCGGCATGACAAGGTTGTTGGCTCGCGACCCGTTCCACTCCACGAGCCCGAGCGCGGGCTTGGTGAAATGAACCCCGTCCAACGACTCCGCGTAGGCGACTCCCATGAAAGGCGGATTCGTGCCAGGAGGATGCTCGCCCGCCATCACGTGGTACCAGAGCCGGATCTTGCCATTCTCCTCGAGCACCGAATCGTAGCTTCCGATGATCGCGTCCTTTTCCCACGGCGCGTCCGCTTGCAGCACCCTCTCGCGTGTGGACCGGGCCGCGTGCGGCGTGAGCCGGATGCCCTCCGCCGCCTCGATGAACTTGTGGTCGATGAAGAGCTGCTTGCGGCCGCCAATGTCGATCTGGGCGTAAGCGATCGCGGGTAGCAGCAGGACGATGAATCGCATCTAAGGACAGCTTACACGCTTGTACGGGAAGTCCTGGCCCCTCTTGCCGCTCATGTCCTCGATGCGCGCGAAAAGCCCCCCGTTTTCGCTCCGGTACAGGATGCGCTGGGGGAAGTCGTGCTTGGGGTTTTCGAACACCGCCTCGGTGGCGGTCAGCTTGACGGCCTTGAACGGAGTGGTTCCGCCTTCGTTGGTGGGGATCAGGTAAACGCCGCCGTCCTTGGCCTCCAGCTTCATGAACTCGATGCCTACCGTCTTGCCGTTCTTCACGGTGCGGCTCATGCCGATCATCCCGCCTGCGGGCTTCATCCATTGCTCCTCAATCACGATCGAAGGCGTCCGGATCTCCCAGCATCCGGTGAAGAACGCGGGCAGTTGCGGTTCGGCCGCGGAGAGCGCCGCGGCGATGAGGAGAAGTGTGCGTCTCATTTCTCGAAGATAACCCGCGGCGCGCCGGCCGCGATTGGAAAAAACGGACAGTGGGTTTCGCCCCGGCGGACGCGGAGGTATTGGCCGGGCGTCATGCCGGCGAACTCGCGAAAGTCCCGGATCATGTGCGCCTGGTCGAAGTATCCGGCATCGAGCGCCGCGTCCGCCGGGGCGCCGCCGCCGAGTGCGCGCAATGTGCGCTGGAATCGCTGGATGCGATCGAAGGTTTTGGGGCCCACGCCCACGGCATCGAGGAACCGGCGGCGGTACTGGCGCGGACTCACCCCATGCGGAGGCGGCGCGGCTGGACGAAGGCGCGATCGCAGGAAGCTCTCGATCAGCGCCACGCGGGCCGGGAAGCCGCTCGCCAACGCGATCCGCTCCTCCATCTCGCGCAACTCGGGCGTGGGCAAAAACGAATCGAGCGCCTCCACCAGGCCGCGCGCTTCATGCGCCGGGAATGGAAGGAACGCCCGCGCGCCGAACGGACGAAATCGGACGCCGGTGGCTCCGGCGGCGCCATCCGGCGCGACGCAGAGAGGCTGTTCGATCTGGCCCGCCAGGATCGAGCGCGGCTGGCGTTTCCAGCCGCCCCGGCCGGCGCGGTGGAACGGATCTCGATAATGCCAGATCATTTCCATGTGGCCATCGGGGAAGATCCACTCCGGGCCGGCGGCCGCGCCCTCGAGATCCCAGTAGAGCAAGACGTAGGGAGCGAGCGCCGGACCCGGGGACGCCTCGCGGTAGACCACGTTCCCTCTATCCGAGGAACGCGGCGATCCGCGCGCCCAGCCGCTCCGCGTCGCCGGTTTGGCATTCCCAAACGGTGAGGACTTGCCATCCCGCCGCTCGTAGCAGCCGGCGGTTGATCGCGTCGCGCTCGTGGTTTCGCTCCAGTTTCGGACGCCAGAAATCGAGTCGCGATTTGGGCAGGCGGGTCAATGGGCAGCGTTTGCCGTGGCGGTGCCAGAAGCAGCCGTGCACGAAGATCGCCTTGCGGCGGGCGGGGAAGGCGAGATCGGGCTTGCCGGGAAGCCGCGCATCGTGGAGGCGGTACCGGTAGCCCATCGAGTGCGCCAGCCGGCGAACTGTCCACTCGGGCTTGGTGTCCTTGCTACGGACGCGGCTCATACGTTCGGAACGCCCGGCGGGTGACAGCGTGTCCATGTCGATCAGGATACGCCACGGATAGCCGGCCCTGTCGCGCACCCCGTCGATCACGTCCATTTGACCGGGAACCCACGATTGGATAAAGTCGTCAATCGTGGCCGTTTCCAGGCGTTCCAAGAAACTCGTCGCGCCGGTCGAGCCGCTGATTCGCTCGATCCGAAGCCAGCAGGTGATCCTCGATCGCGATCTCGCCGCCCTGTATCAAGGTCGAAACGAGAGCGCTCAATCAAGCCGTGCGGCGGAATATAAAACGATCTCCGGACGACTTCATGTTCCGGTTGACGGCCGACGAAGACGACGTTTTAAGATCACAAATTGTGATCTTGAACAGCGGCCGCGGGAAGTACGGCAAGTACTTGCCGCACGCGTTCACCGAGCTTGGCGTCGCCATGCTGTCCTCGGTATTGAAGAGCAGCCGCGCGGTTCAGATGAACATCGGGATCATGCGGGCTTTCGTCAGAATGCGCGAAGTCGTCGCGTCCAACAGGGCGATGGTGGCGAGAATCGAGGAACTCGAGTACGGCCGGAGCCGGACCACCTCCGCCATCGAGGTGATCTTGGAGGAACTCGGCCACGTTGCGAGCGAGATGAAAGCCCTGAAAGACCATCCGAAGAAGAATCGCATCGGCTTCCGTTCGAACAACGATTGAGCGTGAGATCGCGATCAACGCGAATTCGGAATCGCCGATCCGGGCGGCTCTAGGAATTCGCGGTCGAATCGCGTGAATGTGACGAATTGCGTCGACCCGCTTACGCCGCGCTCCCAAAGAATCCCGGCGGTTCCGTCGCGAAGGATCGCCGCGTCCGAATAGGCTGCCAGGCCGCCGTAAAGCACGCGTTCGCCGGTCCACGTCTGTCCTTCGTCGTAACTCACGCGCACCACCAGGTGCTTGCGGCCGGGGCCGGTGGGTCCGGTCCAGATGAGGCGGTCGCGATCGGCTCCCGCGGACTTCAGCGTGAACCGCTCGATCGAGGTGGCCACCGCGCCGAGTTCCTGGCCCGGAAGCGCCGCGGACCACGACTCGCCGCCGTTTGCGCTGACCAGATTCCAACGGCGCGGTCCCGAATTCTGCCGCGCGTCCATCATCACGGCTCCGTCGGCAAGCTCGACGAACTGGTTTTCGTTGGTCAGCGCTCCGCAAAGGTCCCCGCGCTTCCACGTCGCGCCGTGGTCGTCGGAGTAGATCGCGTATGCGCGCATCACTCCCACCGGACCGGGTGCGCTCCCCGTCCAGCCCTGCAAATGGAACGCATCGTGTTTCATGGCCGACGGCACCAGCAGCCGGCCGGACTTCGTTTGGATCGCGCCGCCCGGACCGAGGAAGATCGCGCCCCACTGATCGTAATCGCGCGTGGCGCGGGTGAGGTCGCGCGGCGCCGACCACGACTTGCCATGATCGTCGCTGAATCGCGCCCAGGTCTGATTGTTCGAGGTACCCGGCTTCGATTTGTCCGTGCCGTACCCCGGTTCCCAACGGTTGTACAGAATCCAGAGCCGGCCGTTGGAGCGGTCGAGCACGGGAGTGGGATTCGACGCCGACCACTTCACGCCGGGGTCGTCCACGAGTTGCATCGCCGCCCATGTGGCTCCGCCGTCGGTGCTGCGCTTGGCCACCAAGTCGATGTCGCCGGCTCCAGGATCGCCGCGATTCTCCTTGCGGGCCTCGGCGAAAGCCACCAGCGATCCGTCAGCCGCCGTGACGATCGCGGGAATCCGATAGGCGTGGTAACCATCCACGCCGGCGCGGAACACATCGACGTGCCGGATGAGCGGCTGCGCGGCGGCCGCGGCGGCGAGTAAAAGGGGAACGAAGAGGCCTCTCGTCATCGGATCGATGATATCGCGACCGCTCAGACCCGGTAGGATACCGCCATCTCCGGTGTTGCCACCAGCTTGCCGCCGCGCAGCCGCGACTCGAGCCCAGCGAGCATGATCCCGTTGGCGACCAAGGTCCGCTCCGGCGGATCGGGCTGCTTGCGGGAGATCACCAGATCCTCGAACTTGCGAACCATGAAGCTCCAGTGATTGTGGTTGTAGAGCTGGATGTAGAAGCACGACGAGCGCGGTTCGGCACGGCCCGTTTCCTTGGCGGCGAACAGGTAGTCGCGCGTGCTCGCGTTCAGGTTGACGATCGAGGCGCGGAGTCCGCTGTTGTACCGGACGAAGATCGCCTCGGGCTTCTGCCCCTTGCCGGGCGGCGCGGGGTTCACGCGGCGGGTCAGCGCGGCGTCGAGGAGCGGACGCGACCAGAGCCCCTCCTTCGCCAGTTTCCACACTTCGTCTCCTTCGGCGTAGCGGACCTCGGCCACGCCCGTCTCGCCGCCCGCGCGCCTTTCCGCCATCGCCTGTAGCAGTTCGATGGCGTGGTAGGCGTGTTCCTCGAGATCGCTGAAACTCACCGCCAGCAGCTCGTCGAACCGTGTGCCGGGCGCGAATTCGAGCGGCGGCCTTCGCCAGGTGAGTGGCAGAGTGGACCCGCACTGGAACGGAATGCGCAACTCGCGCACGCGATCGTACATGTGCCGGGCATCGGCCCACTCGTAGGCGAAGTACTTGTCGTTCAGCAGTGGCACAACGCGGCCGTCCGCTTTCATCGCGTCCACCACTTCGTCGAAACGGCGGCGGCGCGGATACATGAAGTTTCCGCGCGGCGTGCGGGGATAGTCGCCGTGCTCGCCGATGATCGCCACTCCATCCACCGCGATCTTGGAGCCGCCCAGCCGGACCGCCTCGGCGGCGGACGGATATATCTTGACGCCGTACTCCTCCGCCTGGTCGCGCGCCATGTCGTTGTACGGGAACTGGTCGACGTAGAGGGAAGCCACCTCGACGCGCGGCCGGTGGGACTGCCCGTTCAACCGGTATCCCTCCAGCAGCCGGCTCATGAAGACATCGGCGTGCGAATTCGGGAAGTAGGCATTGAGGATGCACGCCACTCGAGGCTTGCGCTGTTGCGCGGCGGCGAAAGGCATGAGCGGCGCCAGGGCCAGATCGCGGCGGGTCATGATCGATTATGGCGCGGCGGGACACGCTCGCGGCGAACCATCGGCGAAGTCGACGGACGGCACGCCGGCGATCATGTAGCCCGCGCGGTAGGGGATCGAGCGCAGGCGGGCCAGCAGGTCCGGATACCCGGCCGCGATGTCGCCGCGAATGTAGTAGTGATGCACGTGCCGGTGCGGAGACTCGCCATAGGCGAACAAAAGGCAGTAGTCGCGAGCCTCGGCATAGGATCGCAGCGTGGCGTTCATGCGATTCCAGGCGTGATCGTCCTCGGCCGCGAGAGGCGCATAAACACCGTTGAACATAAGGATCGCGGGGCGGCTCCGGTCGAGATAGGCGGCGTCCAAGCCGCGGTGGGCGATGTGGGAGTCGTTGAGACCCCAGGTATCGATGGAGCGCCATCCGGAGATGAGCGGGAGCAGCCCCGCCTCCGTGGTGCCGAGGGTCCAGTTCTGGCCCCGATAGTCGCGTAGGACGGCTGCCGCCGCCGGGATGCCGGGCGATGCCGGCTCGTACGAGGCCGCGAATTGCTGCTGCTGGAGCGAAATCGCGGCCCAAGCCAGGGCCACCGCAATCGCGGCGGTTCGCTGCGCGGAGGTCAAGGCGGCCCACGCGCGATCCCACAGCGGCCGCAACGATGGCCATCCGGCCGCTGGTCCGGCGATGAGGATCATCGGAAGCACGGCGTACTGAAACCGGGCCTTGTAGTTGGTGTCGTCCGCCATCAGACACCACATCGCGATGTAGGCGCACACGGGAAGCGCGTAGGAGAGAGTCCGCCGCGGCGCCGGCCAGATCGAGTAGGCGAACAACAGCCAGGGCGCCAGGCCCAGTTCGCGTAAACGGGAGGTGGATACTCCGATCGCCTGGATCAACGGCAGGCGCGACGCCTTGACATAGGCGGGGTTCGGAAGCGGATAACCGAACAGGCTCCATCGCCAGAGGAAATAGGCGCCTCCGGCCAAGCCGAAGACGGCCAAAAACGCGAGGATCGTCTTGCGGCGCGGCTCGCGCGAGCCGAGGACGAGCCCGAGCCACGACATCCCCGCCAACGCCGCTCCATCGGGACGGATCAGTCCGGTGGCGAGCGCAAGAACAGCAAACACCGCGGCGCGGCGCCAAGTCTCGCCAACCCGGTCGATCCGGATCGCCAGCGCCGCCATCAGGCATGCGGAAAGCGCGAAGACCGGCGTTCCGAATCCGGCGGCGATGTAGGCCACTCCCGTGCCCGCTCCCAGCCACGCGGCGGCCCAGGCAGCGAACCACGCCGGCGCGGGCGACAGCCGGCGAATGCCGAGATAGACGGCCGCCACCGCCGCCAGGTGGGCAGTGAGCCCCAATAGCCGCGCCGCCGCGACCGCCTCGGCGCCGGCCCGCTTCAACGCGGCCACCATCAGCATGAACAGGAAGTCGGTCGCGCCGTCCACCGGATGCTCGCCCGGATTCCACACGATGCCGAGGCCGTCCGCCACGTGTTCGGAGTAGCGCAGCAGCATCGCCGCGTCTTCATACGGCGGGGCGGACAGATCGACCGCCCGGAGAGAGAACGCCGTCCAGGCGAGCAAGCCCACGAGAATGGCCGCGTCGGTTCGAGCGGCGGAGCCCGGCGCCATGCGCTACAGCCGGCGGATGCGGATCGCCCGGAACCACGCCTCGTCGTTGTGGTTCTGCAGCGAGACCGGCGTTTCCTTGCGCGGCTGCTTCACCAGCAGTTCATACGCGCGGGACGATTTCGTCCACCGCTTGGCGAGCGTTTCGCTCACCACCGGGGCGTCGAGCATCGTATCCACCACCTTGGCGCCGTTGAGCCAATGTTCTACGTGGCTGCCTCGCAGCACCACTCGCGACTGGTTCCACTGGCCAACCGCCTTGGCGGCGGGCTTGGCTGGGCCCACCATGCTGTACAGGCTGCCCGCCTGATACAGGCCGCCTCTACGCGCATCGGCGTGGCCGCCGTCGTCGATCATCTGGAACTCGAAGCCGATCACGTAGATCTGGTTGTCGTCGCCGGGCTTCATTTTGGAGCGGTCGGACAGCCCCTTGGAAAGCACCCAATCGGGCCATTCCTCGAATCGCTTCATGCCGGGCGGCCGGTTGGCGCTGGTGAGCGTGGCGAAGTCCTGGATGCGGTACTTGAGCCCCGAGTTGCCATTGGCGGCGATTTTCCACTCCCACTCGAGCTCGAAGTCGCCGAACTTGTCCTTGGATACGAGGTCCTCGCGAAGCTTCGGATGCGAGCGCGATTTCAGCGCCCCGTCCTCGATGGTCCACGAATCCCCCGGGGGCGAGAGCTTCGACGGATCGATCCAGTTGGCGAAGGTCCTGCCGTCGAACAGTTGAATCCAATCGGCGGCGGCGGCCGGCAGAATAGCGCCGAGAGCGAGCAAAAACCGGAGCATCCATTGCATGGTACCCCGTCGCCCCTAGATCCGGTGGAATCCCTTCAATATCTCACGCGTGGCATACCGTAGCGCGATCGGCCGCCCATGCGGGCAGCTCATCGGAAACTCGGTCTCCGCCAGTTCCGCCAACAGCCATCGCATCTTCGTCATGTCGAGCGCCATGTTGATCTTGATCGCGGCCCGGCATGCGATGGAAGCGGCCATGTCGCGCCGCACGTCCTCAAACGAGCCGTGGCGCAGTTCCTCTTCCGCCAGGTCCAGGATTTCGAGGATCGCTCGTTCGATCTCGGCCAACCCGATGTCGGCTGGCGCGGCCTTCACGGAAATCGTGCGCTGACCGAACGGCTCGATCTCGAACCCCACCGCCTCGAGTTCGGTGGCGATCCGCGAGTATTCCACCTGCTGGGTGGCGTTCAGTTCGAGCAGAATCGGCATGAGCAGGCTCTGCCTTTCCACTTGGCCGGATCCCATCTGCCGCAGCACCTTCTCGAACAGGATGCGCTCATGCGCCACGTGCTGGTCGACGATCCAGAGGCCGTCGGGCCCGGCGGCCACGATGAAGCTGTCGTGAAGCTGGCCGATCGGCCGCAGATCGCGCAGGACCTCGAGGCTGGGCGACGGTTCGGCCGCCAGTCCCTCCGGCAGCGCGCCGTGCGTATCGGGCACTCGTTTCGATCGCACCGGCGGCGGCGCGGTCTGGACCGGTGGACCCTCTGGCGCGATCGCCGGCCCGCTGAAGTCGAGCCGCCCCGGCGAGAACCGGCGCGGTTCCCGGAGCGTGAAATCGGGGAGCGCGCCGGCAGGAGCGGCTTCCGGCGCGGCTTCGGGCTGGGCAGGACCATGCTCGGTATAGCGGAAGTCCTCCAACTTCTGCGTGAACTCGGAGTAGGGCAGCGCCGCGCCCTGACGCGGAACCGGCGCGAGCGGCAGCGAGGAAACGGGCCTCGCCGCGGTGAGCACCGACCGGACGGCGTCCCGAACGAAGTCGTGCACGAAGCCGCTGCGCCGGAATCGCACTTCGGTCTTCGAGGGGTGAACGTTCACGTCCACCTCCTCTGGCGAGCACTCGAAGAAGAGCAGGGCGAACGGAAACGCATTGCCCGGGATCAGACTCGCATAGGCGGCGTTCAGCGCGTGCATCAATAGCCGGTCGCGAATCATCCGTCCATTGACGAACAGGAAGATCGAGTTGCGGTTGGACTTCTGCACCTGCGGGCGCGATACGAATCCGCGCAGCCGGAAGAAGCGCGTGCCGTTCTCGTCCTCTTCGTCGATCGTGATATCGCGCGTGACCGCGGGCAGTTCGACCAGGTCCTCCATCACCTGCGATCCGAACACCTGGAACACGCGGTCGCGGATCGCGGTGACCGGGGTCACGTACAGCAACTCCGAGTTCTGGTGGCGGAGTTCGAACGCTTTGTCCGGATACGCCAGACTGTAGTGCGTCGCCAACTGCGCGATGTGCGCCAGTTCGGTCTGCTCCGACCGAAGGAACTTCTTCCGCGCGGGGACGTTGAAGAAGAGGTCGCGGACCGCGATGATGGTTCCCTGCGCCAGCGCGGCTTCCTCGCACCGCACGATGCGTCCGCCTGCGATCTCGACCAGCGTGCCCGTGGTTTCATCCGGCGAGCGTGTCTCGAGAGTGAGGCGCGAGACCGAGGCGATCGAAGGCAGCGCCTCGCCGCGAAACCCGAGCGTCGCGATGGAGAGCAGATCCTTCACATCGCTGAGTTTCGACGTAGCGTGGCGTTCGAACGCCAGCAGCGCGTCGTCGCGCAGCATGCCGCTGCCGTCGTCGGAAACGCGGATGAGGCGCCGTCCGCCGGCTTCCACATCAATGCGTACGCGGGACGATCCCGCGTCGAGCGAGTTCTCGAGAAGTTCCTTGACGACCGAGGCGGGGCGTTCGACGACTTCTCCCGCCGCGATCTTGTTGGCGACAACGTCCGACAATACCCGGATGCGGCCCAAGCAACTACCGTAGCACGGCGAGGCCGAGTGGCATATCGATGGCCTTCCGAGCGACGCTAGAGAGGTGACGAAACGCATTCGAAAGGACGCGCTCGCGATCTTCCGCGCCGCGCTGAAGGCCGCCGATCCGGTGGAGGCCGTGCTGCGATTCCTCCGCCGCGATGGCGAGACCCTGGTGGCCGGCGCGCGACGCTACCAACTCGCGGACTTCGACAACATCTACGTGATCGGCGCCGGGAAGGCCAGCGCCGCCATGGCGCAAGGCGTCGAAAAGGTGCTCGGCCGCCGCGTGACGTCCGGCTTCCTCAACGTCAAATACGGCCATGGCGCTCCGCTGCGCCGTATCCGAGTGCACGAGTGTGGACACCCCGTGCCCGACGAAGCGGGAGTGGAAGGCGCGCGGCGGATCGTCGAGATCGCGACGCAGGCCGGTCCGCGCGATCTGGTGTTGTGCCTGATCTCGGGTGGCGCATCGGCGCTCACTCCCGCGCCGGTTCCACCGATTACGCTCGGCGAGAAGCAGGCCACCACGCGGATGCTGCTCGAGGTGGGCGCGAACATCCACGAGATCAACGCCGTCCGCAAGCACGTCTCGTCGTTCAAGGGTGGGCAACTCGCGCGCCTGGTGCACCCGGCCACGCTGATCGTGCTGATGCTGAGCGACGTCATCGGCGATTCGATGGATTCGATCGGATCGGGCCCCGCCGTGCCCGATCGCTCGACATTCGCGGATGCCCGCGCGATTCTCGAACGCTTCGGCCTTCTGGCGCGCGTACCCGAGTCCGTCCGCGACCGGATCGAATCCGGCGCGCGCGGCGAGATCGAGGAGACGCCCAAAGCGGACGATCCCGCCTTCCGCCGCACCAACAACCTCATCGTGGGCAGCAACCGCTTGGCCGTGGAAGCTGCGGCGGTGAAGGCTCGCGAACTCGGCTACAAGCCGTTGCAACTGTCCACCTTCATCGAAGGCGAGACGCGCGACGTGGCTCGCATGCACGCTGCGATCGCGCGGGAAGTGCACGCCTCGGGCCATCCCGCGCGGCCGCCTGTCTGCGTGATCACGGGTGGCGAGACCACGGTCACTATTCGCGGGGCGGGGCTCGGCGGACGGAATCAGGAGTTCGCACTGGCGGCCGCGCTCGATATCGCGGGGCTGCCGGATACGGTGGTGCTGAGCGGCGGCACCGACGGCACTGACGGTCCAACGGACGCAGCGGGTGCGATCGCCGACGGTTCGACCCTGGCGCGCGCGGTGGACGCCCGCCTATCGGCGCGCGATTTTCTGGATCGCAACGACTCCTACCACTTCTTCGACGCGCTCGGCGATCTGATCAAGACCGGCCCCACGCGGACCAACGTGATGGACGTGCGGCTCGTGTTGGTGGGCAAGCCATGAACCGCTGCTGGTGGTGCGGAGACGATCCTCTTTATACCGCCTATCACGACCACGAGTGGGGCGTGCCTCTGCATGACGACCGCGCGCTGTTCGAACTGCTGATGCTCGAGGGATTCCAGGCGGGCTTGAGCTGGATCACCATTCTCCGCAAGCGGGAGAATTTCCGGCGCGCGTTCCACGGCTTCGATCCCGAGCGGATCGCGCGGTACGAGCAGAGCGACTTCGACCGTCTGCTGGCTGACGAAGGCATCGTGCGCAACCGCCTCAAGGTTCACGCCGCGCCGGACAACGCCCGCGGATTCCTCCAAGCGCAACGCGAGTTCGGCACGTTCGACGCCTATATCTGGAGCTTCACCGGCGGCCGGACTCTTCGCGATCCGGCGGGGATGACTCGCGAGCGGGTGCGCGCGAAATCGCCGGAGTCGGATGCGATGTCGAAGGATCTGCTGAAGCGCGGATTCCGCTTCGTGGGTTCGACGATCTGCTACGCGTTCATGCAGGCGGCGGGGATGGTCGACGATCATGTCGAGGGCTGCTTCCGGTACGTGGAGCGGTGACGTAGCCGCTACAATCGGATCATGGAGGTATCGCGAATGGACAGGTCCAACGACCCGAGGTACGATTTCAACGCGAACCCAACGATAGAAGAACTGCTCGCGCAGCAAGGAAAAGGTCCAATCTCGGATCCCACCGTTCTGCTGGGGGACTTCTGGCCCGAAGACGAACCTGTTGAGGAATTTCTGGCGGCCCTCGACGAATGGCGTGGCCATGACCGCTCCAAACGCGCCGCATGAGCTCGGCCGTGGTCGTGGACACCGACGTCGTGTCCTTTCTGTTCAAGAATCACTTGGTCGCTGCGGGTTATCTCCCGGACCTCGTGGGTCGTACTCCGATGATTTCGTTCATGACGCTTGCGGAACTCGACCGCTGGGTGCTGGAGGCCCGCTGGGGTGAGAAGCGCGTCGGCCACTTGCGCGACTTCGTCCAGAGGTTTGCCGTGATGCCTTACACTCGGGCGCTTTGCGGGAAATGGGCGGAGGTGACGTTCTCGGCGCGGGCCCACGGACACCCCATTCAGTGCGCCGACGCGTGGGTAGCGGCCACAGCCGTGCTCGCCGGCGCCCCGCTGATTACCCATAACCGGAGCGACTACGCCGGCGTACCGGCCTTGACGGTGATCTCGCACGCTCCCTGACGATTCATTCGCAGTATCCTTGACAAGAGCCATGAAACGCATCTTGTCCATCGCGTTGGCCGCCCTCGGCGGCATCGTATTCTGGTCCACGCGGCCGCCGCGGGTCCTCTCCCAAAGCTCGCCCTCGCTCGACGAGTCCACCGCCTCCATCCGCATCCACGCCGGCATCGACGACACCGAACCTCGCGCCTGGGACGGCGAGGTCACCGTCACCGCGGGCGAACTCACCGGACTTCGCAATTGGCGGCCCCGCCCTGGCGACAAGACCGCCGGCTCGAGCTTCAACCTCGCCACGCGTCGCGGCGCCAATTTCGTCAAGCGCCCGTGGGAAGCGCCGGCTCTCGAACCCCAGAAAAAGTTCATCCTCACGCCGGGCGTGATCGCCGACGTCAAAGGCAGCGAGTCCACTCGCGTCACCGTCGTCTCCAACGGCGTCCGCGTGGTGTTCGCGCCCTTCGCGATGAAGGCCGGCGATGCGCGCAACTTCGGCTCCGGCATTGCCGTGGAACGTATCCCGTCCAGCCAGAAGATCTCGCCCGACGGCGCTGACGCCGACTTCGCGACGGTACTCGCCCACCCTGGCGGCGAAGTCTGGACCGCTTGGGTCCAGTTCGCCAACGGCCGCAACGACGTCATGGCGCGCCGCTTCGACGGGCGTTCCTGGGATCAGCCCCGCAAGGTCTCCGAGGACCACTCCGACATCTTCCTGGTCAAGGCCGCTCGCGACCGCAACGGTCATGTCTGGTTCGTCTGGTCCGCCCAAGTGAACGGCAACTTCGATCTCTACGCGCGGCGTTGGGATGGCGCTTTGTGGTCGAACGTCGAGCGCCTTTCCACGGCGCCGCAGCCGGACATCTACCACAACGCCACAACGGATTCCGAAGGAAACGTTTGGATCGTTTGGCAGGGATTTCGCGACGGAAAGTCGGATGTATTCGCGCGCCGCTACGATGGATCGGCCTGGTCCGCCGAGGAGAGAGTCTCGGAATCGCCCGCCAACGATTGGCAGCCCGCGATCGCCGCGGACGCCAAGGGCGGCGTCCATGTGGTGTGGGACAGCTACGACAAGGGCAACTACGACGTGATCCTGCGGTCGTGGCGCGGGGGCCAGTGGAGCGCCGCCAATCCCGCCGCTTCCACGCCCAAGTTCGAAGCGTATCCGAGCGTCGCCGTGGACAAGGCGGGGCGCGTCTGGGTCGCGTGGAACGAATCCGGCTTCGAGTGGGGCAAGGACACAGGGTTCCTGGTGAAGCGCGAAGGCACGCCGCTCTATAGCTGGCGCACCATGAACGCGGCCGTGTGGGACGGGACGCGTTGGATGCAGCCTGCCGTTTCGCCCGAACTATCCCTGCCCGCTCACCTGCGCGGATACAATGACCTGCCCGTTCTCCAAAGCGACGGCACGGGCCGCATGTGGCTGTTCTTCCGCCATCGATTCCTTCGCATCCAGGATCTGCCTTCCGACACGCCCGCGCATCGCGCCGCGTGGGAGATCCACGGCATCGCGTACGAAGGATACGGCTGGTCGCAACCGGTGACCATGCCGTTCTCCGGCGGGCGCCAGGATGTGCGCACCGGCTTCGCCAGCGGCGGCGCGGGAACCCTCTACGCCGCCTATTCCACCGACGATCGCGACTTCGAGGACTTCCTCTACCAGCGCAGCGCCGTCCATGCGGCGCGCGTTCCTCTGCCATCCGCCGCGGCCGATCCGCCCCGGTTGACTCCGCGCCCGGGCGGTGAATTGAAGGCGTTCGCGGTGCAGCCCGACGAGGCGAAGGACCTCCAACGCATCCGCGCCGAAGCCTGGACCGTCGATGGCAAGACCTACAAGATCTATCGCGGCGACACCCACCGCCACACCGAGTTCTCGATGGACGGCAACAACGACGGTTCGTTGATCGACGCCTATCGATACGCGATCGACGCCGCCTCGCTCGACTACCTGATGGTCAGCGAACATAACGGCCTCGGCGGACCGGACAACCCCTATCCGAACTGGCTGCTGCAACAGGCGGTGGACCTGTTCTCGCTGCCCGGCACGTTCGTGCCCCTCTACGGTTACGAACGCAGCGTCGTCTATCCGAACGGCCATCGCAACGTGATCTTCACCAAGCGCGGCAATCCCACGCTGCCGATTCCGCCGGCCGAAAACCAGGGCCGCGAAGGCGCGGCGAAGCTGTACGAGTACTTGAAGAAGTACGGCGGCATCGCGATCTCGCACACATCCGCCAGCAGCATGGGCACCGACTGGCGCGACAACGATCCCGAAGTCGAGCCGCTGGTCGAGATCTACCAGGGTGACCGCGTCAGCGCCGAGTACGAGGGCGCGCCCAAGGCCGCGTATGGCGGCAATCTCGCGTCGGCTCCCGGCGGCTTCCGTCCCGCGGGCTACGTGTGGAACGCGTGGGCGAAAGGCTACAAGCTCGGCGTCCAATCGGCGTCCGATCACCTTTCCACGCACATCTCTTACGCATGCACCATCGCGACGGACTTCACACGCGAAGGCCTGCTCGATGCGATGAAGAAGCGCCACTCCTATGGCGCCACCGACAACATCGTGCTTGACTACCGCCTCCAAACCGGCGGCCGCGACCATCTGCAAGGCGAGATCGTCAAGCTGGGCAAGGGCCGCCTCGAACTGATCGTCAACGTGAAGGGAACCAAGCCGATCCGCCAGATCGACATCGTGCGCGACAACAAGTTCGTGCACACGCGGCATCCGCTGACGCAGGACGCCAGCTTCCGCTTCGTCGACGCCGAGCCGCTTGGCGCCAAGGGGAGCTACTACTACGTGCGCGTCCAGCAGGTGGATGAGCAGGTGGCGTGGTCGTCGCCGGTCTGGATCTCCCGGTGACGCGCCGCTCGTTGCTCGGATCGGCGGCCGCGCCCGCGTTCGCCCAGGGCGGCTCGCCACCGCCCAACATCGTCTTCCTGATATCGGACGATCATAGCTGGCCCGATCTCGGCTGCTTCGGCAACTCCGCCATCCGCACGCCGAACCTGGACCGCATGGCGCGCGAGGGCGCCCGCTTCGAACGGTGCTTCGTCACGTCTCCGCAATGCTCGCCGAACCGTTCGTCCATCTTCACCGGCTGCGCGCCGCACACCACGTCCACCTCGCGCCTGCACACGCCGATGCCGCCGTGGGAGCGCTCGTTCCTCGAGCCGCTGAAGGAGCGCGGCTACTTCACCGGCGGATTCCGCAAGGTCCACCAGGGACCGGAGTTCGACAAGCGGTTCGACCACTACGGCGGCAACGCGAAGTTCGAGACCTTCTTCGACAAGCGGCCGAAGGACCGGCCGTTCTTCCTCCACGTGGGCTTCATCGATCCGCACCGGCCCTACGCCGACGGCGCGGTCGATCCGCCCCACGATCCCGCCAAGATGAAGGTGCGGCCGTTCCTGCCCGACACGGCCAAGGTGCGCAAGGACCTGGCGCACTATCACGACGAAATCTCGCGAATGGACTCCGAATGCGGCCGCGTTTTCGAACTGCTGCGCCAACACGGAGTGGCGGACAACACGCTGGTGATGTTCACCGGCGACAACGGCATGCCGTTTCCGCGCGCCAAGGGGACCTGCTACGATCCCGGCATCCACGTGCCGCTGCTCGCGTGGTGGCCCGGCCGGATCGCGCCCGGCGGCGTTCGGCGCGAACTGATCGGCCACGTGGATCTGCCCGTGACGTGGCTGGATGCCGCCGGGATCGCCAAACCGCCGAAGATGCAGGGGCGCAGCTTCCTGAATCTGGCGGCGGGCCGGGGATCGTACACACCGCGCGAGGCCGTGTTCGCCGAACGCAACTGGCACGACAACTTCGACCCGATCCGGGCGGCTCGCACCGATCGCTACAAGCTGATCTTCAACGCCGCGCCCCACTTTCCGTACCGTCCGGCATGGGATTTAGAAGGCTCGATCTCGTGGGACTCGATCCTCGAGGAGTCGCGCCGGGGGAGGTTGAACGCCAACCAGAGGCAGATGATGGCGCCCTCGCGGCCGATGCTCGAACTGTACGATCTGGATGCCGATCCGGACGAGTTCCACAATCTCGCCACCAGCCCCGCGCATCGCGACGCGATGGACGACATGCAGCGCCGGCTCAGCCAGTGGATGCACGAAACCTACGACTTCCTCCCGCCCGGCAAGACGCGTCCCGGCGAGCCGGGTGGACGCGATTGGCCGGTGTCGCTGTAACCGGCTAGAAAATCAGCTTGAGGGTCATCGTGATCTGACGCTGTCCGTGGCCCTTCTCCGCCGTGATCGTGCCGAACGCCGTATTCACCGGGCCCGTGACCGGCGCTTCGAACTGAACGTGGTTGAGCGAGTTGTAGCTCTCCACCCGGTACTGGAGCCGGGCTCGCTCGCGGAGCCGGAAATTCTTGAACAGCGACAGGTCGAAGTTGTTGATCCCGTCCGCGCGCACGCCGTTGAACCGCGAGTTCAGCGTCCGGAGGTTCGACCCGAGCTCCTTCGCCGGATCGCGATTGAACCCCGCGTCGACATTGAACCACCGGACCTCCGAGCGTTGGCTCAACGGCAGTTCGATATTCGCCGAGCTACCCGTGAAGATCGCGTTGCCGAACCCGAGTGTATCGCCGGTCTGGCCTTCGTACCATCCCTGCAACTGCCATCCGCCGAGCAGGCCGTTCATCACCGGATTCGCCGCGCCGAGCCACTTCTTGCCTTTGCCCAACGGGAACTCGTAGATGCCGCTCAGCACGAACCGGTGCGTGAAATCCTGCGGCGAGACCACCTTCTCGAGGAAGGAATCGGTGTCGTTCAGGTAGTTGATCCCCTCCATGAACTTCGACCAGGTCCAACTGGCCTGGAAGCTCAGCCCCGCCGAATAGCGCTTCTCCACCGAAGTCTGCAGCGAATGGAAGTACGAATAGCCGGCCGGCAGATCCACCGTGATGTCGCCGAAGTGCGGATACGGCCGCAGCAGTTGCGAGCGGCCCACGCGCTGGTTGGCCAGCCCCGTTCCCGCGTACTCGGGGATTCCGAAGAACGGACTGTTCACCTGCGCGCTCAGGAAATCGATCGCGGCCTGATCGCGCGTGGCCGATGTCGAGAAGTACTGCCGCGGCACGGCGTTCAGGTTGCGGTTCACCAGCAGCTTGGTTCCGCGGTTGCCGACGTACGCGATGTCGACCACCGTCTTGCCGGGCAACTCGCGCTGGATCGAGAACGACCAGCGCTGCATGTAGGGATTCAGCGCCTTCTCGTTGAAGAAGCTGACCGCGCGGCCGAGGAACGTGTTCAGCCCGCCCTCCGCGCCCCGCGCCGTATCGATTCCGTTGGGGAAGGGATTCGCCAGCGTCCCCACGTAGGTGATGCCATTGTCGAGCGTCGGAACGAGCGTGGTCGGCTGGTTGAATCCGCCCTGATTCACTCCGAACCGGTCGACTCCGTTCACGTCGAAGAAGATGCCGTATCCGGCGCGGACCACCGTCCGCTTGTTCCACTGATAGGCCATGCCCACGCGAGGCGCGAAGTTGTTGCGGTCGCCTCTCCACAGCGTGCGCGCCTGGCCGCCGGCGCCCGCGAAGACCAGCCCGCCGGTCGTGCGGAACGCACTCGCCGGAACCTCGGGAATGGGGCTGCGCGTGTAGTTGGCCAGCGCGGCCGCCGCCGTCGGATTCGCCGTGGTGAAGTCGAACCCGCGGATGGAGCGGTTGAATCGCTCGATGGGGGCGCGCTCGTACTCGTAGCGAAGGCCCAGATTCATGGTGAACCGCGGCGTGACGCGCCAGTCGTCCTGCGCGAAGAAAGACGTATACGTGGACGACTCCGCGCGCGACGCGTTGTTGTTGATCGTGCCGCCGGAGGGGATGCCGAGCATCATCGACGCCAGCCCTTGTCCGATGGGCGCGGCCGGCGAATTGTCGAGCGGTCCGCGCGTGAACGTCCCGGCGAAGGCGAGGTTCGGAGCCACGTTGCCCCATCCGATTCCCGTCTCGCGTTGCAGGCGGAACTCGCTTCCATAGCGGGTCGCGTGGCTGCCGGCGATCCGCGTGAGCGTAGCCGACGCGGTGTGGTAGTTGGTCGCGCCCCGGCTTGCGCCGCCGAGTCCCAACGCCGTGAAGGCGCCGCCATCCACGGCTACGTTCGGAAACGCGAGCCCTTTCGGATCCAGCTTCCGGTTGATCTCGTCGCGCAACGACGTGGGCAGCCCCAGCGTGGCGATGTCGAAGCCTTGGGTTCCTCGCGAGGTGTTGTCGTTCTGATAGGCGATCGAGTAGCGAACGTTCAGCAACAGCCCCGGATTGAACACGTGCACGTCGTCGGCCACCGCTCCCCATCCCGTGCGATCGAGAATGTCCTGGAAGACCGGACCGGGAAGCGTGTCGGTCTTGTTGTCGTGCTGCGACTTGTTCCAGCGGAAAAAGAACCGGTTGCTCTGCGTGAAGTTGTGATCGATGCGCTGGGTGGCCGTGTAGTTCTCGCGTCCGATCGTGCGGGTGCGGTAGAAGTTCTGGCGGAAGTCTTCGGTGCCCGGCTGATTCGCGGCGGGCCAGAACCCGGTCAACTGCGTCGCGATGGGACTGACGCGCGACGCGGGCAGCACGTTGCCCGGAACCGGCTGCCGCTGAAAGCGGCCGTTCGCGGCGGCGGTGGTCGTGAAGGGGTCGTAGACCTGATATCGAGAGCCCAGCCGCAATAGATCGGAGAAATCGCCCTTCTTGTGCGGTTCGGTGGGAACCGTGCCGGTGAAGCCGAGATTCCTGTCGATGTTCAAATCCTCGAAGCCGAACGTCCAGAAGGTGCGGTTGCGGCCGTCGTACACCTTGGGGATTCGCACCGGGCCGCTCATCGTCGTGCCCCAGCGCTGGTGGAACCAGGACGGGATGTTGCGGTCGCGCTTCTCCTGGTTGATCGGGCCGGTGCGGGGATCGTAAATGAACTTGTTGGTGAACCACGGCACGGCGCGGAGGCGCGAGTCGAAGTAGTACGCGGTGCCGTGGATCTGGTTGCCGCCGGACTTCATGCTCACGTTGGTGGACGCGCCCGCCGCGTGGCCGATGCCCGCGTCGTAGGTAGCGGTGTTGATCTTGAACTCCTGCACCAGATCCTGGGGCGGGGAAAAGACCGCCGACCGGTTGGTCATGTTCGGCGCGCCGTCCACGCTGACCTCGCTCGAATTGGCGCGCGTGCCGTTGACGATCACTCCCGTGGCGGCGCCATTGTCCATCGGATTGCCCGCGGAACGTCCGCCGCTCGACAGGACCCCGGCAGCCAGCCTCGACAGGTAAAAGGGATTGCCGCCGACCACCGGCAGTTCCGACACGCGGCGCTCGTCCATCACCATGCCGATCGACGCGGTGGAGGCCTCGAGCAACGGAGTCTCGCCCGTCACGACCACCGACTCGGCGACGCTGCCCAGCTCCAGGACGAAATCCAGCGTCATCCGGTCGCTCACCCGCAGTTCGATCCCGTCGCGCACCGACTTCTTGAAGCCACGCAGTTCCACTTCGACGCGATAGACGCCGGACAGCAGGTAGGGCATCTCGAAATAGCCGGCCCCGTTGGTGACCGCTTTCGCCACCGTGTTGGTCGCATTGGCGACGGCTCGCACGTTGGCGCCGGAGACCAGCGCTCCCGCCGGATCCTTGACTTCGCCGATGATGGTGGCGCGCGCTTCCTGCGCCATCGAACAAGCGGGCAGCAACAACACCGCCGCGATCGAACGTAGGTGGAACATTGGGAACCCCGTGACAGAAGGACTCCCCGAATGATACGCGAGGCGGCACCGCGGGGCAAATCCAGAGCCTCGACCGGCCTCGTATGGAAGTGAGATCATGTCGAGGATGCGACGCCGCCGATTTCTCGCGACACTCCCCGCTCCGCTGCTCGCGGCCCCTCGATCTCCCGCCGGTTTCGGGTTCAGCCTCTACGGATTGCGAGGCGTTCCCGTCACGGACGCGATCGGCCTCTGCGCGGATCTGGGCTACCGGGCGGTGGAACTGTGCGCTTTACCCGGCTGGTCCGCCGAACCGAAATCGCTGGACACGGCGGCGAGAAAGCGGATCGTGGCGGCGTTGCGGAAACGCAAGATGGCGATGCCGGCCATCATGGACAACCTCTCGCTCACCGTGAACGACACGCAGCACGCGGCGAACCTGAAGAGACTCGATGAGGTGGCGTCGCTCGCGCACGACCTCGCCGTCAAGACGCCGCCGCTGATCGAGACCGTGATCGGCGGACGCCCGGCCGATTGGGAAAAGCTCCGCGAGCCGATGGCCGCTCGCCTCCGCGATTGGGAGCCCGTGGCGAGGAAAGCGGGGATCGTGGTGGCCATCAAGCCGCACGTCGGAGGCGCGGTGAACGCGCCCGATCGCGCGTTGTGGCTGCTGCGGCAGGTCCCGAGCCCGTGGATCAAGGCCGTGTACGATTTCAGCCACTACTCGCTCATCGATCTCGAACTTGCCGCCACGATGAAGGATCTGATCGCCGAGACCCGGTTCGTTCATATAAAGGATGCGGCGGGCAAGCCGCCCAAGTACGAATTCCTTCTGCCCGGCGACGGCGCGACCGATTACCGGGAATACGCGCGGCTGCTCCGTTCGCATCGATACACGGGATGGGTGGTGGTGGAGGTCAGCCGCGGTCTGCAGGACAAGCCCGGTTACGACGGTCCGGCGGCGGCGCGGCGTTGCTTCGAAAAACTCGGCCGGATCTTCGGAGGCTGACGTGGACGACCCGGCCTTGACCGCGCTCGGGGGCTCCACCAGCCGGTCGGCCGCTTTTCCGCCGGCACGATGCTGACGCGGCGCTACCGCATCGTGCGGAGACTGGGCAAAGGGCGAGGTCGATCACGCGGTGGATCTGCTGTTGGGGTAGAACGTCGCGCTGAAGTTCCTGGCCGGTTTCGCGCGTGGCGCGGCAGGTATCGCACCCGAATGTGTGCCGCGCCTACGACATCGGCGAAGCGCAAGGCGCCGTCTCGCTCCTCGGATCGTTGCCCCACGACAAGGCGCTCGAGATCGCTGGCAAACTCCGCGCCGCGCAAGACAAGGGCGTGATCGTGGTTCTGGCGGTGATCGCCTTCGGATTCCGGCAGGCCGTCCGCGGCGGCGGCTACTTCAAGTCGTAAGCGGCCCGCGCCGTCTTGCCGAAGATCCAGGCCTTCTCGTCCGCCGAGAGCTTGGCGTAGGCGGCCTCCACCGTCTTGACCCACTTCCCGTATCCGCACGCGACCAGACACACCGGCCAGTCCGAGCCGAACATCAACCGGCGCGGCCCGAAGGCCTCGAGGACCGTGTCGAAGTAGCGCTGCAACTGAGCGGGCGTCCAGTTCTTCCAGTCCGCTTCGGTCACCATGCCGGAGACCTTGCAGTAGACATTGGACCGCTTGGCCATTTCGCGCATGTTCTTCGCCCACGCATCGAACGAGTTCGTCTTGATGACCGGTTTGGCGATGTGGTCGATCACGAACACCTGCTGCGGATGGCGGTCCACGAAGACGATCGAGTTTGGCAGGTGCTTTTCGAAGATGAGGATGTCGTAGATGTAGCCCCAGTGATGGAGCGCCTTGATCCCTTCGTTGAAATCGGGGCGGAGGATGAACGCGTCGTCGGGCTCGCCCTGCACCACGTGGCGGAAACCGCGCAGTTTCGGATGGCCGTGGAACGCCTCGATCTGCCGCGCGGCATCCTTGGCCACCAGCGGGACCCAACCGACCACGCCCTTGATGAAGGGATTCCTGGATGCGAAGTCGAGGAGGAACCGCGTTTCCTCCACCGATTGCCGCGCCTGAACGCTCACCACCGCGTCGATGCCCGCCTGCTTGATCTCGGCGGAAAGGTGCGGCGGAAGGAAGTCGCGCCGGATGACGGACATCTCGTTCGAGATCCAGTCGTACTCCTTGGCCGAGTACTTCCAGAAGTGATGGTGCGAGTCGATGCGCATCGCTTACCATTGTCGCCTTTCGCGCGGCTCGTTGCCGGACTTGCCAGCCCGCCGCTCCGCCGGCGTATGATCAATGGGTCGGCCCATGAAGAAAATTACACTTCTCGCCGCCCTCTTGGCGGCGCCCATTTGCGCGCAGATGCAGCGCTCCGGCGTCACTTCGGGCCTGGGTTATTTCCCCGTCACCATCAAACTGAAGAACGGCCATTTGCTCACCGTGCTTCGCGGCGGTGCGCCCCACGTGGGAATCAAGGGGCGGCTGGATCTGGTCCGCTCCACCAACGGCGGCAAGACTTGGTCCAAGCCGTGGACCGCCGTCGACGACGCGCAGGACGACCGCAATCCCGCCATCGGCCAGATGAGGGACGGATCCATCGTTCTCGCCTACTGCGTGCTGAGCGGATTCGATGCCACAGGCCTGAAGCTGTCTCCTAACCGCTCCGAGCGCAAATTCGACGGCGTATACATCGTGCGATCCACCGACAACGGCAAGACATGGACCAAGCCGGTGCGCGACGCGGGGACGTTCGACTTCTATAAGCTCGACGGCGCCATCTCGCCCTACGGAAAGATCGTCCAGTTGAAGGACGGCAGCGCCGCCATGGCCGTCTACTTCGAGTTCCACGACGGCCGCGGCAACGAGAGCTATCTGTTCCGGTCGCGCGACAACGGCGTCACGTGGGGTGAGCCGGTGCTGCTCGGCAGGCACTTCAATGAAACCGGCATCGTGCAGTTGGACGACGGCCGCATCGTCGCCGCGATGCGATCGGAGAAAGGCGGCCACGTCGCGATCACCGCCTCTAACGACAACGGCAAGAACTGGAGCGAACCCCGCCAGATCACCCGCGACAACGAACACCCCGCCGATCTCATTCAGCTCTCCAGCGGCCATTTGCTGATGACCTACGGACAGCGCAACGCGCCTCGCGGAGTACACGCCAAGATCAGCCGCGACGGCGGCACGAGCTGGGACCAGGAGCACAGCATCGTGCTCGCGGCGGATTCGCCCAACGGCGACTGCGGATATCCCAGTTCGGTCGAAACCCGCAAGGGCCGCATCGTCACGATCTACTACCAGGTCGACGATTTGAAGGACGCGCCGGCTTCCTCCAAGGCGAAATCCGTGATCTGGCAGGCTCCCTCGAAATGACCCGGCGGCGGTTGCTCGGCGTTCCGCTCGCCGCGCCGCTCCTGGCGCAACACGGCTCCTCGTCCGGCCGCCCCCGGATCGAACTCGGACCCGAACGGCTGGTGGCGCGGGACCTCGCGTGGCCCTATCTCGGACAACTCCGCGACGGGACCACCGTGGTGTTCGGGCACATCGGCTGGCCGCAAGGCGGCAAGTATCCCGATCACTACACGGCCGTCTCTCGCGATGGGCGCAAGACGTGGACGGTCTGGAAGCCCTCGCCCGCGCAGGGAGTGGGTCCGGTCACCGAAGGTGTCCATGTGGAACTCCGCGATGGCACTCTGCTGGTGTTCGACGTCCATGCCGAACACACCGGAGCCAAGCGGTTCCAGCATGACTACTGGGTCTCGCGCGATTCGCTCCGCACGCTGGAAGGTCCGTTCCCCTATTCGTTCTCCCTGCCCCAGGCCGATACCGGCGGCGTCGACGATCGCGGCGAGCCTATCAGCCGGATCTACGTCCGCCGCTCGATGATCGAACTGCCAGGCGGCGATCTGATCGCCTGCGCCTACGGACGCTTCGAGACCGACAAGATGCCGGTGGAGTACATCGCGGGGATGTCGAAGATGCGGTCCTTCGTCCTGCGCTCGGCCGATCGAGGCAAGACGTGGCGCTACATCGCGACCATTTCGGCGGACCCCGTGGAGCAGGAGGGGCCGTGCGAGCCGGTGATGGAGCGCCTCCGCCACGGGCCGAACAAAGGCCGCCTGATTTGTTTGCTGCGATCCGGCCGCGAGAATCCCATCTACCAGTGCGAATCCGACGACGAAGGCGCCACGTGGACCAAAGCCTACCCCATCGAATGGCGCTACTCTCGCTTCGGCCGTTCGCGCCCGATCGTGGGCGTCGATCCCGATCTCGTCGAGATGAGCGACGGCACGCTCGCCATGTCGTTCGGCCACAAGCCCGATTTCGAGGACCATGGCAACTTCGCCGCCCTCTCGCTGGATCACGGCAAAACGTGGAGCGAGGTGGTGCGGCTGTCTTCCTCGGTCACGCAAGCCTACACCGGCATCCGTGAAGTGGCGCCCGGCGAGTTGTACGCGGTCTACACGATCTCCGGCCGCGTGCAGTCGGCCGGCTATCGCGGCGCCCGATTCGACACCGTGGGGAGATCGATCTTCGTCAGACGCACCGATATGTCCGATCAACTGCAGTGGAGCGACCGGCGGCCCATGCCGCGCGCCGAAGCCGGATGCGCGGCCGCCGCGCTCGGCGGCGAACTCGTCCTCGCCGGAGGAACCGCGTGGGAAGGCGGCGTCAAGCGCTTCCTGAACACGGTCCAGATCTACGATCCGCGCGCGGACAAATGGCGCGACGGTCCGCCATGCCCCGAACCGCTCGCCTACGCCCCGTTCGTGCAATCGGACGATGGGCTCGAGGTGTTCGGCACGAACGACGGCGCTTCGCCGGGACGCCACATCTGGCGGCTGGACGCGCCGAAGTCGAACTGGACGCGCGGCGGGGAGGCTCCGGCGGACTTTTCGATGGGCCGCGCGGCGCGGATCGGGCAGGATGTGTTCGTCTTCGGCGGCGGTTCGGACGACGTTTGGCGCCGCGCCGGCGCGGGCGAATGGAAGAAGATCTCCCGGCTTCCGGGCGGCCATGTTCAACTGTCCGCGATCGCCGCCGCCAATGGCAAGGTGTACCTGTTCGGCGGATTCTCGATGAAGGGCGCCGAAGTGGTCAACACCGCGGCGGCCTACGAATTCGACTCCCAAGCCGCCGCATGGAAGCGGCTCCGCGACATGCCCATCGCATCGCGTGGAACGGTGGGGCTCGGCATCGGCGCGCGCATCTACCTGTTCGGCGGCTACGGCGAAGGCTTTCTCGATAACGTCTGGATCTACGACATCGCCAAGGACGCCTATCGCGACGACGCGCCGATGCCCGTGCCCCTGATCGGGGCCGATATGTTCGCGATCGACGGCGTCATTCTCGGCGCCGGCGGTGAGGACCGGATGAAGAACCGCTCGGCGCGCACCCTGGCCGCCGGAGTACCGAAAGGCTGAGACATGCGATATAAACGCACGCTGCTGGTGAGTTGCGAGATCCCCTGGGACCAGAACGAAGAACTGCTCGAGGACGCATTTCGCGCCGAAGTCCGCCACACGCTGGCGAACGGACTGCGCGATCTCTACATCTTCGGCACGGCCGGCGAAGGCTACGCGGTCACCGATGGCCAGTTCCGCCGCATCGTGGAGATCTTCGCCGAAGAGACGCTCCGGCCGGACGTTCGCCCGCAGGTCGGCGTGATCGCGCTTTCCACGGCGCAATTCAAGGAGCGGATCGGCATCGCGCACCGGGCCGGCTTCCGCGCCTTTCAGATCTCGCTGCCGTCCTGGGGAGTGCTCAACGACAGCGAGATGCTCCGCTTCTTCCAGGATGTGTGCGGCGCGTTTCCCGATTCGCGCTTCCTCCACTACAACCTGATGCGCACCAAGCGGCTCCTCGGGGCGCGCGACTACCGCCGCGTGGCGGACGCCGTGCCGAACCTGTGCGCGACCAAGAACACCGGAACCACGGTCCACTCGACCATGGAGCTGCTGCGCGAAACTCCGGAGATCCAGCACTTCCTCGGCGAAGCGATGTTCCCCACCGGCTGTCTCCACGGCGAATGCTCGCTGCTCAGCTCGTTCGCGCCGATGCTGCCGCGCGCGAGCCGCAAGCTGTTCGACTTGTGTGTCGCGCGCGCGCCGGAGGCGTTCGCGTATCAGGCTGAGTACCTGCGCGTGGTGGAAGACGTGATCGCGCCGCTACGCCGGAAATCGCTGATCGACGGCGCTTACGACAAGGTGCTGGCCCGGCTGGGCGGCGCCGAGATGCCTATCCGCTTGCTATCGCCCTACGAGTCCTTCACCGAGGAAGAGTACCTGGAGTGCCACGACACGCTCCACGGCAAGTACGCGGACTGGCTCGGCTGAGCCGCGCCGCCATGCTAACCTTACGGTAGAATGGCGTTGAAACCCGCAACCGTCAATTGGATGCCCGTGCTCGGCTTGGCATGGCTCGTGCCTGGCGCGGGACATTTCCTGCTCGGCAAGAAGACTCGCGCGCTGCTGCTGTTCACGTGCGTGCTGGTGGCCTTCGTCCTCGGACTGATGACTCGTGGCGCGCTGTTTTCGCCGCAGACGGGCGACCTGTTCACCACCATCATTTACTGCGGCGGATTCGCGGGCAACGTCGCTTCCGGAGTCTTCTACCTGATGACGGTATGGCTCGGCTACAACCAGCCGGACGTCGCGGGCCACGTGCACGACTACGGCACCAAGCTGCTGGTGGGCGCCGGGCTGATGAACATCCTCGCGATGGTGGACGCCTACGAGATCGCGACCGGGAAGAAGGACTGACGCGATGCCGAAGATGAACCTGTCGCATCTGGAAGTGAGCCTGATTTTCGCCGTGCTGTGCTCGATCGTGATGGGGATCGTATCCAAGCGGACCCACCAGGATCGGATCCAGTACGGTCTCTACACGTTCGGCTGTTTCATCGTCGCCCTCTTCGGCATGGGCTGGGTGATGTACCTCGGTCACGGCTAGCCTGAATCGAACCGCGCTCGTGAGGGCGCCGGCACGCTCGGAACGATCACCTCCGGCAGGCCGGTGACCTGACGGCGGAACATCTCGCCCATTCTTTGGCATTGGTGGGGATCTTGTGGCCGCTCGGTTCCGCGGTGTTGGCAGGCCTGTGGCAGTACTTGTTCGGCCGGTCCGGAGTCTCGGTCCGGGGCTCACTCTTCTTGCGTGGAGAGCAACGGCGCCGCTGCTTGCGCTCCAGATCGGCGATGCGCTATTTTCCAGCCGGTTGCTCCGCAACCGCTCCAGTTCCCGGCGACGGGTTTCCGCAACACCGGACGGTGTTCAGGCCCTACACGATGCCGTTTTGCGCGATCTACCGGCATCCCTTACTGTAGAAGTAGAGGAAACACCGCTTGAACCTAACGATCAGCCTCCCAGACGCGGATGTGCGTGCCTTGGAAGTGAAGGCCAAAGCGCAAGGAATGTCTGCCGAGCAATACGCGTTGCACGTACTCGAGCAGGATTTGGCTCCAGACTGGCTACGCAAGTCTTGGTCAAGCGCGGAAGAGGCGGGACTAGGTCAACTGTCCATGGATGAGATCGAGGCTGAGATCGCGGCCGCGCGGCGGGCCCGCCGCGCAACCAGCCCACGCGACCGCGCATGATCCGCGTTGTGCTCGACACGAATATCATAGTGCCGGCGCTACTCCAGCCCCTCGGCCCACCTGCGCAAGTGTTTTTGTTGGCGTTGGGCGGCGCCGTTCAAATGTGTGTCAGTGGTGTCATTTTCGCTGAATACGAGGAAGTGCTCCGCCGGCCACGGCTTCGCCGGACAGAAGAGACAGTCCTCTCGAGCACGGCGCGCCGGAGCAGATCGGGGTCGCCGAGCACCTCCCACGGCGCGTCGCGCAAGGCGCGGGCGGCGGCCGACGCATCCTGTTTGGCGGCGCCGAACTCGATCACCAGAGGCACGGGCGCGAGGTCGACGATCCGCTCGAGGAAGCGGGACGCGCCGTCGAGCCACCGGAAGATCTCCTCGCCGAGATCCAGCAGGGGGACTCGCTGCCGGCGGAGAGCGATCTGCCGGTACCGGGCGGACCAGTCCGCGAGCCGCGCGACTTCCTCTGGTGGGAGAGGGCGCTCCTCGAGCAGACCCGCCGCCTCGCACCGGAGTTCGATTCCGCGCGGGGTGGCTCGTACGGTGGCGTGCGGCTTCATGGAGTTAGTTAGCGCCGATGTTACCATGTCCGGCGGGCGAGGCGCGGTTTGACCGGAAGTCCGTCCGCTTTGCGATATAGGGGGCTCCTCACCCGCTCCGCCCCTCTCGCCCTTTCCATCATTCGCTATCCTGACGGAGACTGTCCACCCGGCCTCGATCCCTCCCGGAATGCCGTTGGCGCCACTGGTCCAAGTACTCGCTTGCCATCGGCCGGTAGGCCAGAGCGGCGTTCCAAAGCCCTGTCAATGGATTGTGTTAGATTGTGTGGCGCCGTTCGGGGCCTGCTGAAGCAGCCATCGATTCGAAAGCGTGGCCCGGGCTTTGATCGCGATTGAAGCGCAGGCTGGCCCCCCTCGTTCGAACCGCCAACCGCGGCTAGAATGGGGACAGGAGCGCATATGGAAGTCAACCTGCCAGCCGACTTGACGCACGAACTGCAAGCCGAGGTTGCGGCGGGCCGCTATCTCAGCGCCAGCACGCTGATCGAGCAAGCTCTCCGTCGCTTCTTATCCGAACGGCAACGCGCCACGGAAAGGCTGGAAGCGCTTCGTCGTATCGGTCAAGCGGTCGATGACGCCGGCCTGTACGAGCGCGTCGTTCTGCCTGACCATCAATGACATGACGGGTCCGCCGCCCGTCTTCCTCGACGCCTGCGTCCTGGTCAACTTCTCGCTCTGTGACACACTGCTGCGCCTGGCAGAGCCTCCCCGGTTGTACGAACCCAGGTGGAGCCGTGAAGTCATGGCCGAGACCACCCGTGCACTCGAAGCCAAGCTAAATTGGCCGCGCGGTTTGGTAGCGCACTTCGAGGCCGAGTTGCGCGCACACTTCGCGGACGCCTGGGTGGACGGCCACGACCATCTCATCGATTCGGTCGGGAATGAACCGAAAGACCGGCATGTCCTTGCTGCCGCGGTGCATTCGAGTACGCCGGTGATCGTCACGTTTGACTTGCGCCACTTTAGAGAGGAGCATTTGCTTCCGTGGGGGATCACAGCCGTGCACCCGGATCGCTTCCTGGTCTCTCTGCATACGCAGGAGCCAGAACTTGTCCGCGAGAAGGTACAGCAGCAAGCGGAGGACCGGAATCGTTCGCTGGCCCAGCTTACTGAGATCCTCCGAACGACAGTACCCGAATTCGCGCGTGTGATCTCCCCGCTCCGGACATGAGTGCCGCCGGCCCACGTCCACGGCGGCGATGTCGGTAGGCTTCAGGTGGCGGAGCCGTTCGAGACTGACGTTGCCGTTCGAGGCTTCCTTGGCACCGACAGCGAGTCTTCTCCGATCCTCTGTCGGCCATCTGGCGGGCCGCTTGCAACAGGCGGCCCCGCGGTCTGAGGGCGGTCGATGCCGCCTCCTGCTTATCGGTCAGCTTGTCTCTCACATCACGATGTCAGGTTGGCGAAGCCCAACTTCTCTGGCTCGGTGACGCCGCCGTACTTCTGGAGCGTCGCCTTTGCTATAAGCCGAAGCCGGCGGACTCGCACAGCCGCTTCACTTCCGCCAAGGCTTCGTCGCGCACAACACCCTGCCGGTGCCGCGGAGCCTGTTCACGGACCGGCGCCCGCTTCGGGCGAAGGCTCGCCGGGAGTGCCCACTGGGGTCGGCCTCGGCGGTGACACGCGGAAAGGAACAGCAGCCTCGGCTTTCGGCCCAGCTCCAGGAGGAGCGCCTCCGGCTCCGTCAGCGCCGGGTCCCCGTAGGCGTCCTCGAGCAGGAGCGCGGGCCGGGGTTGCAGCGTGCCGTGGCAGGAAATCTGCACGATGGCGGGGTTTTCGCGCGCCGCCATCGCCGCCAGCAGCGGAAGCGTGCCGCTCTCTTCGACGGTGAGGTCCATGCCGAGGTTGCGGGTGGCGCGCAGGATGGCAGCCTCCTCGGCCTCGTATTGGAGGTTGTCGGCTCCGCGAGGGGCGGCCGCCATGAACACCGCGCTCAGCCGGTGCGGCGGCGGAGGCGCGGGTTCCACCGTTCCGCCGATGCGCCGGACCGGGCAGTACACCCGTTCGGCCGCAAAGCCCATGGACCCTGACTGTCGCCGAGCACCTCCCACGGCGCATCGAGCAAGGCGCGGGCGGCGGCCGACGCGTCCTGCTTGGCGGCGCCGAACTCGATAACCAGCGGCGTCGGCGCGACGTCGACGATCCGCTCGAGGAAGCGGGACGCGCCGTCGAGCCACCGGAAGATTTCCTCGCCGAGATCCAGCAGGGGGACTCGCTGCCGGCGGAGAGCGATCTGCCGGTACCGGGCGGACCAGTCCCCGAGCCGCGCGACTGCGTCTGGTGGGAGAGGGCGCTCCTCGAGCAGTCCCGCCGCCTCGCACCGGAGTTCGATTCCGCGCGGGTGGCTCGCACGGTGGCATGCGGTTTCATGAGTTAGCGCCGATGTTACCATGTCCGGCGGGCGAGGCGCGGTTTGACCGAAGGTCCGCCCGCTTGCGATATGATGGCTGCCTGCGGACCCTCGGCGAGCGCTCGACATGGCACTGCCCCACACGGAATATGCGAGGATTCGGGACTTCCTTCACGGCGGAGCCGAGCCTCACTGGAAGGACGCGCCCGTTGCGGCGGCTTGGCTGAACTGCCTGCATTCCGGGCCCAGAGGGAATCACTTGGCCTGCTGCTTGGCCATCGACATCAGGGCGGGCGCATATGCTGCAAGTGATCTTGTCGCGTGGGCGGAGTCATTCGACTTCAACCAAGCCGCCGCTACCACCGTCTTCGGCACGACCGATCCCTCGGAGCCCGCGATTTCGTCCTTCGCTCGCGCGGTCGCCGGGAGGCCGGACCTCGTCTGCCGGCGCCCATCGGTGAAAGGCGATCCCGGGAACGAACTGGCGTGCCTTGAAATTGGACCAGTTCCTTCGCCACCACCCACCATTCGCCATCGCCCTGGGTGGGCTGAATGGAAGCGATGACGATCTGTTCGAGGCGAGGAAATACCTCTCGGGCCGCGCCAAGCCTTTGGACTGTATCCCGCGCGATTTTCCGCTGCGCGGCGGCGGAGCGGCAGGGCTGGTTTGGGTGACCCGGTGGCAGGACGCGAAGCAGTTGATCGCCGCCAGCGCCAACCCCGCCCACGACATTCGCATGGCCCTCGGGCTCGTGAACATGCATTGAGTTGTCCGGGATCCGGTACGCGACCGTGGTTTTTGCTTACCCGGAAGTGGTCGAGACCTTCCAGCCCACGGCGTTCGACGCGGCCTTCGACTCGCAGTTCCCCTACCTGAGCGCGAACCGCGGCGATGACGCCTGGGGCCGGTCGTGGCCGGCGGACGGGATAAGTCCTTGCCTGCCAGAGCGCGTCCATCGCACGGCCGTTCCTTTTTCATGGCAGAATGTAGACGTGCATGTACTCGACGGGACTCCCCCATGGCGCCCGTCGCGATTGATATGGACAAGCTCCTGCTGGAGGGGATCCGGCGGTTTCTGGAGTCCTGATGTCCCTCGCGACGAGAGAGAGTTCAACGCTGGAGGGATTGAGTCAGGAGGAGTGGAACGACTGGTTGGACCGGGCGCTCAGCGGTGCGCTGACGCCGGGCGATGCCCCTCTGGTGTTGGGACGCGACGACGATATCGTTACTGGACTGAAACGCATCCATGACGGTCTCTCGCCGATCCATGCCCTTCGATTCCGAGGAGCTGTCGGATGGTGTCTCCGGTATGTTCCGGTGGCCGAGGACAACCCATCGAAAATCGAGCGGCTTTGCGCGCTGGTCCACTCCACACACCCTCCGGCGATCGAGGCGGACCTCGAGCGGTTGCTTCTCAACGAATTCGCTGCCACCCTGCCGGCCCCCGACGGCATGGCGCTACGCTATCACCTGACTTCGGCGCGTTTTCGCTACGTGCCGGGCGAAGCTTTTCTCTACTATGTGGAAGCCGCCTGCGATCGGGGAGACTATTTCTATTGCCTCATGGTCGCGCGGCGAGCCGCGGCTCACTTTTCGTCCCTCCCCCTCGCGAAACACGCCTTCGATCTGGCGGTGAAAAAGCACGCCGGCATCCCCTACCCCCAGCTTGCCGCTGGCCTTCCCTTGGCCGCTCGAGCCATTCAGGCGGCCCAGCGGGGCAGCTATGCCACATGGCTCGGCCAACTCCGCTCGGCGAGGCCGGCGGAGTGGAGCGACTGGTTAGGAAAGCTCATGGATCCGGAGGGGTTGTTGTTGTCTCCTCGCTCTGGAGCGCGAGAACCGCAACCCTCCAATCTGTCGGATACGAACGCCGTCACGAGTGGTTAAACTGGCCTGATTCCGCGCTCTCGTGCTCGAGGCAGTGGTGACGTTTGAGAGTTGTAGCTTAACTCGCGACGATCCCGATTGGAAGAATTGGAAGACTACCCGTTTTGCGCGACTCGGGCCGTCGGCTGCTCGCCGAAGAGGCGGCGCGATGGCGTGCGCGCATACGCAGCGAGCGAACCGGTTTCGCCGCTGGTGGACCCCCTCCATCCGCTTCCGCGCATTCGACCCGTAGCCCGCGGCGATGGCGCGGCTCCATTGTGATAGGCTCCTCCCATGGAGGGACGCCCATGAATCGGCAACTGCTTCTGACAATACTGATCCCAGCGGCTCTGTTTGCACAACGCGACACGGCTTCGATCGCCGGGCAAATCCGCGACACGAGTAAGTCTTCGATCCCCGCGGCGCGGATCTCGGTTCGAGATGCCTCGCGAAACATCGAACGAACCGCCACGTCGAACCCGGACGGTTTCTACGTATTCACGGCCCTGCCGGCTGGCGGGTATTCGGTGACCGTAACCGCGCAGGGATTCCAGTCGCAGACGGTCTCGAACATTATTCTCCAGGTTGATCAACAGGCGACACTCCATGTCGAGATGAACGTCGGCGCCGTGAGTGAATCGGTCACGGTGGAAGCGGACGCCGCGACGGTCGATACTCGCTCGGCAACGCTCAACACCGTGATCAATCAGACGATGATGACGGACCTTCCGCTCAACGGCCGCAACGTTCTGCAGTTGATGCGCCTCACGCCCGGAACCCTTTCCGCTTCTGGCACATGGAATCAGGCCTCGACACGTCCCGAAGCCTCGGGCGAGTTGATCTCGGCAAGCGGCGGGCGCGGCAACTCCACCACCTTCGTCATGGACGGCGGCCTCAACGAGGATCCGTACACCGAGGTAACCAACGTCGTTCCCAACCCGGACGCGGTGCAGGAGTTCAGCTTTCAGACGAACAACTACGGAGCCAAGTTCGGCGGACGAGGCGGTGGCGTCGTGAACATCGTGACCAAGTCTGGAACGAACGAACTTCACGGCGCGGTCTTCGAGTACGTGCGCAACGCGAGCCTCAACGCGCGGAACTTCTTCGCTAATCGCAACGACGGCCTTCGCCGCAATCAATACGGCTTCGCCGTGGGCGGGCCGATTCGCAAGGACCGGACCTTCGTATTCGGATCGTGGCAGGGAACCAAGGTCCGTCAGGATCCGCCAACGTTGTCCTCCGTCGTGCCCACGGCGGCGCAGCGCCGGGGCGATTTCTCCGCGCTCGGGCGGCCTCTCACCGATCCACGCACGCGCCAGCCCGTTCCCGGCAACCTGATTCCCGCCTCGCAAATCGATCCGCTCGCGACCCGCGTACTGGCCATCGTGCCCGTGGCGCAACAGGCTGACGGACAGACGTTCTTCGTTCGCCGGAACCGCACCGACAACGACCAGTTCCTCGTTCGGGGTGATCAGTATCTCGGCGCCCGGCATCACCTCACCGGCCGCTACTTCTTCGACAAGATCGACGTTCCCGCGATCATCGACAAGCAGAATCTGCTCACCGCCAACAACAGCCGTTTCTGGGTCAGCCAAAGCGCGGTTGCGGGCCACACCTTCACCGTCCGCCCGTCGCTGGTCACCAATACCACCGCGAGCTTCAGCCGCGTGCTGCCGACCGGCACGGCGCCCGACTTCCCCGGACATCGCGACTACGGCATCCAGATCGCGGCACTCGCCAATCCGAACTACAGCGTCTTCTCGATGAGCATCGCCAACTACTTCGGTCTCTCGTGGTTCGCGCTCTCACGGATTCCACGTAACCAATACGGTCTCCAGCATGGGTGGAGTTGGTTCAAGGGCCGCCACGAAATCGATTTCGGCGGCGACTTCGCGCGCGAGCAGAGCCTCATCGATGGGGACTTCCAGTCCGACGGCAACTACGCATTCGCCGGCCGTTATTCGGGAGACAACATGGCGGACTTCCTCTATGGACGCCCCTCGGCGTTCAACCAGATCACTCCCTTGTACGTGAATCTCTGGCGCAGTTTGTGGGGCCTCTACTTCCAGGACAACGTCAAGCTGACCCGCCGCGTGACCGTGAACCTCGGCGTTCGCTGGAATCCGTTCGTTCCGTTCACCGACAACGGCCTGCAAATCTCGCAATACTCCGAGGACGCCTATCGAAGCGGTGGACGCTCCACTCGCTTCCCGACGCTTCCAAAGGGCCATCTCGTCGCAGGTGATCCCGGCATCCCCGTCTCCGGCGTTCCCGCGCGCTGGGGCGTCTTCGATCCCCGGCTGGGACTCGCGGTGAATCTCACCGGCGACAACAAGACCAGCCTTCGCGCCGGATTCGGCCGCTTCCACGACCAGATGTCCGCCCTCACCTACAACAGGCAGCTTACTTCGCCGCCGAATTCGGTGCGCGTCGATATCACGGCGCCGTTCAGCACGCAGGAACCTTATCGCGGATTCGCCAATCCCTTCCCGCATCCGCGCCCGATTCCGTCGAGCCAGGTCTTCCCGCAACCCTACCTGTTCGTCGGCTACGATCCGAAGTTCAGCTATCCGGACATCTATCAGTGGAACATCAGCCTGGAACGCGCGGTTGCCGGAAGCACCCTCGTCCGCGCCACCTATCAAGGATCCGACAGCCGGCGCCTGTTTCACGCCGCCGAGTTGAATCCCGCCATCTTCGGACCCGGCGCCGATCGCACCAATACGGACCGCCGCCGCTCGCGCCCCGAATTCACGCAGCTCACCTTCTCGGGCACCTACGGCCGTGCGAACTACCACGCACTGGTGCTGAGCGCCGAGCGCCGCATGGCCAAGAATCTCACGTTCCTGGTGGGCTTTGGATGGCAGAAGACGATGGACTTGCTCTCCAATACCGCCTTCGAAGGCAACGGCAATGCCCACCCGTTCGACCGCATCGAGAAGGACTACGGCGTGTCGAGCTTCCATCGCGCCGCCCGCCTCACCAGTTCGTTCAATTACGTTCTTCCGAAACTCGGCCGCGGCCGCGCGCTCGATTTCGTCGCGGGCGGCTGGCAAACCAACGGAATCGTGACGATGCAGAGCGGCGGCCCATTGAACATCTCCACCGGCATCGACAATTCGTTCAGCGGAATCGGTCAGGATCGCGTGGACGTGACGGGAAAAGCGAAGCTCGATGCCGGCCGTCCGACGGCGGACCGCATCGCCCGTTGGTTCGATACCACGGTATTCCGCGAGAACGCCCCGGGCACGTTCGGAACGCTCGGACGTAACACGGAGCGCGGTCCCGGAATCGCAACAGTCGACTTCTCGCTCTTCAAGAGCTTCCCGGTTCCCATCCGGGAAGGGCATCGCGTGGAGTTGCGCGGCGAAGTCTTCAACCTCTTCAATCGCGTGAACCTCGGCAATCCGAATACGTCGCGCACGTCGACCATCTTCGGGCGCATCACGTCCGCGGCCGATCCGCGAATTCTACAAGTCGGGCTTCGCTACAGCTTTTGACCGGAGTGGTTACATCGGCGGCATGGTGTGCGCCAGCGCGTGGAACAATGGCTGATGAGCTGTACTTCGGTCGTTCCGATGTAGACGCGGAAGCGGGATTCCACTCGGAGGCCAGCGGCCCGCCACTCCCGGCGTACGTAGCCGGCCGGCCCAATGCGCCCCGGCAAGGTTGCCGTGAGCTGAAGACGGCCACGGCGGGCCGCAACTTCCGGCGGCGCGTCCGCGTTCCCGCGGAGTGTGGTAGTATCTCAAAAATCGGTTCTCTCAACTCACGAAGGAGTAGCTTCATGTACCGAACCGCCATTGCCCTGTTCTGCGCCGTGGTTGCTTTCGCGCAAGGCGATCGAGCCACGTTGTCCGGAAACGTGACGGATCAGAGCGGCGCCCTCGTCGCGGGCGCCAGGGTTCGCGCCGTTCACGTTCTCACCAACTCCGAGCGCGAGACAATTGCGTCGGCGCAAGGCGAATACACGCTGCTCCAGTTGCCGGTCGGTCAGTACAAGGTGGAGTTTTCCGCGAGCGGATTCAAGGAACTGGTGCGCGCGGGCATCGTTCTGAGCGTCGGCGCCAACGTGCGTCTGGACGCGCAGTTGCAGGTCGGCGCCGTGAACGATTCGGTCACCGTCACCGGGCAGGCCAACCTGCTCCAGACAGAGTCGGCCCGCTCGTCCACGTCGGTCACTCCGAAGTTCATCCAGGACCTGCCGCTTGTCGTGGGCGGCCAGCTCCGGTCGCCGCTCGACCTTGTGCTCATTGCCCCGGAGGCCAAGAGCACCTACAACATCTCACTGGGCGGCGGCATGGAAGGCGGCTGGGACCTCACGGTGGACGGCGTCTCGGCCACGCCCGCCGCGCCGTTCGAGCAACGCCTCTGGACGATGGTGAATTCGCCATCGGTCGAGGCCGTGAACGAGTTCAGCGTCGACACCAACGGGTTCAAGGCGGAGTACGGTCACGCGGGCGGCGGGGCGTTTACCTTCGTCTCCAAGTCGGGCACGAACCAGTACCACGGCAACGCTTACGAGTTCGCCCGCAACGAGAAGTTCGACGCCAACACGTTCTTCTTCAACGCGACTGGGCGCAAGCGTCCGGTGCGCAAGCAGCACGATTTCGGCGCGACGATCGGCGGTCCGGTGTGGATCCCCAAGCTGTACCACGGACGCGACAAGACGTTCTTCTTCTTCTCGTGGGAAGCGTTCCGCGACCGCAGTGTGCCGTCGTTCGCGCCCACCACCATTCCGCTGGCGGAAATGTACGGCGGCGACTTCGGCAATTGGAAGACCCAGGTGGGCGCGCTGATCCCGGTCTACGATCCGGCGACCACGGCTGCCGGCGCGGGCGGCTCGTTTCACGCGAATGCCGTTCGCCGGCAACCGCATCCCCAGCGCGCGCTTCAGTCAGGTGGCGCGCAACGTGATTCCGCTGGCGACCATGCGTCCGAACGTGGGCGACCCCACGGGCGTGCTGAATCCGAACCCGCGGCAGAACTTCCAGGCCGCCGGCGCGCGCACCGATCCGTGGGACAAGTACAGCATCAAGTTCGACCATCAACTCCGCGCGAGCCAACGCCTCGGCTTCCTGTATCAGAAGAACCGCACGCAACAGTTGCCCGTCGGAGATCCGCCCGGACTGCCGTTGCCGATCAATAACGAGTTCCAGTACGGCGACACCTACACCAACGTGTTCCGCCTCAGTCATGACTGGACCGTGCGCCCGACGATCGTGAACCGGCTCTCGGCGGGCGGCAACGACTGGGGCCAGGTCCGCCGCGCGCACGACGCTCAGTTCAATAAGGGGTGGGGAACCAAGCTCGGCATCAAGAACGTGCCGGATCCCAACCTGCTCTTCCCGACGTTCAACTTCGACGGGTATCGCTCGTTCGGACGCGCCGAGTATGGCGGCTCCTACAACAAGACGGCCGCCTTCACCGACGATGTGTCGATCGTGAAGGGCGCGCACACGCTCAAGGCCGGTTACACCTATCAACGCGACCACTACAACGGATACGGCCAGCACACGGCCTCCGGCAGCTTCAACTTCAGCCGCCAGACGACCGGCGTCCCGGGCAGCCAGGATCCGAACTCAGGCAACGGGTTCGCGACGTTCCTGCTCGGTATTTACAACTCCGCCAACATCGAGACGCAGCGTTACGTGTCGGATCAGTGGACCTACCACGGCCTCTACTTCCAGGACGATTGGCGCGTGAACAAGCGCCTCACGCTGAACCTCGGCGTCCGCTACGAGTACATCCCGCCGACGGTTGAGGGCAACTTCCCCGACGGATACTCGAATTTCGATCCGAACGTGCCCAATCCTGGCGCTGGCGGGCGGTTGGGCGCGATGGTGTTCGCGGGCAACGGTCCGGGACGCACCGGCAAGAGGACGATGTACGATCCGTGGCGCAAGGGGCTCGGACCTCGCTTCGGCGCGGCGTATTCGCTCAACGACAAGACCGTGATGCGCCTGAGCGTGGGCCGCTCCTACGCGAGCGTGAAGAACACGGGCGGCAGCTCGCACTTCCACGGGTTCATCGGCTCGGACGGCATGGTGTGGACCGATCAGAATCAGCCCTCGCCCTACTTGCTGGACAACGGCTACCGCACCGATTGGCCGCGTCCGCCGTTCCTGGTTCCGACGTTCAACAACAACACGAACACGCCGTTCTGGCAGTCGTTCGACTCGGGCCGCATGCCCGATTACACGAGCTGGAATTTCAACTTTCAGCGCCAGCTTCCGGGCGAGCAGATGGTCGAAGTGGGCTACAACGCGATGATGGGGCATCACCTGACGACGAACCTGGTAAACATCAACCAGGCGCCGACGGCGGTTTGGGACGACTTCGTGCGCCGGTTGGGTCCGCTGGGAGCGTTCAACCTGTTCAACTCGCGGTGGGATTCCGCGCTCGCGGTGCAGAACGGCATCACGCGGCCCTACCCCACCTTCAACGACACGGTGCGGCAGGCGTTGCGCCCGTATCCGCAATACCAGACGATCAACACGGGCGGAGACGGCGGCGATCGCAGCGGCAACTCGAGCTATCACGCGATGGTCATCAAATGGGAAAAGCGCACCTCGCACGGACTCACGTTCCTCAACAGCTACGTGTTTTCGAAGATGCTGACCGACAGCGAGTCGATGAACGCCGACTCGGGCGGATCGATGGACCACTACAACCGCCGCCTCGAGAAGGCGCTCTCGCGCAGTGACCAGACGCATAACCTGAAGTTCAGCTATAGCTAGCTACGAACTGCCGTTCGGCAAGGGCAAGCGGTTCCTCAACGATAATGTGGCGGGCAAGGTGATCGGCGGCTGGCGCATTGCCGGAATCCAGAGCTACGCCTCGGGATTCGCGATGGGCCTCGGGCCCGGCTACGGACTGCCGTTGTTCTCGAGCGGCGGCAACCGCATCACCGTGCTCGACTACGAGGGCTGGCGCGGCGGGGTGTCGGGCAGCGAGTTCGACCCGAACAAGGATCTGTGGTGGAATCCGGCCGCCTTCAGCCCCACCGTGCTCGACTCGTTGCCCTCCGGTTCCCAATTCAAGGGCGTGGCGCTTCGCGGCTCGTTCGGGACGGCGACGCGCCGCAACCCGAAGGTGCGTCAGCCGTGGTTCCTCAACGAGAGCGTGTCGGTGGTGCGGACGTTCCGCGTGAAGGAGGGCATCCAGCTCGACATGCGGTTCGAGGCGTTCAACGCGTTCAACCGGATTCGTTGGGGTGGCCCGGACAGCACGATCAATAGCAACACGTTCGGACGCGTCACGACGGAGGGGAACTCGCCGCGGCAAATCCAGCTCGGGGCGAAGTTCATTTTCTAGGTGTCTTCGGCAAGTGCGGTTCGCCGCTGGTCCGCGACCGCGGGCCGGGGCGGACTGTTTGCTCGGCGAATCCGCCCGTGTGGGGTGCGGCGGAACTGGTCATGCCGAAACCGCCCCCCTGGACGACCGCGCGTGCCCGCGCGAAAAAGCTGTTCAGTGTGCTGATCCACCGCGCGGGATCCCGCGAAACTCGTCCGGGCCGGTAACGTCGATCAGCCTGGTTCATGTAGAGGGAGCGCCGAACTGCGATTGGCTCAGGTCGCATGCCTGAGGCTTGCTGTGATTCCACGGCGCGCCAACGGACTCGAGCGGGCCCTACTTCACGACGCTCGCCACCAGTTCGGCCGTCTCGATGCCGCTGAGCGCTGCCCCGCCACAGGTCTGCGTCCATCGCGGTGCACAGGCCTCGCCGGCGAAGAACACACGTTCCGCCAGAGGACGCCGCAATGCCTCGCGGGCGCCAGCGCTGCCTGGAATTGCCGCGGCGTAGGCTCCCAGCGCCCAAGGATCGCTCGCCCACTTGGTGAACGATCCCTTCACGAAATACTGGTCCACGCCGGAGCCGAAGACCGACCGTGCGGCGTTTCTTCCGAAGTCGACAGCTTCCGCTTCTCCCGCGGCGGAAAGTTCCCATGCGAAATCGCCGCCAACGAACCCGACGAGCAGGTTCAGGTGAAACGGCCAGCACAGAAAATAGATGTCCCGCTTTCCGATGTTCTCCCGCAGCACGTCCTCGAATGCCTTGTAACGAAACTCTGGCTTCGAAAACTGTAGCGGGATCTTCGCTAGCAGTCCCATCGGCAATCCGGCGACGGCGTCTTCCTTCCATGGCGGCAGAGGCGGGTCGAAACGGATCTTTTCGGCCGCCAGTACACCGGTCGAACTCGTGATGATGCAGGCCTTCGCTGTTAACGTTCCTTCGCCGGTCTCCACCTGCACGCCTGGTCCGCCGTAGCGAATTCGCCGGGCCGGCGTGTTCAGACTCACGGGGATGTCCTTGCCGAACCGCGCGACCAGCGAACCGTAGCCTTCCTTGATCAGGAAGTTCGGGGGCACGTCTGTTCCGATGGTCAGGTAATCTTTCGCCGAAAGCTCATCGAGGTCCACGGCGGATGACATCGGTCCATGAAACGTTGCCACAGCCTCGTCTACCCTGGACCTTTTCTTCATCGCGGTGGACGCCGCGACATCCTTCTTCCGCCCGGCCTTGGCGATACGTTCGTCCAGGCCCGCCTCGATTCGCGCCGAGAGCTTTCGCATCTCGTCCGGGGCTTCCGCGCCCCGGAAGTAGAGCCCCTCGAGCGCCGTGTCGTGTTCCTGAAGCGTGTAACCCCACTGCTTGGCGAGCGGCGTGTACGGATTGTCGTCGGCCTTGTGCAGCCACGCGCAGCCGCGATCGAAAGGAAATCCGAACGTCGTGGTGTCGGTGTATGCGCGCCCGCCAATACGGCCGCGCGCCTCGATCACGGTGACGGTCTTGCCCAATTGCCGCAGTCGATGAGCCGCATTCAGTCCGGACGAACCGGCGCCAATGACTACCACATCCGTATGTCCCGGCATGCTTCGAGCGGACCCACAGATTCCGGCCCCGAGGGCGCGAAGGAAACTCCTCCTGGAAATGGCCATAGATGAAGAATAACCCAAGCCGGTCCGGCCCAGTTTGGCGATTCGGGGGGCTTCCGTGCCGAGAGTGGTCATCCCCGAGCGGCGAGTCGCGCTGCGCGCGGTACACGAATAATCCTCTATGCGCGTGTTCGCAATTCTCCTCGCAGTCCCGCTGCTTGCTCAGCACGGACGCTACCTGAGCGATTCCAAGCATCCCTCGATCGGCAATCCGAAAGCGATTCGCGGCGGGCGCCAAGCTCTTCCTGGGTTCCTGCGCCGGCTGCCACGGACCGGATCGCGGCGGAGGTGCGCGCGGACCGAATCTCGTGCGCCGCTCCCTTTGGCATCCGCTCAGCGACGACGCGATTTTTCAGGTCATCCGAAAGGGCGTTCCCGGCGCCGATATGCCTCCGTCGCCTCTCAATGATGATCAGACCTGGAAGATCGTCGCCTTCATTCACGCGCTCACCGGACCCGCGAGCACCAATCCCGTGCCCGGAGATCCCGCCGCGGGAGAGGTTGTCTTCTGGGGCGCGAAGTCCGGCTGTTCCAACTGCCACTCGATTTTCGGGAAGGACGGCAAGACGGCCCGGACCTGAGTAACGCCGGCGGCAGCCGTCCGCTGGCCGTGCTGCGCGAAGCGATCGTCGAGCCCGCAAAGGATCTCTTTTATCCCGGCAACGAGGCCGCGACGGTTGTCATGAAGAACGGCCAAACATTGCGGGGTGTCGCCAAGAATCGCAGCAACTACTCGATCCAACTGGTCGACACCACGGGCGAACTTCACCTGATCCAAATGGCTGACGTCAAGGAGTTGACGCTCCCGGCGGCCACTCCCATGCCGGTCGACTTCGCCAAACGTTTGACCCGCGAGGAATTGCGAGACTTGCTGGCCTAGGTAAGCCAGTCGCCCGTGGCTCCCTTCATGATGTCCTGATGGACCTGGGCGAAGACGCCGGAGCCGAGAGTCATGGATAGCAGCAAAGTGCGTGTCATCTACCGTACGCCGGCACGTATTTGGGGTGGCGATACAGTCCGCTTGCCCAGATCACGGCCGAAAACGCAAGCAACCTGGCGCCCAAGTGGGTTTATCACGTGCCCGACGCCCGTGGTTTGCGCAGTTCGCCGATCGTCTACAAGGGCATTCTCTACATCACCAACACCAACTCCGCCTTCGCCGTGGATGCTCGCAGCGGCCGGCAGGTCTGGCAGTATTCCGATCCGCGCGCCGAAAAGGGCGGCGTGAACCGTGCTCGACTCGTTGCCCTCGGGTTCCCAGTTCAAGCGTGGCGCTTCGCGGCTCGTTCGGGAAGGCTAGTAAACGGAGGCTGTCGCCACGCGCGGGTTATCGTAAACACCACGCTCATCCGGCACTATCCGGCACGGTGGTGGAGGCTCGGGTTCCGCCGTTCTGGGCGTTCCTCGAGCAAGGCGAGCGCTTGACCCCGGGCGCCTGCGCGGTCGCCGTCGACTCCCGCTTCTGGCCAGCGATGCGCTCTTTGCGTCCTTGCCTTGACCCCGGAACGCCGGAGTCCGCTGACGATGCCGTGGAAGCAGGCTTTCGTCGTTCCGCCGCCGCAAGTCGCGACAACATATTTCGATTGATTTCTGCACTTTAGAGAAACGGTCCGCGGTCGCCGAAACGAAGATCCGGCTAGGATGGAGCCGTTGGAAGAGGTTTGGCGTTCGACCGGCGGCGGCTCGACCCACTCCTCGAAACACAGGAAAGGTGGAACTATGAAACGATCAACAGACCCAATGCGCCGAAACGCCGGCGGAACCAGGCGCCGCTCGAAAGAAGTTTTTGGAAACGAACCCGAGCCCCGGCTCGCGGGGCGAGGATAGCACCATGGACTGGAAAAGCGCTCCGTATTCGCCGCGCAACATCATTCGCTTCGAGTCGCTCCCCCCGCTGCAATGCACGGTGGCGGATCCGCGACGCCAACCTCGCGCCGTCGCGCCGGCCGTGGCGCCTGTCGCTCCGGCGGACGACGCCCGCTGGCGCCGCGTGCTCGACGCGATTCTCCTCTCCATCCGCCCCTTCGCGGATGCCTGGACGGCCACGCGGCGTGCGCTCGAACCTTACCTCGCCGAGGCGCGGCTCACGTGCCCTCCTCCGGAATCGGCATGGTGAACGGACTCCCGCTACACGCCCCGCAACCTCGCGCCGCCGGTGCGGCGAGCCGGGTCTGGCGTGCTACGCTGGGGAAAATCCACGATTTTCCACTCATGAGCCAGATCACCATTACTCTGCCCGACGGCAGCACGCAGCAACTCGCCTCGGGCGTGACGGCGGGAGCCATCGCCCGGTCGATCAGTTCGCGGCTGGCCGACGACGCCGTCGTCGCACGCGTCAACGGCAACCTCGTCGACCTCGGCGCCCCCATCGAAGCGGATGCCTCCATCGAGATCCTCACGTCGCGCAATCCGGAAGCGCTCCAGGTCTACCGGCACTCCACCGCGCACCTGTTGGCCGCGGCCGTGCTCGAGCTGTTCCCCGAAACCCAGCTCGGCATCGGTCCGCCCACCGAAACCGGCTTCTACTACGATTTCGAACGCGCCACGCCATTCACTCCCGAGGACCTCGAGAAAATCGAGGCCAAGATGTGGGAGATCCAGGCGCGCGACCTCCCTTACGAGCGCATCATGACCCGTAAGGACGAGGGGTTGAGCAAGTACGCCAGCGCGTGGATGAAGTGCCAACTCATCGCGGAAAAAGCGGACGAGCAGTTCAGCGAATACACGCTCGGCCCCCACTTTATCGATTTCTGCCGCGGACCGCACGTCCCCTCCACCAAGCGTCTCAAGGCGTTCAAGCTGCTCATGGTGTCCGGCTCGTACTGGAAAGGCAACGACAAGAATCCGAAGCTCCAGCGCATCACCGGCACGGCCTTCTTCTCGAAAAAGGAGCTCGACGAGTACATCCACCAGATCGAGGAAGCCAAGAAACGCGACCATCGCAAGCTGGGCCGCGAACTCGACCTGATCAGCATCCAGGAACTCGCCGGACCGGGGCTCATCTTCTGGCATCCCAAGGGCGGCATCATCCGCAAAATCCTCGAGGACTGGATGCGCGAGGAGTATCTGAACCGCGGTTACTCGCTCGTCTATACGCCGCACGTCGGGCGCTGGCAACTGTGGGAGACCTCGGGCCACGCGAACTTTTACGCCGACAACATGTTCGACCGGATGGAGCTGGACGACGCGGAGTATCAGCTCAAGCCGATGAACTGCCCGTTCCACATCCTGATCTACAAGGACAAGATGCGCAGCTACCGGGAACTGCCGGTGCGGCTCGGCGAACTGGGCACGGTTTACCGCTACGAGCGGTCCGGCGTCCTGCACGGCCTGTTGCGCGTCCGCGGATTCACGCAGGACGACGCGCA
>SYLY01000172.1 GCA_005808475.1 Acidobacteriota bacterium
CTACGGCGACTACTTGCGCTGCGGCGCGATCGCCAAGTTCTCTCCGGTGATGGGCGCCGTCAGGAAGTTCGCGGCGGAGGGCGGTCTGGTTGCCGGCTTCTGCAACGGTTTCCAGATCCTGACCGAAGCCGGCTTGCTTCCCGGCGCGCTGGTGCGCAATCGCGGACTGAAGTTTATCTGCAAGCCGGTGGCGTTGCGCGTCGAGACTTCGGATTCGCCTTTCACGGCGCGATACCGCCAGGGACAGACCGTGACTCTGCCCATCGCGCACGGCGAAGGCTGCTACATCGCGGATGAGTCCACGCTGGACCGCCTGGAAGCGGAGAACCGCGTCGCGTTCCGTTACCTCGACAACCCGAACGGCTCCCTGCGCGACATCGCGGGCATCCTAAACGAGGGCCGCAACGTGCTCGGCATGATGCCGCATCCGGAGCGCGCATCCGATCCGCTCATGGGATCGACGGACGGGCTGGCCCTGTTGCAGGCGATGGCATCGGCTTTCGCGACGCGCTGATCGCGCGGCGGGCATGGACAACCTGACCGCGAGCCAGCGCAGCCACACGATGCGCCAGGTGCGCGCCACGGACACAACGCCCGAAATGGCGGTTCGCGGGATGATCCACCGGATGGGCTACCGCTTCCGGCTGCATCGCGCCTGTCTTCCGGGCAAGCCCGATCTCGCGTTCCCCGCGCGCCGCAAGGCGATTTTCGTCCACGGCTGCTTCTGGCATGGCCATCGATGCTCGAGCGGCGCCAACCGTCCGGCGTCGAACAAGAGCTACTGGACCGCCAAGCTGGACGGCAACAAGCGCCGCGACCGCCGCAATCTCGGCGGTCTGCGCGCGCTGGGGTGGAAGGCGCTAGTCGTCTGGGAATGCCAGGTAAAACGCGAGGAGTGGCTGCGCCGCCGCGTCGTGGAGTTCCTGGAGAATGCCTGAGGGCCGCTTCCTCGAATTCTTCGCCGGAGGTGGACTCGCGCGCCTGGGACTGGGGCCGCATTGGCGATGCGTGTTCGCCAACGAGATCAGCGAGAAGAAGGCCGCCGCCTACCGGCTCAACTTCGGTCCGTCGCCGGAACTGCTGGTGGACGACGTGCGCAACGTACGCGCCGGTTCGTTGCCGCCGGCCGATCTCGCGTGGGGCTCGTTCCCCTGCCAGGACCTTTCGCTCGCGGGCAATGGCCTCGGATTCCGCGGCCAGCGAAGCGGTACGTTCTGGCCCTTCTGGGACTTGGCCGCCGGGACCGCGACGCCGATCGTGGTGGTGGAGAACGTGGTGGGCGCGATCACGGCGAACCAGGGCCGCGACTTCGACGCGATCCTCGCCGCTTTTGTCGACGCCGGCTATTGGTTCGGTCCGCTGGTGATCGACGCGGCGCGGTTCGTGCCGCAGTCGCGCCCGCGCCTGTTCCTGGTAGCCACGCGCCTCGATGTCCCGGCGGCGCTGCGTTCGCCGGCGCCCGATCCGGCGTGGCACGGCCGCGCACTGAGGGACGCCTGGACGCGCCAACCGGATCGGATCCGCTCCCGCTGGATCTGGTGGAAGCTCCCCGAGCCGGAACCGCGCGTGTCGACCTTCACCGGTATCGTCGAGGACGAAGCGCTGGCGCCGGCGTGGCACACCAGCGAGGAGACCGCCCGCCTGTTGTCGATGATGTCGCCGGCCAATCTCGACAAAGTTCGACACATTCGACACGAGCGCCGGCGTATCGCGGGGACCATCTACAAGCGCATCCGGGTGGAGCAAGGCGTGAAGGTGCAGCGCGCCGAGGTCCGCTTCGACCAGATCGGCGGCTGTCTGCGCACTCCCGCCGGCGGCTCCAGCCGTCAGTTCGTGATCCTGGTGGAAGGCGATTCGGTGCGCACGCGTCTGCTCTCGCCGCGCGAGGCCGCGCGCATGATGGGCGCGGACGACTACGTGCTTCCGGCGAACTACAACGACGCGTATCACGTGATGGGCGACGGGCTCGCCGTTCCGGCCGTCTCATGGATCGAGCGGCTGCTGTTGCGGCCGCTGCTCGGAATCGCGCCCGGCCGCCAAACACCCGCGGCGCCCTAAACTGAAGAGCGATGCGGGCCGCCTTCTTCCTCGCCGCCCTGTGCGCCGCGCAGGAAAGTCCATTCAACACCGCCGCCGACCTCGACAACGGCGCGCGGCTCTATCGCGCCAATTGCGGTGTCTGCCACGGGCTGGACGGTAAAGGCTCGCGCGGACCCGATCTGACCACCGGCAAGTTCCGGCACGGTGGCCGCGACGAGGACCTGTTCCGCTCGATCAACGATGGCATCAAAGGCACCGAGATGCCGCCGATCTGGTTGGAAGGCCGCCAGACCTGGCAGATTATCGCCTACCTGCGATCGCTGGCCGCGCGGCCGCGGGCGGAATCCGGCGCCGGCGACCCCGTCCAGGGCCGCGCCATCTTCGAAGGCAAGGGCGGCTGCCTCGCCTGCCATCGCGTGGGCGACGCCGGATCGCGCACCGGCCCGGATCTCTCCGACGCCGGCGCCCGGTTCAGCCGCGCCGACCTGGAACGCGACATCCTGCGCCCCGGCGAGCGCGTCGCGCCCCGCAATTGGTACATCCGCGCCGAACACCGCGACGGCCGCACCATTCGCGGACGCCGCTTGAACGAAGACACCTACTCGGTGCAACTGATCGACGCCGACGAGCGCCTGATCGGCCTGGTCAAGGCAGATCTGAAGAGCTACCGCATCGTGAAGGAATCTCCGATGCCGTCCTACCAAGGCAAGCTGACCGCCGCCGAGACCGCCAACCTCGTCGCGTGGCTCGCGTCCCTGCGCTAACCAAGGAGCCCCATGCGATCGCCGATTCTCCTCTTGCTTCCCATCGCGCTTGCCGCGCAGGTGTCGTTCGAGCGCATTCGCGACGCTCATCGCGAGCCCTGGAACTGGCTTACCTACTCCGGCGGCTACTACAGCCAGCGCTATAGCGAACTCACCGGCATCGCGCCCGCCAACGCCGCCCGGCTCGACCTGAAGTGGGTCTTCCAGGCGTCCGCGCGCGACAAGTTCGAAACCACGCCGCTCGTGGTCGATGGCGTCATGTATCTGACACAGCCGCCCAACGACATCGTCGCGCTCGACGCCCGCACCGGCCGCGTGTTCTGGACCTTCGAGTACAACCCGAACCCTCGCGCCGATCCGTGTTGCGGCAAGATCAATCGCGGACTCGGCATCCTGGGCGGAACGCTCTTCATGGGCACGATCGACGCGCATCTGCTGGCGATCGACGCGCGCACCGGTAAGCTCCTGTGGGACACGCCCGTGTTCGACTTCAGCCAGGGCTACGCGCTCACGCATGCGCCGCTGGCGATCAAGGACAAGGTGATCGTCGGCACGGCGGGCGGCGAGTTCGGGATACAGGGCTTCATCGCGGCCTACGACGCCAAGACCGGCAAGGAGGTTTGGAAATTCCATACGATTCCCGGTCCGGGCGAGCCCGGTCACGAGACTTGGTCCGGCGATTCGTGGAAGCGAGGCGGCGCGTCCATCTGGGTGACCGGTTCGTACGATCCGGCGCTCAACCTGACCTACTGGGGCATCGGCAACCCGGGTCCGGACTGGAACCCCGACGTGCGCCAGGGCGACAACCTCTACAGCGACTGCGTGGTGGCGCTCGACGCCGACACCGGCAAGCTGAAGTGGCATTTCCAGTTCACGCCGCACGACGAGTGGGATTGGGACGCTGTCCAGGTGCCCGTGCTGGCCGACATGGATTGGCAGGGCAAGCCGCGGAAGCTGATGCTTTGGGGCAATCGCAACGCCTTCTTCTACGTGCTGGACCGCGCCACCGGCGAATTCCTGCTGGGCAAGCCGTTCGCGAAGCAGAACTGGGCTTCTGGGCTGGACGCCAAGGGGCGGCCGGTCAAGATCCCGGGCATGGGACCGTCGCTCGAGGGCAAGCTGGTGTATCCGGGAGTGCAGGGCGCCACCAACTGGTACTCACCTGCCTTCAGCCCGCGCACCGGCCTGTTTTACCTGCCGGTGTGGGAAGACTACGCGAGCGTCTATCACAAGTTCGACGCCGACTACCAGGCGGGCAAGCGCTATCTGGGCGGGACGCCGCGATCGGTCGTATCGCCGACGCGGCGGGAGCAGATCAAGCTGTGGAGTTCGGAAGCGGGCCACGGCGCGGTGCGCGCGATCGACCCGAAGACGGGCGCGCCGCGGTGGGAATTCCGCATGGACGACGTGACGGATTCGGGCCTGGTGGCGACGGCTTCCGGCTTGCTGTTCAGCGGCAGCCGCGAAGGCCACTTCTACGCGCTGGACGCACGCGACGGCAAGGTGCTGTGGCGCAAGTATCTGGGCGGCCAGGTGATCGCCGGCCCGGTGACGTTCGCCGTGGACGGCAAGCAACTGGTTTCAGTAGCGGCGGGGAATTCAATCTTCACGTTCGGGCTGTAGGGCGCACCTGCGCGTGGACGCGAGCGCATCGACCTGCGCGCGAGTCCACGGCTCGTGTGGCATGCCCTGTCCGGGCTCTACTACCGCTGGTTCGACTTCAGGACCTTCTTCCGCAGCCGGATCGACTTGGGTGTGATCTCCACCCATTCGTCGGCGCGGATGAACTCGATCGCCTGTTCCAGGTTCAGCAGCCGCGGCGGCACCAGGCGGATCGCCTCGTCGGCGGTCGACGAGCGCATGTTGGTCAGCTTCTTCTCGCGCACGATGTTCACGTCGAGATCGCTATCGCGCGAGTTCTCGCCGACCACCATGCCTTCATACACCTCGGTCTGCGGCGCCAGGAACATTTCGCCGCGCTCCTGCAGGTTGTAGATCGCGTAGCCGGTCGCCTTGCCGCCGCGGTCCGCCACCAGCGAACCCGTCGGCCGCGACTGGATGTCGCCCTGCCATTCGATGTATCCGTGGAACAGCGAGTTCATGATCGCCGTGCCCTTGGTATCGGTGAGCATTTCGCTACGCAGGCCGATCAACCCGCGCGACGGCACGTGGAATTCGAGCCGCACGCGTCCCGATCCGTGGTTCACCATCTTGGTCATCTTGCCCTTGCGCGTGCCCATCTTCTCCATCACCACGCCGACGAACTGCTCGGGGCAGTCCACCGTCAGCAGTTCGAGAGGCTCGCTCAGCTTGTGGTCGATGGTCCTGGTGATGATCTCGGGCTTGCCGACCATGAGTTCGTAGCCTTCGCGCCGCATCATTTCGAGCAGAATCGCCAACTGCAGCTCGCCGCGGCCCATCACCTTGAACGAGTCCGGCCCGCCTTGCTCCTCCACGCGGATCGACACGTTGGTGAGCAGTTCCTTGTCCAGGCGGTCGCGCAGGTGGCGCGAGGTGACGAAATGTCCTTCGCGGCCGGCGAACGGAGACGTGTTGATGGTGAACGTCATCGCGATGGTCGGTTCGTCGATTTGAATGCGCAGCAGCGGCTTGGGAGTTTCGGCGTGGGACACCGTGTCGCCGATGGTGATACCTTCCACGCCCGCGATGGCAAGCACGTCGCCCGGAACGCCGCGAGTCTCCTCCACGCGTTTCAGACCCTCGAACGAGAACAGCTTGGTGATGTGAGTCTTCTGGACGCTGCCGTCCAGCTTGCAAACGCTGACCTCGTCCCCCAGATTCAGCACGCCGTGGAAGACGCGGCCGATGGCGAGCCGCCCCAGATAGTCGTTGTAGTCGAGATTGGCCACCAGCAGTTGCAGGATTCCTTCGGGATCGCCGGACGGACCGGGGATGTGCTTCAGGATCGTCTCGAACAACGGGCGCAGATCCATGCTCTCGTCCTCGAGCGACATTTTGGCGATGCCGGACTTGGCGATCGTGTAGATCACCGGGAAGTCGAGCTGTTCTTCGTTCGCGTCGAGATCGATGAACAGGTCGTAGATCTCGTTCAGCACCTCCTGGACACGCGCGTCGGAACGGTCGATCTTGTTGATCACGACGATCGGGGGCAGCCGCGCTTCGAGCGCCTTCATCAGAACGTAGCGAGTCTGGGGCAGCGGGCCCTCGCTCGCGTCCACCAGCAGCATCACGCCGTCGACGATCTTGAGCGCCCGCTCGACCTCGCCGCC
>SYLY01000173.1 GCA_005808475.1 Acidobacteriota bacterium
TGCAAGCTCCAGCAGCGCCCCGTGCTCGGCTACCTGCTGGAAACCCTGCATTGCCACCGCCGGCGTCAACCGGCTCCCAGCCTTCGCCCTGTTCGAGCCCAATATTCATAGGGGCCTGAACAGTTACAAAAAATCAATCCCGCCTACTTGTACGTGACGTAGAAGGGCGACGCCCACGCGATCCACGGATCGCCGCCCGGCTTTTCCGTCTCGCGCTTATCGCGCTGGAAGACTCGGATGCAGTAGTAGCTCTTGCCCGGCTTGGCTTCGGTGTCGCGGAAGTTGATCTCCGCCGTGCGCGACGCGGGCCGGGTTCTATAATCTGGACGACGACATCGGCGAGTCGCGGAACGTCGCGGCTGCGTCGCCGGAAGTGGTGGGCCGGATGAAATCGCTGATCGCCGCCGGGCTCGCCGACCTCGGAGAAGGCGCCGCTCCCGGACCGGGCTGCCGGCCGGTGGGCAAGGCCAAGGGTCCGCCGCGATTCTTTCTTCCGCACGACCCTGCCACGGGCTTGCCGCCGCACGCGCCCGTCAACGATGTGGCCTAGCCGATCCGCTCCTCGGGTCCGATCATCCACGCCGACTCGTGCCGCGTGAAGCCCACGCGCGGATAGTAGTCCCCCGCCTGCGGCGCCGCGAGCAGGATGATCTTCGCCTGTCCGCCTTCGCGCTGCGTGATTCGCATCAGTTCCACGCCGATCCCCTGCCGCTGATGGGATTCCCGCACGGCGAGGTCCGACAAGTAGGTGGCGAAGGCGAAGTCGCTCATCGACCGCGCGATGCCGGCGAGCAGATCGCCGTCCCAAGCCGTGACCACCAGGTTCGCGTTGCGCAGCATCGCCGCCATTCGGTCCAGGTCGTCCACTGGCCGCCGCTCGCCGAGCGTCGTGGCGCGGTACAGTTCGGCCGCCGCCGCGGGGTCGATATCGTTGCCCAACCGGTATTCGATCTTCATGACGTACCTCGATACAGCGAGTGCTCCCGGGCGTACCGCATCACGGCCTCGGGAACGTCCACCGGATCGGCGCCCCGCGCCAGCCGCCGGCGGATCTCCGACGACGAACTCGGCAGCGCCAGCGTATCCAGCCGTTGCACCCGGGCGCCATCCGGGATGTCGTAGGCGTGTCCCGGCCGGGAGGCGACGATGAACTCCACCGCCGCGATCACGTCGCGCCAGCGGCGCCACGTGCGGATTTCGGCGAACGCGTCGCCGCCGATGAGAAAAAACAGCTTGGCGCCGGGTTGCGCGTCCGCTAGTTCGTCGATGGTCAGGATCGAGTAACTCCGTTCGCGATTCGCCTCGATGCGCGACGGAAGGAACCGCGGCTCCCCGGCGCAGGCCAGTTCCACCATCCGAAAGCGGTGTTCGAAGGGAGTCGATGTCGTCTTGTGGGGCGGGGAAGCCGCCGCGACGAACAGCACTTCGTCCAACGCGAACCGGTCCGCCGCTTCCCGCGCCACGGTCAAGTGGGCGTTGTGGACAGGGTCGAAGGTACCCCCGAAGATCGCCCTACGCAGCACGAACCTTCGATTCTATCTCATCCGCCTTGACGGTGTTCTTCGCGCCGCCCGCGTGGCCCCCTGGTCTCCGGTCCTTTTCGCCGCGATCGCGAAAGAGATGTTTGCGAACAGGCCGCCGCCGTTTTATGATGGAAACGAAGCCGCTGGATTCGTGGTTGTGCTCCCTCTGGCCCCCTCCGGAGATCCCCACGCGTCCGGCGGCTTCTTATTTGCCGGACTAGACGGGCTGCTAGATTCCGAAGGCCGGGCGGTACCGCTCCGGTAGCTTCCGGGGTTTCAGATCGGGGCCGAGAAACACGTGTTTCGTGACTCCCGTGACGAGCTTGCGGTCCGCCGAGAGTTCCCTCATTTCGTAGGCAAACGTGACCATCCTCGGGTTCGCGCTTTCGATGGACGTGCGGATCCCGACCTCTTCGTCGTACCGGGCCGGATACAGGTAGCGGCAATTGGCCTCCGCCACCGCGAGGAAGATGCCTCCGTGGCTTTCGAGTTCCTTGTACCGGATGCCCGCGGCGCGGCAGTATTCCACCCGTCCAACCTCCATCCACACCAGGTAGTTGGCGTGATACACCACACCCATTTGGTCGGTCTCCGCGTAGCGGACTCGTACGCGCGACTCATGGAACTTCATTCGGTGCAACGATTGTAGCGCCGATGCGGAAACGGCGGAGCGCCGGCGGGCGTCTGCTACGATAGCCCTCATGCGCGTCCGCGTCCTCTTCTTCGGCATGGCAAAGGATCTGGTCGGCAAATCCAGCGACGACCCCGACCTTCCTCTTGGCACGCGCGTCCGCGATCTATTCGACCATTACGCTTCCGCCGCGCCCGCCCTCCGCGGCTTCGAATCTTCGATCCTGCTCTCGCGGAACCACGAGTTCGCCGCGCGCGACGCCGCGCTCGAGGAGGGCGACGAGGTCGCCTTTCTCCCACCCGTGAGTGGTGGCGCCAGTTCGTTCACGAGTGAGATCGCCGACCAAGCGACGGGCTGCTTCTATGCACTGACCCGCGATCCCATCGACTCCCGCGCGATCGTCAACCGTCTGCTGCGTGGCGAGGACGGCGCCGTGGTGGACTTCGACGGAGTGGTGCGGAACAACACCAAGGGCCGCGCCACGCGCTATCTCGAATACGAGTGCTATGAGGAGATGGCGGTGAAGATGATGGCCCGCATCGGCGCCGAAATCCACGCCGCCCACGCGATCGGCCGCATCGCGCTGGTGCATCGCCTGGGCCGCATGGAGATCGGCGAGACCAGCGTCGCCGTCGTGGTCACCGCTCCGCATCGCAAGCCCGCGTTCGAGGCCGCCCTCGAGGGGATCAACCGGCTCAAGAAACTGGTGCCGATCTGGAAAAAAGAGTACTTCGCCGATAACGAAGTTTGGGTGGAGGGCGAGTGGGACGAATCGGTCCTGGACCAGCATCGCTAGCCCTGGCCTTCGCCGCCGGTTTCGCGGCTCTGTGGGCGCAGGAGGCCACCTTCTCGGTCGACGTCAAACTGGTGCGCCTCATGGTGACGGTAAAGGACGGCGATGGCAAGCCCGTTGGATCCCTGGTCAAGCAGGACTTCGTTGTCTCCGATAGCGGCGTTCCCCAGACTCTAACGCTATTCGAACATCACACCGAGCAGCCACTCTCGGTGGCGCTGCTGTTGGACACCAGCGGGTCCGCCGCCAAGGATCTGAAATATTCCATCGACTCGGCCTCGCGGTTCCTGCGCGCCCTCACGCGCGAAGGCAATCCCCAGGACGCTCTCGCCCTCTTCACGTTCAATCACGACGTGACGCGCCAGTTCGGCTTCACCAGGAACCTGGACCGGTTTCGCGACGTCTCCAAGCGGCTCAAGGCGGAGGCGGGCACTTCTCTCTATGACGCCATCTGCTTCGGCGCCGAGGCGCTCGAGAGTCGCGACGGCCGCAAGGTGATCATCGCCGTCACCGACGGCGGCGACACCACCAGCTTTCGCGACTACCACTACACGTTGCGTGCGGCCCACAAGGCCGATGCGCTGATCTATTCGATCGTGTTGGTGCCGGTCGAAAACGACGCCGGCCGCAACACCGGCGGCGAGCACGCCTTGATCCAGTTCGCCCAATCCACCGGCGGCCGCGCGTTCTTCCCCACCGCCGGTCCGGCGCTCGACCGCACCTTCGACGAGATCCTGCGCGACCTGCGCACACAGTACCTGATCGGCTACTACCCGAAGGCGCTGCCGCCGTCGAAGGACCGGTTTCGCAAAGTGAAGGTGGATCTCGCGCTGCCCGGGTTGACGGCTTCCACCCGGTCCGGCTACTACCAGGATTGAGCCGCGGCCCGCGAAAGCGGTATCATCGAACAAATGCCCCCGACTCGAGGAGTGGAAGCCGCCGACAAGGCGAAGAAGGGTAAAGCCCGCGCCCCGGAGCAGACGTTCGAGGAGGTGAAGTACCTGCGACACCTCATCGACAACCATGTGAAGGTCACCGTGAAGTTGCTCGACAACGAGGAGATTTCCGGCGTGATCGAATACTACGATCACAACTTCATCCGCGTGACCCGCGAGGGCGCGCCGAACCTGTTCATCTTCAAGCACGACATCAAGTACCTGGCCGAGGCCGCCTGAGTGGCGTCGTACCTCGAAACCGCCGCCGATATCGCTCGCGAGGCCGGCGCCGTTTTGATGAACTGGTTCGAACGCGGCGTCTCGTTCGAGCTCAAGGGCGATTTCGATCTCGTCACGCAGGCGGACAAAGCCTCCGAGCTTCTGGTGGTGGAGCGGCTCGGCTCGCACTTCCCGTCGCATTCGGTGGTGGCCGAGGAAGGAACGGGCCAGGACCGAGGCTCCGAATTCCGCTGGTACGTCGACCCTCTCGATGGCACCACCAACTTCGCGCACGGTTTTCCGATGTTCAACGTGACCCTCGCGCTCGAGCAGGCGGGACGGTTGATCGCGGGCGTGATCTTCGATCCGCTGCGCAACGAGATGTTCGCGGCCGAACGCGGCGGCGGCGCCTATCTGAACAACCGGCGCATTCACGTGTCCAAGGCGCCCCGGCTCGAGGATAGCCTGCTCGCCACCGGGTTCCCATCGTTCAAGCGGCATCTCAACGTGAACGTGCATTTCTTCCATCAGATCGCGATGACGACGCATGGAGTGCGGCGGGGAGGTTCGGCCGCCCTCGATCTCGCCTACACCGCCTGCGGCCGCCTGGATGGATTCTGGGAGTTCGGCCTCAATCCCTGGGATCAGGCCGCCGGAATCCTGCTGGTGGAAGAAGCGGGCGGCCGCTGCTCGGACATGAAGGGCGGTCCGGTGGACGTGCGGGGAAAGCACATGGTCGCCACCAACGGCAAGATCCACGATCAGACCGTGGAGCTGTTTCGCGAAGTCTTCGCCGGAGGCATCCGCGTGCCGATGCCCCAGATCAACGCGGCCGGCTAGCCTCGGGTGCGCGACATGAAAGTGGAGATTAGGCCGCCCGACGCCCCTCCCGGTAGTCCTCAAAGCGACCGTTGAGGTGGGCACAACGGAGGGCGAGGATGGAGTTGGCGCCGTTGACGGTCCAGAACATGCCGGACTGTTTGAGCCGATGACCGACGACGGTCTTGCAGCCGGCTTCAATGACCCCGGAGCCGACGAACAGGTGCTGCTGGCGGAACTTGGGATAGTTCATGCGCGCGGCGTTGCGGGCGAAGTAGTCGGCTTCGTTGCGGAGTTTCTTGGCCAGCTCGGCATCGGTAGTTTGGATCGATTCGTAACGACTTGACGAGCGGGGCGATCTTGCCTTTGTCGAGCCAGCGCTTCTGATGAAGGCCGATCCAGGCGTTGCGGCGTTTGATGTCGGTGGGATGAAGCAGGCGAGCCATCTCCCAGAGGTGCTGGCGGGCATGAAA
>SYLY01000019.1 GCA_005808475.1 Acidobacteriota bacterium
AGAGGCCCTAGGCGGCCTTGGAGCGGCCTTGGATGCCGCCGATCGAGGCACGGAAATCGTCGCCCTCCACATTTTCGGGGCGGCCGCCCGGGCCGGGCCCCGAGGTTGGTCCGATTTTGCGGATCTTGGGACAGGCTCCAGCTAACGCTTGTGCGGAACTCGCCGCCTTCATCAATCAGACACAGGCCAAGGCCGGAAAGGACCTCACGCCCGCTCAGGCATCCTCTCTGATCGCCAGCGCCACACGGATCCGCTCTGTGATTGGTTGCTCTAAATAACGGGCGAGTCCTGTTCGGGATCGCGGAGCCCCCACCGCCCGTCGAGAGCCGGGTGTGATCGTGATCAGGGCGGACGCGGCACGCGATCCCATAGTGCAGGCAGTCCCGAATCAGGCTCAGGTGGAATCGCTCGTGTCCGCAGCCCGTCGCGGCCAACGCGCGGGTCACGGTGACTTCGGCCGGCACCTGCGGTCGAAGCATGCTGTACTGCGCCGCGCCGGCTCAGTAACGCGCCAACGCCCGAGCCTTCTCCACCAGCTTCATCGCGTTCGGCAGGAACGCCTCCTCGAGCGTCGGACTGTACGGAACCGGCGTATCCGGAGCGGCCAGCCGCACCACTGGACCGTCCAGCCACTCGAACGCCTTCTCGGTGATCCGCGCGCTGATCTCGCCGCCGATGCCGCCCGTCAACGTCGCTTCGTGTAGCACGATCGCCTTCGACGTCTTCTTCACGCTGGCGAGGATGGTCTCCTCGTCGATCGGCAGCAACGTCCGCAGGTCGACGATCTCGAGTGAGATGCCGTCCTTCGCCAGGATGTCCGCCGCCTCGTCCGCCACGTGGACCATCGCGCCGTACGTGATCACCGAGATGTCGCGTCCTTCGCGGAACACCTTCGCCTTGCCGAGCGGCACTGTGTAGTCGCCTGCCGGGATCTCGCCCTTCACCTTGCGGTAGAGCGCTTTATGCTCGAAGAAAATGACCGGATCGTTGTCGCGAATCGCCGCCTTGAGCAGGCCCTTGGCGTCATAGGCGGTCGCCGGTTGGACCACCTTCAACCCCGGCGTGTGCACGAACCACGCTTCCGGATTCTGCGAGTGGAACGGTCCACCGTGAATACCGCCGCCGCTCGGCGCGCGGACCACCAGCGGCGCGGGCGCGCCCCAGCGATACCGGCACTTGGCCGCGAAGTTCACGATCTGGTCGAAGCCGCACGTGATGAAGTCGGCGAACTGGATCTCCGCGACGGGCCGCATTCCGGCATAGCTGGCGCCGATCGCCGCGCCGACGATGGCCGATTCCGAAATCGGAGTGTCCACCACGCGCTCGGGTCCGAACCGGTCGAGTAGGCCCGCGGTCACCTTGAAAGCGCCGCCGTACACGCCGATGTCCTCGCCCAGCAGGAACACGCTCGGGTCGCGTTCCATCTCTTCCTGGAGCCCCTGGCGGATGGCTTCGAGATAGGTGGCCTGCATCTACCGCGATTCCTCGTAGACGCCCTGCTCGAGCGTGGAGGGGTCGGGATACGGGCTCGCTTCGGCCCACGCGATGGCTTCGTCCACTTCGGCGCGGATGCCGGCGTACAGCTCGTCGATATCGCCGCGCGAAGCGTAGCAGCGATCGAGCAGCCGCCGCTCCATGCGAATCACCGGGTCCTTTTCCGCCCATTCGTTCCACAGGTGCTTGGGCACATAGTCGGCGCCGTCGTGCGCGGAATGGCCGGTCATCCGGAACGTCTTGCACTCGATCATATAGGGCCCCAGTCCCATGCGCGCGTGCCCGGCGGCGCGGAGGGCGGCTTCGTGCACGGCGACGCAATCGTTGCCGTCGACGATCTCCGAAGGGATGCCATAGCCCGGCGCGCGATCCACGACATGCGCGCACGCCATCTGTTTGTCGAGCGGCGTCGAGTAAGCGTACTGGTTGTTGTTACAGATCAGCACGAGCGGAGTCTTCTGCACCGACGCCAGGTTGATCCCCTCGTGCCAGTCGCCGCGGGAGGTGGCGCCGTCGCCGAAATAGTTGAACACGATGTTCCGCGACCGCTGGAACTTGAGCGCCATCGCCGTGCCGGCCGCGACCGGGATGGACGCCGCCATTGCGCTGATGATGGCCACTATGCGGTGGCCGAGGTCGCCCATGTGCATGTTGCCGTCGCGGCCGCGCGTCAAACCGCCGACGCGGCCCATGTACTGCGCGAACACTTGGCGCGGGTGGATGCCGCGCACGAAGTAGAGGCCCAGATCCCGATGGCAGGGGTAAAGGAAGTCGTCCGGTTCGGCGGCCAGGCCAGAGCCGACGCAAATCGCCTCCTGGCCCCGGCCCACATAGACGCCGCCCAGGATCTTGCCTTGGCGGTAGAGACGGCGTTCGAGCCGCTCCTCGACTTCGCGTTGGAGAAACAGATAGTGGAGCATCCGGCGCCAAAGGCCGGCTTCGGCTTGTTCCTGAGGAGCGAGAAGGGTTGAATTCGCGACTGCGGTCATGGCGTTTCTCCGGCTGGTACGGCCAGGCGCGGATCGGGTCCAAAGGCTCCAGTATAGAGCAAACCGGACGGACGTTTGGCGCCGCCGTCGATTATGATCTTGCTATGAGTCTCCGCGTCATCGCCCGCAATCTGCTGCGGACTCCCATCACCACCGCGATCGCCGCGGCCAGCTTGGCGCTGGGCATCGGAGGCAACGCGGCAATGTTCTCCGTGCTGGATCAAATCGTACTGCGGACGCTTCCCGCCAACGAGCCCGAGCGGCTCGTTCTCCTGTACGCGCCAGGGCCGGTGCAGGGCAGTTCGTCGACCGACGAAGACGGAGGGCCGTCGTTCACCATGCCCACTTATCGCGGCATGGCCAAGACGCAGACTCCGTTCACCGGACTGGCGGCGGCGCGCGGTTTCGGAGCGAGCGTGTCGTACCGCAACGATCCGCGCCGCGAGTCGATCCACCTGGTCTCCGGCAACTACTTCGAGGTGCTTGGTGTGCGAGCCGCGCTGGGCCGCGTGCTGGGACCCGCGGACGACCTCACGCCCGGCGGACATCCCGTGGCGGTGCTGAACCACCGCTTCTGGACCTCGAAGCTAGGCGCCAGTCCGGCGGCGCTGAATGCCACGATTCTTGTGAACGGGCATCCGATGACGATCGTGGGGGTCGCGCGGCCGGGTTTCGACAGCGAGAAACAGGGCTCGAATCCAGCGCTCTACGTGCCACTTTCGATGCGCGCCCAGATGGTTCCAGGACGGGACCCCACCAACGACCGCCGCAGTCACTGGCTGCCCATGTTCGGGCGCCTGAAGCCCGGCCAGACGCTCGAGACCGCTCGCGTGGCCATTCAGGCGGCTTACGCGACGGAGAAGGAAGAGGAGATCCGCGCGCTGCGAGGTCCCGAGCCGGCCTTCACGGCCCGCTATCGCGCCAAGCAGGTCGTGTTGAAGGACGGAGCGCACGGCCGCGGCCAGATTCGCGCGCAAGCCGCGACGCCCCTGGCGCTGCTGCTGGGAATCACCGGCGCGGTGCTGCTGATCGCGTGCGCCAATGTCGCCAACCTGCTGCTGGCGCGATCGGCGGCGCGCGCCCGGGAGATGGCGCTTCGCGTGGCGCTCGGCGCCAGCCGCGGCCGGATCGTCCGCCAGCTTCTCGCCGAAAGCTGGCTGCTGTCCGGCGTGTCTGGGCTGCTCGGTCTGGTGGTGGCGTGGGTGGTGCTGAAGCTGATCGGCGCGGGAATTCCGCCATCTTCCGGCGTGGAGATCGACCCGCGGTTGAACCCCACCGTGCTGCTGTTCTGCATGGCGCTCAGCGTGTTCACCGGCGTCGCCTTCGGCTTGTTTCCGGCGTTGCAGGCGGCGCGGCCGGACGTCGTGGCCGCGTTGAAGGATCAGGCCGGACAGAGTTCCGCGACGGGTGCGGCCAACCGCTTCCGGCGGATCCTGGTGACCTCGCAGATGGCGGCGTCGCTGGCGCTGTTGATCGCGGCGGGGCTGTTCGGCAAGAGTCTGCTGAATCTGACCCGGATCGACCTGGGGATTCGCACGGACCATCTCGTAACCTTCGCCCTGGATCCGCGGCTGAACAAATACGACGCGGACCGCACCCTCGCGCTTTACGAGCAACTCGAGCAGCGCCTCGCCGCCTTGCCGGGAGCGCAACTGGTTTCCTCGAGCGTCGTGCCCGCCATCGCCGGCGACAATTGGGGCCAGAGCGTCAACGTACCCGGTTTTACGCGGGCGCGCGAAGACGAGGACCACTCGTTCTACAACATCACCGGCCCCGGCTATCTGCGCACCATGGGATCGCCTCTGTTGGCCGGGCGCGAGTTCACCGAGGCCGACAATCGCGCCAGCGCCAAAGTGGTGATCGTGAACGAGGCGTTCCTTCGCCGCTTCTTTCCGAACGAGAAGAACCCCGCCGCCGCGGCCGGCCGGATGATCGGCCTCGGATCGGACAAGCCGGACCACGCGATCGTTGGCGTGATGAAGGACACCAACTACTCCGAGATCAAGGAGGCGCCGAAGCCGGTCTTTCACCAGCCTTACCGGCAGGCGTCCGGGCAGAACGGCATGACCTTCTACGTGCGCACCGCCGTTCCGCCGGAGACGCTGATGCCGCGCGTCCGGCAGGTGGTGGCTTCGCTCGATCCGAACCTGCCAGTGGCCGGTCTGAAAACCATGCGGGCCCAACTCGACGAGAACCTGTTCGCCGAACGGTTGCTGTCGGTGAACATCGCGGTGTTCGCGGGACTGGCGACCTTGCTGGCGGCGGTCGGATTGTACGGAGTGCTCGCGTACAGCGTGGCGCGCCGCACGCGCGAGATCGGCATCCGGATGGCGTTGGGCGCCGAGGCCGCGGCGATGCGTGCGATGGTGCTCGGCGATGTGCTGAAGATGCTCGCCGTGGGCAGCGTCGTGGGCGCCGCGGCGGGATGGGCGATCTCGCGCGTCGCGGGCGGTCTGTTGTTCGGCCTGGCGGGAGCCGAGCCGCTGGTGTACGTGGCGGCGGCCGCGGTGCTGGGAGCGGTGGCGATGGCCGCGGCGTGGATCCCGGCGTTGCGGGCGACGCGGGTCGACCCTCTGCGGGCGCTCCGGTACGAGTAGTCTACTCGCAGGCGCGGACTTCCGCCAGTCTTGCCTTCAGATCGGGTGGAAGCGATTCTTCCACCGAGCGTGTGATCAGGCCGGCGGAGTCCAGGCTCTGCACATGCACGCGATCCTTCAGCCTCCAGGCCAACAGCTTCATCGCCACCGTCCGGCAACGGGGATGACTCGCACCGGCTCTCCGTGCACCTGCTTTAGTTCGGGCGCAATCTGGGGGTTCGGCCTGCTCTGTGTCTCGCGGACGCGCTCGCCGGCGAACAGCAAGCGAACCGCGTTGCGCGCTTTGTCGCCGATGCCGTGGCAGAGCATGTCGAGCCCTGCCGCAGGGCGAAACCGGAACCCGTGGTGGGAGGCGGCCTCGACGACCCGGTCCAAGTCCTCGCGCCGGATCAGCAGGTCGACGTCCCTGGTCAGCATCGCATGCTCGGGATCCGCTTCCTCCACGTGGACCAGCACGGCGAGACCGCCCTCCAGTTCGTGTTCCACGCCTGCTCGAACCAGCGGCGCGGAAATGCGGTGGAGCACACCGATCAGTTCGAAGAGCCTGGTCTCGAACAAGAGGTTGACGACTTCTCCTCTCGCCAGAGTCGCGGCGGTGAACTCCTCGAATGTGAGGGCTGACACCATTCGATTTTATTCGTAATGGCTCCGCGCCGGTTAGGCCGCACCCGGTTTGGCCGCCTCAGCATTTTCTCATTGAAGAATGAGCCTGAGCGGGAGTGATGCGACGAGGGACTGTGCTCCTTTCTGAACTGAAAGGTCTTGGTTGGTTCGTACCCGGGTTGAAAGACGGATCCGTCGGCTACTGGTGCTCCGCCGACCAGCGGGAGGCGAGATGCGGTGGCAACCGATTCGCCCAAC
>SYLY01000174.1 GCA_005808475.1 Acidobacteriota bacterium
ATCGGCGCGCTGCCCACCCTGGCGAGCAATCGCTGAACGCGGAACCCCGCCTTTTGTGGTGAAGACCTCTCAGGTCCCTTCACTGATTCCATTGGGGTTGCCGGTCCCCAAACCCCTCAACTGCGAAAGTCAGGTTAGCGGATCGATCACTATCCGCGCATCCAGCGGCACTACGACAAGCCGAAGCCCTACGCGACGGAGGTGGCGCGCAACGGGCGCTGGAAGCTGCTATCGCGCGATGGCGTCCTGGCGGCGCTATTCGATCTCGAGGCCGATCCGCTCGAGTCGGCGAACGTGCTGGACCGGTAACCGAAGGTGGCGGCGGAGTTGACGGAGCAGGTTCGCGCGTTCCTGGCGGCGCCGGTCATACGGGAGTGGACTTGCGCCGATCCCGATGAGCGCCGATGGGATCGGGAACCGCCCGTCCGCCGCCCTTGATCGCGGTGATGAAGTGAACCTCGCTCGCCGAACCCACCGTCTCCAACAGCCCTGCCGGCGACACCTCGCCATCCACCGCCACCGACACGTTCGACCGCAGCCGTCCGGCTTCCACTAACCGGTCGCGCAGGCCGGGGAAGCGCGCCTCCAGACTGTCGATCACGGCGCGAACCGTCGAGCCCTCCGCCTCCACCTCACCGCGACCGCCTGTGAGCGGCCGCAGCAACGTGGGAATGAATACCAACGCCATCTAGCCCTTGGACCAGATCGCCGCCATCACCGCCGGGGGATTCATCGGCAGCCGCGTCATCCGCACGCCCGTCGCGTGGGAGACCGCGTTGGCGATGGCGGGCGTCGGTGGCACGATGTTCGCCTCGCCGACTCCGCGCACGCCGAACGGATGCCCGGGATTCGGCACTTCCACGATGATCGTGTCGATCATCGGGAGATCGAGCGAGGTCGGCATGCGATAGTCGAGCAGGCTCGAGTTCATCATCGCGCCGTCCTTGCTCATCCAGTACTCTTCGTTGAGCGCCCAGCCGATGCCCTGCACGGATCCTCCTTGCATCTGGCCCTCGACATACGCCGGATGGATCGCCTTGCCGGCGTCCTGCACGGAGGTGAAACGCAGGATCGTGGTCTTGCCGGTTTCCGGATCCACTTCCACGTCGACAACCACGCCGGCGAAGGAACCGCCCACGCCCTTCGGGTTCACGGCGGCGCGCCCGACCACCGGTCCGCCGGTCTCGCCGATGCGCGCCGCCAGATCGGCGAAGCTCATCGAATGGCCGTTCTGCTTGTACTGGCCGCGATCGACTTCCACCGTGTCCGGATCGACGCTCCACAGCTTCGCCGCCCGCTCCCGCATCTGGCGAACGACGTCCTGCGCGGCTTCGTAAGCCGCGATGCCGGTGGCGAACGTGACGCGGCTGCCTCCAGTCACCGCCGTGAAGCCAACCGAATCGGTGTCGGCCACCGTCGGGTTCACGCGATCCACGGGAATGCCTAGCACCTCGGCGGCCTGCATCGCAATCGAGGTCCGCGTTCCGCCGATATCGGTGGAGCCTTCCACCAGATTCGCCGTGCCGTCCGCGTTGATGCTGATCGTGCAACTGGACGGCAGCCCGACGTTGAACCAGAAGCCGATCGCCACGCCCCGGCCGCGATTCGGCCCGCCGAGCGGCGACCGGTAGTGTTCGCTGTTCTTCATCGCCTCGAGCACTTCCACGCAGCCGATCCGGCGGTACTTGGGACCGTCCGCGCGCCGCGTGCCCTCCTTGGCGGCGTTCATCAGGCGAAGCTCGATCGGATCGATTCCGAGCTTCTCCGCCAACTCGTCCACCACGCTTTCGGTGGCGAACGCGGCGTTGGGAGCGCCGGGCGCGCGGTACGCGGCGGTGCTCGGCTTATTGACCACGACATCGTATCCGTGGATGGTCTGGTTCGCGATGTCGTAGGAGGCGAAGACGCACATGCCGGCGGGTCCCACCATCGCGCCGGGATAGGCTCCCGCCTCGAATGCCAGATAAGCCTGAGCGGCCACGATCCGGCCGTCTTTCTTCGCCCCCATCTTCACGCGTAGGAACGATCCCGGCGTGGGACCGGTGCCTTCCAGCACGTCCTTGCGCGTCATCACGATCTTCACCGGGCGGCCCGTCTTTTTCGAAAGCAACGCGGCCACCGGTTCGAGATAGACGGGGATCTTTCCGCCGAATCCGCCGCCGATCTCCATCGGCGTCACCTTCACGCGCGACACCGGAATGTCGAGCACGCACGCCGTGGCATCGCGCACCACGAACGATCCCTGGGTGCTGCACCAGACGAGCACGCGGCCGTCGTTGTTCCACAGCGCCGTGGCGTTCTGCGGTTCGATGTAGCCTTGATGCACGGTGGACGTGGAGAACTCGCGCTCGACGATCACCTCGGCTTCGGCGAAGCCGGCCTCGCTGTCGCCCATCACGTGGCGGAAATGTTCGGACACGTTGCTCGCGGTGGAGGTCTTCTCGCCGAGTTCGTGCGTATGGAGATCCTCGTGGAGCAGCGGCGCGCCGGGGAGCATCGCCTCGGGCGCGGTCAGCACGCAGGGAAGCGGCTCGTATTCGACCTCGATCAGGCGGGCCGCTTCCTCGGCTACGTGCAGGCTGGCCGCCGCCACCGCCGCCACCGCGTGGCCGCGATAGAGCGCCTTGCCCCTGGCGAGCACGTTGCCGCGAACGTAGGAAAGCGGCGTCTCGCCCTCGCCGATGTCGACCATGCGGTCGCTCGACTCGGGCAGATCGGCCGCGGTGACCACCGCCTTCACGCCCGGATACGCTTCCGCGCGGCTGGTATCGATGCTCTTGATGCGGGCGTGCGCGTGCGGACTGCGCAACACGAACCCGTGGAGCAGGCCCGCCATCTGAAAGTCCGCGCCATAGAGGGCGCGGCCGGTCACCTTGTCGGCGCCGTCGTGCCGGATGGGCCGGGTGCCGATCACGCTGTAGGCCGGTTGGCTCATGCTTTCACCTCTCGCATTTCGCGCGCGGCCTGTTGGACGGCCCGAATGATCTTGTCGTAGCCGGTGCACCGGCCGAGAGTGGTGGCGAGCCAGAACCGGATGCGGTCCTCCGAAGGATCGGGCTCGTGGTCGAGCAGCGCTTTGGCGGCGACCAGGAAGCCGGGCGTGCAGATGCCGCACTGCAGCGCGGCCTGTTCGAGAAACGCCGTCTGGAGCGGATGCAGCGCCGATCCCCGGGCAAGCCCCTCGACGGTGCCGATGCTGGCGCCCTGGGCTTCCACCCCCAGCACCAGGCACGACGTCACGATGCGGCCGTCCATCTCCACGGTGCAGGCTCCGCAGTTGCCGTCGTTGCAGCCTTCCTTGGCTCCGGTGAGGTTCAGCTTATCGCGCAGGCATTCGAGCAGGCTTTCCCGCGGCTCGCAGAGGAATTCGGCGGGCTCGCCGTTGACGGTGGTGCTTACGCGGACGTTCGATGACATCTAGTGGACTCCCTGCGCCTGCCGGGCGGCGGCGGTCAGCGCGCGGCGCGTCAGCACGGCGCAAAGATGACGGCGGTACTCGATGGTTCCGCGCATGTCGGTGATCGGTTTGGCGGCGGCCTTGGCGGCCTCTCCCGCGAGAGCGAAGGTCTCTTCGGTGGCGGGTTTCCCGGCGATAGCCTGGCCCGCCTCCGGGACGAGCAACGGCGTGGGAGCGACAGACGCCAGCGCGACGCGCGCGGCCGTGACAACGCCATCGGCGATCGTGAGCGAAACTCCGGCGCCCGCCACGGCGATATCCATCTCGTTGCGAGGAATGAAGCGGAGATAGTGCGCGCCCGAGCCCGGCCGCGGCGCGGGAATGTGGATGCTCACCAGAAGCTCGCCGTCCGCCAGCGCATTGCGCCCCGGAGCGACGCAGAAGTCCTCGGCGGCGATGGCGCGCTCGCCCGCCGGGCCAACGACGCGGCAAGTGGCTCCCAAAGCGATCAGCAGCGGAGTCGCGTCGGCGCTGGGCGCGGCGTTACAGAGATTCCCTCCGATGGAGGCGCGGCCCTGAATGGCCGTTCCGCCGATCAGCGACGCGACTTCGACGAGCGAGGGGAAGACCGCCCGAACCTGCGCGTCGCCATAGATGCGCCAGCAGGCAACCGCGGCGCCCAGCGTGAGGCCGCCGCCGGAATCGAAGGTCAGCGCCGAGAGTTCGGGAATGCGCTTGGCGTCGACGACCAGACCGGGCTCGCGCCGGTGAGCCCGCATCTGGACGATGAGATCGGTGCCGCCGGCGAGCAGGCGTGCGCCCGGGTTCGCCGCGAGAAGGGAGACGGCCGCGGACACCGAGTCCGGGGCCGCATAGTCGAACGAATGCACGTGGAGGCTCCTAGTGGTGGGTAGTCTTTCAGCGTACAACGGGGATGCACTCCGTGGGCGAGTGAAAATTTCGACAGGTCAGGCAATCCGCGGCGGCGGCCCGGTCGTACCATCAAATTGGCACAGCGCTAAACAAGGGGTAATGACAGTGCTTCGATTCACGCCGGCAGCGGCGCTTCTCTTCCTCGTCGCGGCCCAGGCCCAGACGCCCACCGCGCCCACGGAAGACCGGGTGGGATTCCCTGAGGGCTACGCGGGTTGGAACCTCCTCTATGTGCTGGATCGCCCTGACAACAGGCAGATCCGCACCGTCTATGCAAACGAAATGGCGGCCAGCGTGACGGACGGCAACCAGTCGAACTATCCGTACGGGTCGGTAGTCGTGATGGAAACGTGGAGCGCGCTACGCAACGCGGCTGGAGAGCCGATGCTGGATGCCAACGGCCGCTTCCAAAAGGATCCCGCCGCCATGCCCACCATCTTCACGATGCGCAAGGGCCGGGGCTTCGGCGAAGCCTATGGACCGAATCGCACGGGCGAGTGGGAATATGTTTCGTACACCGCGGCCAAGACCTTGGCGACGGCGCCGTCGGGTTCGTTCACCTGCGCCAACTGCCATCTCCAAGCCGGCCAAGGCAAGGATTGGGTATTCCGGGCCGCGCTCCGCATCCGCCCCGGCGGAGACCCCATCAGCACCGGCGCGGTGCCCTCCGCGATCATCAAGAACTACACCTACATTCCCGGCAACCTGACGGTGAAGGCGGGCGCCAAAGTCACGTTCTACAACGACGACGTGGTGGCCCATACCATCTCGGACGACGCGCCGGAAGGCTGGACTTCCCAGCAGATGCGCGCGGGGACCGGGACGATGACCCTCTCGTTCCCGACCCCCGGCGAGTTCAACTATCACTGCTCGATCCACCCCAACATGAAGGCGAAGATCACGGCGATTCCGTAGCCGCCTCCGCGTTCGCCACGGTCAGGACGCGGTGTACGTCGCCGCGTCCAGCCGCATCTTGCGTCCGTTTACCATCGCGAGGTTCGCCAAATGCGGCCCCGATACCGCCTGCGCCGCGATCTCCACGGTGCAGTTGGGATCCTGGCGGGACTTCACGCAGTCCAGGAAGTTCTGAACGTGCGTTTCCACGGGCACCGGCGCCTGCTCGGAATGCAGCGGCTCCGCATCGCGCTTCCACGGTTCGGCGAAGATCTTGTAGCCGGCATCGTCCAGAATCAACGTCCCTTTGTCGCCCATGAACGTGATCGACCATCCGTTCTGATACGAGTTCGAATAGTCGAGCGTCCAGGTCACCATGAAGTTGTCGTATTCATACGCAGCGCTGAACACGTCCGGGTGCTCGGCGCCTTCCATCTTGGCGACATATCCATGGCAGATGGCGGACTTCGGCGGACCCGAGTTCATGAACCACTGCACGACATCCATCAGGTGCGTGCCCTGATCGGTCATGTTGCCGCCCGCGTAGTCCCAGAAGTAGCGCCAGCGGCGGAAGCGCATCGGCTCGAGTTCGCGGTTGGGCGCGCCGCCGAGGAACCGCTGCCAGTCGATCTTGCCGGGCAAGGGAGAATTGTCGAGCTTGGCGGCGATGTTCCAGTGCCACTGTGGCTTCACCAGCGTGACGCGGCCGAGGACGCCGTCGTCGATGAGTTTTTTCGCCTTGTAGATGGCGGGCGCCGAGCGCCGCTGCATGCCGATCTGCACCACCTGCGAACTGGCGCGCACCGTCTTGATCATCGCCGCGCTCTGTTCCAGGGACTTCGAGAGCGGCTTTTCGAGGTAGACGTCCTTACGAGCCGCGAGCGCGGCCCGGAGCATGGGGAAGTGCTGGTGATCGGGTGATGCGATCAGCACCGCGTCGAGGCCTTTCTCCTTGTCCAGCAGTTCCTGATAGTCGCCGTAGGTGCGCGCTTCCGGAGCATCCTTGCTGGCGAGATCGAGGTGCGGCTGATAGACGTCGCAGAGCGCGGTGCACTGCGCTCCCACCTTCATGAATGTCTTCGAAACGGAACGGCCGCGCCCGCCGGTGGCGAGGACGGCGTAAGTGATCCTGTCGTTTGCGCCGAAAGCGGAGGAAGGAACGAACAGCGGCGCGGAACCGAGTGCGGTAAGAAAATTGCGTCGAGTGGAATCCGTCATGGGAACTCCTTTCACCGGCATTATACGCCCCTGGGAGCCGCCGCGAGCATGCCGCGGCCGCGGTTGCGGCACTACCGGCTCGCATAGGTTTCGAGCCGCTCCGGAGCTGTCTACTGAATTCGTGCGCCGGGCCGGCCCGCTCGTGGATTGGGAAGGGTTCGAATGGGATTCGGGAAACGTAGACAAAAACTGGCGAAAGCACCGCGTTACGGCCGAGGATGCGGAGGCGATTTTCTTCCACGAGCCGCTGATCGTCAGACTCGACGCGACTCACTCCACGCGCGAGCAGAGGTATTTGCGCTAGGGAAGAACGATCAGGGCCGGAGGTTGTTCGTTGCCTTCACCGTTCGTGGAAAAAGGATACGGGTAATATCGGCGCGAGACATGAGCTCTAGAGAGGACCGGATTTACGCTGGTGAAGAAAAGAAAATCCATTCCGAAGTTCGCGAACGAGGACGATGAACGGGCATTCTGGGCCACCGCCGACTCGGTCGACTACATCGACTGGGGCAAGGCCAGCCGGATGAAGCTGCCCAAGCTGAAGCCGACTCTGAAGACGATTTCGCTACGATTGCCGGTCGCTATGATCGAGGATCTCAAGGTTTTGGCGAACCAACGGGATGTTCCATACCACTCGCTCCTGAAGGTCTTCCTGGCTGAAAGAATCCGGCAGGAACGAGCGTAGTCCGGCCAAGGCCTAGGGGACGCGGCGGCGTTGCGTCGAGCCGGGCCGATACACGCGAACGTGCTCGCCGGAACTACCAACGGATCATGGCAGTGGCTCCGGACGCACTACCGTTGATTTTTCGACGAAATGCTTTAGGTCACGGGAGGCGACTGCCGTGGCTCGACGATGGCTCCGCCTCTAGGGTTACCGGTAGCCGGTCCCATGCATTGGGGCCGGCTCAGCAGCCGCGGCTAAAAGGCGCGGCGTGAGGTTCGGGCGCAAGCGAAACCGACCCCCGCCCAGATTGACCATGCCAGAACGCTGATTGAACAGCGCGAGAGCCGCCAGTACGTCGCGGACCTCCTGAATGTCAGCCGCGTGACGCTGTACAGGGCTTTGAATGCTTAGACGGTGTTCAGCAGTTGCGGGTTGGTTTTCTTGCTCTGCGGGGCTACCCCGGCTGCCCCCAGGATAACCAGGAGGAGGGCAGCCAGGATCAACGCCAATTTCAAGTAGAAGTGGTGGTGTAGAGCCTCGCGGAGGAGGTCATGCGTCAGCAAAACAAACCCAAAAACAAATCCCCATGCCGGGGTCCATTGAACAGATGAAATTAATTTATCAACAAGAACGTATACGTTATCGTTTTTGTCCGTTTTCATCTGATCGAGACCGTACCACACAACGACCGGGTGGCGCACCAGAATTGAAAGCGCTTGCCCGGCGGAATGTCCAGAAAGGGCGCCAACAGAGCCAGAACGAGCACAAGGCCAAGGCCGCCCACAAGATCAAGAGGGAGGATCACACCCGCGAGAAGCCTCAATCTTCCTCTGGAGCAAAGCCAGTGTGAGCAGGCGCAAGGCCGCGTACATGAAACAGCTAGAGGCCCGCCGTGCCCGCGAAACAGCAGCAAGAACGTGACCGATACACCCCGGCCCGTGTTTCGTGACAACGCCGCCGCTTTGCTCTAGTCTGGAAGGAAAGGAGCGTCGCGCCATATGGAAGTGCAGTTTACCCCCGATCTCGAGAAGAAGCTCAAGGACCTGGCCGCGTTGAGCGGTCGACCCGCTGACGCCCTGGTGCAAGATGCCGTAGCCGTCATGGTGGACGATCTGGCCGAAACCCGCGCCATGCTCGACAGCCGCTACGACGACATCAAGAGCGGCAGGGTCACGCTCATTCCCGGTGACGAAGCCTTCGCCCAGTTGCACGAGAGAATTGATGCACGGCGTAACAGTCCGGCATGACCGGTTACGATCTTCATCCGGAAGCCTTTTCGGACCTTGATGAGCTTGCTGCCTACATCGGACAGGAAGCGGGCGCCGGAGCGGCGCACCGCTTGGTGGACGACATCTACAAGGCGATTCAGGTTTTGGTTCCCTTCCCCCATCAGGGCGACCGCCGCCCGGACCTAACCAGCCGCCCTTTGCGGTTCATCGTGGTGCGGGATTACCTGATCGCCTACGCGCCCGACGAAAAACCCCTGTGGGTTATCGCTGTCATGCACGGACGGCGCAGCCCGCGCGTCATGGCCAGAATATTGCGCGGACGGGACCAGTAGCGTATTCGTCCGGTTACGCCGGCAGCCCCCGAAGTCTGATCAAGTCCCGGTTGCACTGTTCAAGCACATGGCGTTCGAAGGTGTGGTCGCCCCTCCATTGGTCGTACGCTCGAACTTGTCACCGAACACCCGCGCCGCATTCGCAAGGGCATGGCTCATGATCCGTTTCGTCCGAATCTTTTCGTGGTCCGGGGCTTCGTCTTCGACCTTTTCGCCAGGAAGGCAATGAGAGCATCGAGCCGGTGGCGGCGCGCCGGATCGGTCACGTCGAAGAAAGTCAGCGTCATGGAGCCTCCCGCTTCCCCGCGCAGCCCGTTTTGAAACGTCATGTTCTTCGGCCACGCCCTTACGATAGCGCGTTGACCGGCACGGTACTGCTCGAAGCGGGCCTCCATCGCGCGGAAGCAATCGATGGCGACGGCGGGGCTTTCATTGGCGAGAATGTGGTTACGCGCCGCGGTTGTATACTGATGGCGTCCCGCGCGAGCCAGCCGCTGGGATAGAGGAGAATGAGAGCACCAAGGTCCCTGCGACAAGCCGCCATCGCCGGCGGGCTCCTGACCGCGGCGATTCACGCCCAGCCCGCGCCGGATTCGTTCGAACGCGAGGTGCGGCCCGTCCTCGAGCGGCACTGCTACGCCTGCCACTCCTCACGCGCGGCGAAACCGCTGGCGGGCCTGCGGCTCGACACCCGGGAAGGCGCGCTCGCCGGCGGCAAGTCCGGACCCGCGATCGTCCCCGGCAAAGGCGCCGCCAGCCTGCTGATCCGCGCGCTTCGAAAGGAGGACGGCGTCGCCGCGATGCCGCCTTCCGCTCCGCTGCCGGCCGCGTCGGTCGAAGCGATCCAACGCTGGATCGACCTCGGCGCGCCGTACTCGGCTTCGGGAGTCAAGCAGGAGACGTGGTGGTCCCTGCGGCCGCTGCATCGAACCCCGGCTCCGAGCGGCATCGACGGATTCATCGACGCGGAGCTCCGCCGCAAGGGCCTGAAGCCCGCTCCTCCAGCCAGCCGCCGCGACCTGCTCCGCCGCGTCTATTTCGATCTCACTGGTCTGCCGCCATCCGCCGCGGATGTGGCGCGGTTCGATGCCGACACCGCCCCCGATGCCTACGAGCGCCTGGTCGACCGGCTGCTCGCCAGTCCACGCTACGGCGAGCGCCAGGCGCGGCACTGGATGGATGTCGCGCACTTCGCCGAAACCGACGGTTACGAGTCCGACATGATGCGCTCGAACGCGTGGCCCTATCGCGACTACCTGATCCGCGCGTTCAACGCGGACAAGCCTTGGGCGCGCTTCATTCAGGAGCAGATCGCCGGCGACGCCCTGTTTCCGGATGACCCCGGCGGTACGGTCGCCACCGGCTTTCTCGCCGCCGGGCCGTGGGATTCGAACACCATTCCACCCTTCTCGCCCGACCGCCCCGATGTCCTGCGCGCCTACGCGCTCGACCGCGACGACATGGTGCAGACCGTGATGTCGTCCTTCACCAGCCTCACCGTCCATTGCGCCCGCTGCCACGACCACAAGTTCGACCCGATTCCCCAGCGCGAATACTACGCACTACAGGCGGTGTTCGCGGGCGTCGACCGCGCGGACCGGCCCTACGACGAAGATCCCGCCGTCCACGCGCGACGCCAGGAGTTGCTTCGAACCCGCATGGCGCTCGACCGGCGCGATGCCCACATGGAGCCTGTCCTCCGCGATCCGGCGCGTCAGGCGGAGGCAATGGCTTGGCTGGAGCGGCAGCGCCGCAAGCAGCCGCCCTGGCGTGTCGCGAAACCGGAGTCGATGGAGTCCAAGCAGGGGCAGGAACTGCGCGCGCTTCCCGACGGATCGGTGCTGGCGTCGGGCGCGATGCCGGAGAGCGACACAGTGACGCTGTCGTTCGCCGTGGCCGAGGGACGGATCGCCGCGCTGCGCGTGGAACTGCCTCCTCACGAGAGCCTGCCGCACGGTGGACCGGGCCGTTCCAGCATGGGCAGCGCCGTCATTTCGGAGATCCACGCCAAGGTGCGCCGCGCCAACGGCAAGACCACGCTGCTCTGCCTGGACAAGGCGCGGGCGGACTACGAATTCGCCGAGTCCAAGGGCGCGAGCCTCACCGATGGCAGGTCGAACACCTCGTGGAAAACCTATCCGCGGCAGGGCGAGTATCGCCAGATCGTCATTCCGCTGACCACGCCGTTCGATGCCTCCGGTGGCGACCGCCTGGTGGTTCAAATCGATGAGGGCGGGGTGCAGCCCATCGGCAGGGTGCGAATCTCGCTGAGCGTGGAGCCTGTCGCCGAGGACGCGGAGTTGCTGCCGGAGACGCTGCTCTCGCCGGGGGCGGATCCTCGCGCCGTCGCCGCGTTCCTTTGGATCAGACGGATTGGCGCGGAGCTCGACGCGATGCCGAAGCCCCGGCCCGTCTTCGCGGTGACCAACGATTTCAGTCCGCGCGGCTGGTTCGCGCCGGTGCGCGTTCCGAGGCCGGTGTTCGTGCTGGAACGCGGCGAGGTGGAGAAGCCGCGAGGCGAGGCTGGTCCGGGAGCGCTATCGGCGGTGACCGGGTTGAACGCGGTGTTCGCGCCGTCGAACGCGCACGACGAGTCGCTGCGCCGTGTGGCGTTGGCGGAGTGGTTGTCGCACCGGGACAACCCGCTGACGTGGCGGTCGATCGCGAACCGCGTCTGGCACTATCATTTCGGCCGCGGCATTTCGGACACGCCGAACGATTTCGGCCGGATGGGATCGGAGCCCACGCACCCCGAGTTGCTCGACTGGCTGGCGGCGGAGTTCCGCGATTCCGGCGGATCGTTGAAGCGGCTGCATCGGACGATCGTGACGAGCGCCGCGTACCGCCGCTCGTCGGCGCCGAACGAGGCGAACGCGAAGCTGGACGCCGGCAACCGGTATCTTTGGCGGATGAATCGCTTGCGGCTGGATGCGGAGTCGTTCCGGGACGCCGTGCTTGCCGCGAGCGGACGGCTGGACACCTCCATGGGCGGGCCCTCGGTGGCGCAGGCGGTGGTGGGGAAGGGAGTCGCGGGAGCGCCCGCGCCCGACTACGCCAGTTTCGACTGGGGCGGTCCCGGATCGGGCCGGCGCAGCGTGTATCGCTACACGTTCCGCACGCTGAGCGATCCGTTCATGGACTCGTTGAACTGCCCCAACGCGTCGATCATGACCGGCGCTCGTGTGCATGCGGTGGACGCGCCCCAGGCTTTGGTGTTGCTAAACAATCCCTTCGTGACGGAGCAGTCGCGACACTTGGCCGCCGCGGCCCGGGCGGAATCGGATGACAATGCGGGACGGATTCGCGCGCTGTACCGGCGGGTGTTGTTGCGAGATCCGTCGCCGGAGGAAGCGGCGGAGGCCTCCGCCTATGCCGGCAGGCACGGACTGGAGAACCTGGCGAGGGTGCTGTTCAACACGAACGAATTCATGTTCGTGAACTGATCTATCGAAGCGGCTCCGGCCGGCCGATAGATTGAGTAGCTATGGAGCCTCGTCCTGGAAGAATCCTATTGTTGATCGGATCCGCCGTGGCTGCGTTCGCGTTCGTGGCAAGCGGCTTGTTCACGCTGTTTCCCGGTCCTCGCCGGGATGTGGATTACCTCGTGATCGGCACCCTGTCCACGTTTTCGGCGATGCTTACGATCTTCCTCGTGGTGGTGACGGGGGTGTTCAAGGCGGGCGATGGCGTGTTTTTCAAAAAGCGAAAGGCAGCAGGCGGAAACACGGCTACTGAAGGGGCTTGACGCCACCCTTGCGTCCCAGACCGAAGGCGACCCGGTAAACGTCGGGCATTTGGGTTCGGCCGTCGCGGAGAAACTCGATGATGCCGAGGTCCTCGAGGTCTTTCAGCATTGCTTTCGGCCCGTCCTCGAAGTGGGGAGGGAGTAGCCGCACTTCCACGTTCTCGGACGGAATTCGGCTCACCCGCTCCAAGGTGTTGGCACGACGCCAAAGGGCAAGCACCTCGTCCGCCGCGCAGGGAACCGATTGCCCTCGCAATGGCTCCATGAGCGGTGCTACCCACGGGTAGTCCTCCTGGGATAGCTCGGCGACGCGAATCTTCGAGGCCTCCTGCACACCCAGCTTGATCTGGTTGAAATGAAGCGCGTAGCGCCAGTCCGAGGCGGTGGGCTCCGCCGACGCCCGCCAAAGGGCGGCGAAGAAGCTGCGCGGGCTGACTTGGCCGTGGCCGTCGATGAGATGGTTGGGGAGCCAACTGTAGGGGAATCCCTTCTTGTGTCCGTGAGGATCCGCTGCCATGTGAGGGCCGGCGATGGCATCGAAGACCGCCTGTTGAAGTCTTTCATCACGGCGAAGGCTGTCGGGCAAGGCCCAGCCGCCTTCGATCCCGAGCCACGGGGCCTGGAAGTTCTCCAGGCAGTGTGTCCGGAACATCTCGCCGTGCTGTTTGTCGTTGCCGAGGCACTGAAACAGCAGCGCATATAAATCCACGCGGCGCCACGTGAGCGACGCCCTCCGGGCTTTCAGCTTGGAAGAATCGGGGAACGCGAGGATCTCCCGGTCTGCCAGCATGTCGGGACGCACGAACAGCTTCAGCCGTAGGCCCCGGTTGGCGAGGGTGTCCAGGGCGACTTGGAACAGGGCCCTCGCCAAGGGCCGAATGGTGGGCCAACTGTCGGCCAGTCTGTCGAGCGCGTCGAACAATACCAGGTGTTTGTGGCCACTCCGTTCGAGTTCAGCTCCCACTCCATATTCGAGGCGTGCATACTCCTCGGTGTTGTCCCGAATCCACTGGACCCGCTCTTGCCAGGACGTGGCGGCCACCGGGAAAGGCGCCGGGAATGCGGCCTGCTTCGCGATCACCGCCTGCCAGATATGCCGGCAAGCGTAACCGGCTTCCACCAATCGCGCCAGCACATCCTTCGATGGGGCGGCGCCCAGGGGGGAGCCCCACGCCGAATCCCTGAGAGATCGTCAGCCCGGCAATGTGTCCGGCACGCGGCAGTTGGCTCAAGTAGGTCCGGTGATCGTCCGAACCCAGCGCCGCCGCCCACCAGTGGCTCTTTCCGGCTCCGCGCATCCCTTCGACGATGGCCGCGTCGAACTGCAGCGCCTCGGCGTGACTGGGTGGAACGTAGGTAAACCGCGGATCGCGCAGCGTGGTCGAAATCTGGTCGTTCTCCGGAAGCGCTCCCTGCAAAGCCAGACGCAGTTCCTCCTTGGGAAACGGCTGCGGCTTCACGGGCGACCTCCCTCGAGCATAACCGTCACGGCGTCGATGAAGTCTCCGTAGGACGCGCGGATGCTGGCCTCGTCACCGAAACCGTCCGGCGCCAGCGGATCGAACTCCTGGAACCGGGCGTTCCACTTGATGGTGAGCGGATAGTGCGGCGCCTCCGTATCCCTTTCCGCGAAGTTGAACCGGTCCGGTGACAAGTCCGGTCCCTGCTCCTCGTACAGCGTTTCCGTGAACACCGCGTGCGAGTGCTCGAGGAAACTCCGCGCGCGCTGCGCCTGATCGGTCTCCGGGAACAACGCATAGACCATCTTCAGCCGGTCCTTCAGGGAATCTAGAGCCTCCGGACGCGACCGCCAAAAGGAGAAGAGAGTTCGATAGCCCTGCCAGCCCGCGGCCGTGTCGGTCGCGAACAGCAGCGCTGTGGAGGCCAGCCCTACGATGCTCAACGCGGCGAGGTCATGCAAGCCGGCCCGGCTGTCGATCAGGACTGCGTCAGGCTTCTCTTCATTCTCGAGCGCGCCGAGCAGATCCCGCACCCTTTCGGAGAACCGCCGAGGCTCGGCGTCGCGAACGATGTCTCCATAAGCGCGGGAGAGTTTGTCCAGATAGTCGCTGGAATCTCTGCCCGTTGCGGCAACGACGCGGATTTCGCCGTCGAGTTGCGAACTGAGGGGGCTGCTGGACACCATCCTCTGGCGCACCTCCTCTCCTTGGCCCACCGCGTCCTCGACCAGCCAGTCGACAATGCCGAAATCGGCCAGGTTTTCAGGAGGAATGAGCAATCCCGAAAGACCCAGGGGATTCCAAGTCGAGATCGACCAGCAGCACCTTCTTGCCGGACTTGGCAAGCTGATACGCGAGGACCGCGAGAGCCGTGGAACGGCCCACACCACCCTTGAAGCCGTAGAACGCAATCCGCGGAACGGCTGGTTCGGTTTCAGCGCCCCTGCGTCTGATCCACTCGTGTCCAGTAATCTGGCGGTCGAGCAGCCGCGCGCCACCGAGGTCTCCCTGCGGCGAGTAGCGCACGATGGACGGGTCGCTGAAAACGGCATCGGGATCGAAGAAGTCGTCACGCGTGTAGACGCCAGGCTTCGACGCGAAGGCTCCCAAGCTCTCCATGCGGGCCTGAAGGCCGGCGATATCCGCCTCAGGCGCACTCCGCGCGACGTTCAGCGCGATCGCCAGCCGGCCCATCGTGTCGCGCACCAGGAGTGCCTTCTCCGCGAGCCGTCCGCGCAGCGCGGAGACGACCTTCGTCGCCTTTTGGGTCGCCTCGGAAAAATGGACCGGCCTCGGAGTCATCTCTTTCCATCCAACCACGCCTGATCGAGCGTGCGTCCGGCCTGCCCCGCCGCGAGCCTCCAGCGGTCCAGCGACGGAACCGGACCTCCCGCTCCGTACCGGTCGTTGGTACTCCAGTCCGCGAACGCACCGATGTCCGGAAGCATCGCCATGTAATGCGCACTCGATCAGCCGTCGAGCAAGAGCCGAAGTGCAGCAGATGCAACGCGACGATCTTGTCGACGTGAATCTGAAGCGCCCGATCCACGGGTTTCCCATGCCAAATGAGCAGCGCCTTCATCGCGCACTCGGCGCAGAACCCATAGAGTTGCCCCGCGTTCGGGAACCGCTCATGCTCGTGGAGCAGGATCGCGTCGGCCAGATGCCGGCGAGCCGCCGCCGGAAAGTCTTCCGCCACTGCCACGCTACTTCTTCTTTCCGCTGATCTGCCACTCCGTGAACGGGCTTCGAGCCCCGCGAATATTGACGTTCAGCAGATACGGCTTCCGCGCCGCGAACGCCCGCTTCACCGCCGGACCCACTTGCGCCAACTCCGTGATGTTCTCACCCTCGCCGCCGAAGCCCTGCATCACCAGATCGTACCGGGTCGCGCGTAGCTCGCACGCCACCGTGCTGCCGCAGAGTTCCCCCTGCAACTCCCGTTCCAGACCCCAGCCCGCGTCGTTGCCCACGATGATCACCACCGGCAAGCCGTATCGAACCAGCGTGTCCAACTCCGCGATGTAGAAGCCTAGCGATCCGTCGCCCGTGATCATCGCCACCGGCCGGTCCGGATACGCCATCTGCAGCGCGATCGAATTCGGCAGCGCCGATCCGATCGTTCCCAACGGCCCCAGCCGCAACCAGCCGCCCGGATTGATTGCCGGCAACGTCGCGCGTCCCCAGTGAATGAAGTCGCCGCCGTCCCACGCGTAGAGCACGTCGTCGGGCAGCGCCTTCGCCAACTCGGCGAAAAAAGCCGCCGGATGGATCGGCGACGACTCGTCCGCCGCCGTCGCCGCCAGTTGCGACTTCCAGGCGTCCCGCTCGGTCCGCTGCCGCTTCATCCACTGCGTGCGCGGCTTCCACGTTTCCTTGCCGATCGACGCGTTCATCGCCGCCAGCGCCGCCTTCACATCGGCGCAAATCCCGAGTTCCAGATTTCGCGTGAGCCCCAACTCTTGCGGCATCACGTCGATCTGCACGAACTTGGCCGACGGCGAGAACAGCCGTGGACCGCCGAGCGCCATCCGGTAGTCGATCCGCTTGCCCAGCACCAGCACCACGTCGGCCTCGGGGAACACGGTGTGGACGGCCTTGTTCAACGCGCCGTCGGAGTAGCCCATCGCGGTTTTGAAGTCGTCGCGGATCACGCCCCGCGCCATCGTCACGCTGTAGTAGGGCAGGTTGGTCCTGGTCAGGAACTGCTTCAGTTCCTTGCCCGCGTCCGCCCACCAGACGCCGGAACCGGCGATCACCACAGGCCGTTCGGCCTCGCGCAGGATTCGCAGCGCCTGTTCCACTTCGGCGGACGACGGCGTCATCGCGGGTTGCGCGGCGGGAACCGGCATCGGCAACGGCGCGTCCGATTTGCCCGCGAACATGTCCACGGGAATCGTCAAATGCGAAGGACCCATTCGCCCCGTTACGGCTTCCTGATACGCGCGTCCCAGGTAGAACGGAATCTGCCCCGCATTGGCCGGCTGCGCGGCGAACTTGCATACCGGCGCGGCCATGCCCACTTGATCGATTACCTGGAACACCTGCCGGCCGGCAAGCGCCGACGAAGGCGCGCCGCTCACCGCGATCAACGGACTCGCCGCCTGGAACGCCGTGGCGATGCCCGTCAGCGAGTTCGTGTGGCCCGGACCGCCCGTCACCAGCGAGATCACCGGCTTGCGATGAATGCGCCCGTAGGCATCGGCGGCGTGCACCACGCCCGATTCGTGCCGGAAGTCCGTCACGCGAATCCCGCGTTGCCCGGCCACCGACAGCACTTCGTTCAGATGATCGCCGACCAGCGTGTAGATGTCTCGAATTCCGAGACGCTCCATCGCGTCGACGAAGAGTTCCGCTCCAGTTGGCATAGTCTTCGATTATTCCGCAACCGGGCGCTCCGCGTCACCAGCCGGCCACCCAATCGTCCTTCGCCGGACTCACGCCGCCTTCGAACACGCCCGTCTCGGCGATGCGGATCATCTTCATCGCGCCCGCTCCCGCCGCCGTCATGCGGTAGGGCTCCTGCGCTTCGGTCACCTTTACCGGATGGCCCATCGCCGCGAGCGGACCGGCCAGACCTTCCGCCATCGCGCGCGGGATCGCCAGGCCGTCGCCCGGCGCCTGCGGGAACATCGAGACGGGGAAGTTCGACGTGATCGCCGTGGGGGCCTCGCACGCCTGCTGCACGTTCATTGCGAACTCCACCACGTTCAGGAACGCCTGCGCCATCGTCTGCGGAATCGTGTCGCCTCCCGGCGTGTTCCATGCCAGATACGGTTTGCCGTTCCGCAGCGCCAGGGCGGGCAGCGTCCCTTGCCGTACGCGCTTACCCGGCGCCAGCACGTTGGGATCGGCGGGATCGAGCGCGAAGTACGGCATTCGATTGTTCAGCACGAAGCCCGCTCCGTCGACAACCACGCCGCATCCGAAGCCGCCGTTCACGCTGTGGGTCACCGAGACGACATTGCCGAACGAGTCCGCGATCGCGAAGGAGGAAGTCTGATCCCCGCGGTTCGCCTCGGGGCTGCCGCCGGATCGCGCCGCGGTAGGGCTGGCGTATTCGATGGAGCGGCCCTCGAGGATCGCCTTTCCCGCGCGTGGATCGCCCGGGGGCGCGGCGCCGCGAATCGCGCGATCGGGCCGGATCAGCGCGCGTCGAGCCGCCGCGTACTCCTTCGACAGCAAGCCCGCCACCGGGATCTCGCGGAAGAAGCGCGGATCGGCGACCCAGCGATGCCGGTCCGCGAACGCGAGCTTGAACGCCTCCACGATAGTGTGCACGTAACGGGGCGAGTCATGGCCCATGGACCGCAAGTCGATCCCCTCGAGGATATTCAGCGCGATCAGCATCGTGATGCCACCGGAGTTCGGCGCGCATTGATACAGGTCGAGATCCTTGTAGCGGATACGAAGCGGCTCGTCCTCCGCCGCTTGGAATTCGCGCAGATCGTCGAGCCGGATGAGCCCGCCCGTCTTCCGCTGCGATGCGTCGATGGTCCGCGCGATCGAGCCGCGATAGAACGCGTCCGCGCCGGCGCTCGCGATGGCTCGTAGCGTGCGTGCATGATCGGGCTGCGTCACCCATTCTCCGGTGCGCCACGGGCGGCCTTCCGGGAAGTACGTCCGCGCGGTGCTTTCGTACCTGGCGAACTTGTCGAACGCGGTCCGGAAGTTCGACGCGCCCCAGGCCGTCACGGCGTGGCCGTTCTCCGCCGCGTCGATCGCGTCGCGCAGCAGTTCGGGATACTTGCGCGTACCGTATCGCTTCAACGCCAGATCGAAGCCGCCCACGGCGCCCGGGACGGTCGACGCATCCGGCCCATCGGGCGGGATAGAGCCGTTCGCCGCGAAGCGCTCTCGCGTGGCGAGCTTCGGCGCCGGTCCGGTTCCGTTGATCAGCACGACGCGGCCCGGCTTGGCGAGATACGCCAGCAGGAAGCCGTCGCCGCCGAGCCCGGCCTCGCTCGGCTCCACCACGCCGGTCATGTAGAACGCGGCGGCCGCGGCGTCGATCGCGTTGCCTCCCCGCTCCAGCACGCGCAGCGCCGCCAGCCCCTCGAGCGGATGCTCCGCCGCGACCATGCCCTTGCGCCCGAACACCACTTGCCGCCCCATGAATGGACCTACCGTTTGCGCGAGTGCCGCGCCCGCCGCGGGCATCAGGAACGCGCGGCGCCTCATGGCTACCGGATCTCCCAATCCTCGGGATTCTGGCCCTCGGGGAGCAACGCGCCCTTGTCGAGGTAACGGATCTTGGACGCGGCCTTCGCCGAATGCGGATCGTGCGTCACCATGACGATCGTCTTGCCGAATTCGCGATTCAGGCGGCCCAGCAGCGACAGCACGTCGCGCGCCGAGGCCGCGTCCAGATTGCCGGTGGGTTCGTCGGCGAGGATCTGGTCCGGGTCGGTCACGATGGCTCGCGCGAGGGCCACGCGCTGCTCCTGTCCGCCGGAGAGCTGCCGGGGCGTGTGGTTCATGCGGTCGCCCAGGCCGACGAGTTCGAGCGCCTTGCGCGCGTGCGCCATTCGCTCGCTTTTGCCGAGCTTGGTCAGCTTCAGCGGCAGTTCGACGTTTTCGAGAGCGGTCAACACAGGCAGCAGGTTGAACGACTGGAACACGAAGCCGATATGCGCGTTCCGCCATCGCGCGATCTCGGAATCGGAGAGGGTGTTCAGGTTCTGGCCCAACACCGCGATCTCGCCGGACGAGGGACGGTCCATCGCCGCGATCAAGTGCAGCAGCGTCGACTTGCCCGAGCCAGACGGTCCCATCAACGCGACGAACTCGCCCTTGGCGATGGCGATGCTCGCGTCCGCCAAGGCCACCACCTTGAATTCGTCGCGCACGTACTCCTTGGACAGGCCGCGCGTCTGGATCACGATGTCGCTCATTCGCTCCTCCTACATGCGGCGCACAGCGGCGCCATCGGCCAATCCCGCCGGCGGGTCGGCGATCACGTCTTCGCCGCCGATCAAGCCTTCTTCCACGCGCACGCCGCGATCGTTGGATCCGGCCGTGCGCACAGCTTTTCGTATCGCCTTGCCATTCAGGAACACGAAGACCGCTCCGTCGCGCACGGCGCTCGCCGGAACCAGCACCACGGGCTTGGACGGCGCGGCCGTGCCGTTGGTCGGCTTTTCGCGCGCCAGAAACGCGACGTTGGCGTTCATCTCCGGCCGAAGAAACTGGTCCGGCGCGAGCACCTTGACCTTCACCTGAACGGTAGCCTTCTGCCGGTTGGCTTCCGGCGACATCTCCTCGATCTCGCCGTCGTACTTGCGGTCGCGGAACGCGTCGGTGGTGATGATGCCACGCTGCCGCGGGTAGAGCTTGGCGAAGTCGCCCTGGCTGATGTCGAGCTCCACCTGAAGGTCGTTCAAGTTCGCCAGCGAGACCACGTAGCCCTTGGCGCCCCGCTCGCCGACAAAACTGGTGGTGACGAACTCGCCCTTCTCCACCGCCCGTTCGAGGATCGTGCCGGTGACCGGCGCGCGGATGATGGTGTTTGAAAGCTGCGTCTCGTAAAACGCGACTTGACCTTTGGACTGTTCGATCTGGCCTCGTACCTGATCCATCACTTCACGGCGCGGCCCGATGCGCACCAGTTCGAAGGTGCGTTCGAGGGAGGCCACGCGCGCCTGGGCGGAATCGAAGCGCGCCTTGGCGTCGTCGTACGCCTGGATCGACATCACCTTCGCGTCCGTCAGCTTTTTCATTCGATCCAGATTCACGCGCGCGTTCGCGAGGTCGGAATGCGCGACGTCGAGATTGGCCTTCGCCACCTGGATCTCCTCGGGGCGGGATCCGTTCGTCAGTTCCAGCAGCCTCGCCTCGAGGGCCGTCGACGATCCCTTCGCCTGCTGCAACTGCGCTTTGTACTCGTCGTCCTCGAGCCGCACGATCACCTGGCCTTCGCGGACGCGGTCGCCCTTTTCCACGCCGATCCACGATACCTTTCCCACGACCTTCGACGCGAGCTGGATCTTGTGGTGCGCCACGATATAGCCGGTGGCGTTGAGCACCACGTCGCCGCCCGCGCCCGCCGCATCGTCCGCGACGCTCGCCGCGCGCACCGTTCGCACCACGACGCCCGCGTCCCGCTTGCCGAACCACCAAGCCGCCGCGCCCATGCATAGGAACAGCAGCACGCCGGCCGCGATCCATCGCCCGGCCCACCGGGAGCCGCCCGTGTTCGCCTTGAGAGACTTGTCGATCCTGAGTCCGCCGAGATCCGGTTGCATGTATGTGGTCAGACCTGGCGTAGCGCCGTCAGGATCTGTTTTCTCGCGGCGGACGCGGCCGGCAACAGGCCTCCCACCGCGCCCATGAACATGGCGAAGAGCACACCGTACAGCATGATTTTCGGCGAGACATGGAAGTCGAAGGAGATTTCGCTGAAGGTGACGAAGCTGCCGATCGCGGTGTTGACGTTGTTCAGCGGCAGCACCAGCAGGCATCCGATGATGCCGCCGAGAATGCTGAGGAAAATCGACTCCAGGAAGAAGCTGAGCAGGATGCTGCGCCGCGGGAATCCGAGCACCCGCAACGTGCCGATCTCCGCCGAGCGGCGCGCCACCGCCGCGTACATCGTATTCATCGCGGCGAAGCAGGAGCCGATCGCCATGATCAGCGCGACGAACGTTCCCACGGCGCGGATCGGCGTGGCCGACTGCGTTTGCTGGGCATGGTAGTCCTTCTCGCGCACGACGTCGATATTCAGCCGCCGGTCGTTCGGAAGGTCGTTGATCAGCGCCTGCGCGGACGATTCGTCCGCCGCGCGCAGCAATACCGAACTGAGGCCGTTGTCCCGGTTCTGGTCGGACGCGAGTTGGCGCAGGTCGCAGAAGATCTCGCTGTTCGCCATACCTCGCCCTCCGTCGAGCACGCCGACCACCTCCCACTCGCCGCGGCCGAACGGAATGCGCGAGCCGATGCGGGCGAGCGGATATCGTCCCGCGACTCCCTTGCCCACCACCACCTCGCGCCGGCCGGGCGTGAACATGCGGCCCTCCGAGACGCGCGCGCCGTCACGAATCTCGAGTCCGCGCGGTTCGATGCCGCGGACGCTGATGTTGATGCCGGACGGGTTCTCGGGGCTCTCCATCACGATCACGGTGATCAGCTCGAGCGACGCCGCCGGATCGCCCTTGGAATCCTTGGCGATGCCGGGCTTGAACTTCAGCGCTTGAAAGGCTTCGTTGGTGAACGACGAGTACAGTTCCGCGTTCGATCCCTTGCGCGTCACCAGCAGATTCAACGGATGGCCCGACGCCTCGAGCGACGTACGCAGGCCCTGGGCGAGCGCGGACACCGCGAGCAGCACCGCGACCGTGAGGCCGATTCCGAGCGCCGTCATCAGCGATGTGGTCCTCCGCGCGAGCAGGTTGCGGAAGCTGTAGGAAATGGGGATTGCCATGGCGTCAGTCCGTTACGCGAAGCGCGTCGATGATGTTGCGGCGCGATGCGCTCCACGCGGGGCCGATGGAACTGATCAGGCCGATCGCCGCCGCCGTCAATAGCCCTCCGGCGAGTACCGCCGGGGACATCACGAACTCACTCGAGTCCGCCACCATCGACGGCATGTTCCGCAGCACCGCCACCAGTCCGCTCGCGAAGAGCATCCCCAGCATGCCGCCGAGCAGCGAGATCAACACGGCCTCGCCAGTGACCAGGGACAGGATCGCGCCCGGGGTGAACCCGATCGTCTTCAGCACGCCGATCTCGCGGCTGCGCTCGCGCACCGACATCGCCATGGTGTTCCCGGAGACCAGCAGCACGGTGAAGGCGATGGCGGCGCAGATCACGCCCATGAACGCCTTCACGTTGCCCAGGAAGGCGAGAAAACTGAGCTGGAACGCGCGCTCGGTCTCGGTCTTGGTTTGCAACGGCGAGTTGCGGAACATGTCGTCCACCGCCTTGGATATCGACGTGGCGTCGTCGGCGCGGTTCATGCGAAGGACGAACGTGCCCACCTGGTCCAGCCGCTGGGCCTGGCCGGCCGAGCGCATCGCTTCGTTGAGGTACTCGTGGTGGAAGTAGAGAGTCTCGTTGTCGCGCTCGGAATCGTACATGCCCCTTACGGTGAAAGTAAGCGTCACCGGGAAGATGTCGCCCACGATGGGGATGCGGTCGCCGATCTGAAATCCGTATTGTTTGGCCAGCTTGCGGCCCACCACGCAGCCGCCACGATCGGTCTCGAACGCCTGCTTCTCCGCCGGCGCGATGCGATACTCGTTGTAGATCGTGAACAGCTTGCCCGGTTCGACGGCCATGCGCGCGAAGAAGTTGGCGGGGTCCTTATAAACGCCGCCGAACCACTGCAGGATGGTCAGATCGGCGACGCCCGGGACGGCGGCGATCTTTTCCTTGTAGGAAACCGGCAGCGGATTCGTCAGCGATACGCGGTTCCGCACGATCAGGCGCATCGCCTGTTGCGGGGTCGCCTCCGAGAAGAAGAAGGCCTGAAACAGCACGCCGAGCACTCCGAGCAGGCACAACGAGAACGCGATACTGAGGATCGTGAGGACGCTGCGCCGCTTGTTGCGAACGGAGTTCTTCCAGATCAACGGCAGATGCTCGATCATAGTGGCTGGGGTTCCCTTGATTGTAGATGACGCCTGTTCGGCCCGCGACGCGGAATTCATGCGCGAGGCCCTGGCGCTGGCCCGGCAGGCAGGGGCTGACGGGGAGGCTCCCGTGGGCGCGGTGGTGGTGTTCGACGGCCGGATCGCCGGGCGCGGCCGCAACTCTCCCATCGCTCGCAACGACCCCACCGCGCACGCCGAGATTCTGGCGTTGCGCGAGGCGGGCGCCGCGCTCGGCAACTACAGGCTGGCGGGCGCAACCTTGTACGCGACGCTCGAACCGTGCGTCATGTGCGCGGGCGCCATCGTCCATGCCCGGATCGCGCGCGTAGTGTTCGGATCGCGCGATCTCCGGTTCGGCGCCGTGCGCACGAAGTTCCGCCTGGCCGACTCCGAAATTCTGAACCACCGCGCGGAGGTGACCGAAGGGGTGCTGGGCGCCGAGTGCGTGGAACTGCTGCGAACGTTCTTCGACAGCCGGCGCTGAGACCCGCCGCCCAGGGGGAAATGCTGATAAAATCGGCGGCGAATCCCGGTGGAGGTCCCATGCGAAGCTCGTTTCCCGTTCTCGCCGCGCTGCTGGCAGGTTCCGCGCTGGCGCAGGAATACCGCGGATCGGTGCTTGGCAGGGTCATCGACCCGAGCGGCGCGCCCGCCGCCAACGTGTCGATCGAAGCGGTCAACGTCGACACCGGCGTCAAGATAGCGTCCACGTCCAACGACGCCGGCAACTTCCAGATCCCGTTTCTCGTGCCCGGCAACTACACGATCCGCGTCGAGCAGGCAGGCTTCAAGCGCATCGAGCGAACGGGAGTTCGCGTCGCCACCAACACCGCCGTCACGCTCGATTTCACGCTCGAATTGGGCGCTACCGCCGAAACGGTCACGGTCAACGCCGACGCACCGCTGTTGAACACGTCGAGCGCGGATCTGGGTCAGGTGATCGACAAGAACTACCTCGGCTCGATCACCGTGAACCTCACGCGGAACGTGCTCAACACGGTGCGGCTCACGCCCGGAATCACGGGAGGCGGCGCCACCGTGACCGGCAACAACGCCGGATCGTTCAGCATCTCCGGCGGCGGGTCCACCGTGGGCCGTGTCGAGGTCCTGGTCGACGGAATCCCGAATACCACCGCGCACAACTCGGGCGGCGTCGTTTTCATTCCGTCCATTGACGCCGTGGAGGAGATCAAGGTTCACACCACGATGTTCGACGCCCAATACGGGCATTCCAACGGCGGCGCCATCAACATCACAACCAAGGGCGGCACGAACCGGCTCCACGGAACGTCGTACCTGTACAAGCGCTGGTCGGCGCTCGACGCCAATTCCTGGACCAACAATTCGGGCGGTTTGCCGAAGCCTTCCACCGACTACTATCAGTTCGGCTATCTGGTGAGCGGACCCGTGTTGCTGCCCAAGCTGTACAACGGCCGCAACCGGACGTTCTTTTCGACGACGCTCGAACGCGACCGCGACGAGGTTCAGTTGACGCGCAACGCACGCGTGCCGACCGCCGAGGAGCGGACCGGCGATTTCTCGGGAACGATCAACCGGAGAGGCGGGGCTTTCACGCTCTTCGATCCCGCCACCACCGTTGTCGCCGGCGGCCGGGCGACGCGCCAGCCTTTCCCCGGCAACCGGATTCCCGCCGCGCGAATCTCGCCCACCGGCGGCGAGTGGATGAAGCTGTTCCCGGCCCCGGTCACCGGCAGCCGCGTGCTGGAAGCGCTCAACTGGACCGCCACCGATGCGACCATCGTTCCCCAGACCCAGATCAGCGCGCGGATCGACCACAACGTGAGCGACCGCCAGCGCTTGTTCGGCCGCATCGGACTCCTGCGGCTTTATCAGACCAACGGCGAACTGATCCGCGGCCAGTTTTCCATCGCGCCCGATGGCACGGGAGGGCTCGCGCGAGCGAATCCGCGCCGCTTCTACAACATCGGGTTCGACGACACCTACACGTTCTCGCCGAGTTTGCTCGGCTCGTTCCGGTACGGATTCGTCCGCAAGGTGCAGACCAATCTGCGCGGCGGCGTCGGCTACGACAACGCGTTTCTGAAGCTGCCCCAGGTTCTGGTCTCCAACCAGGCGATCTCCGGATGGCCGACATTCAACGTCGCCGAGAACCTGCCGACTCTCGGCAGCAACTTCGTGGAAGAGACCAACGATCAGCATTCGGTCATGGCGACGTTCAGCAAGCTCACCGGAAAGCACACGCTCAAATGGGGCGTCGACTGGCGCGCGCTGCGTTGGAATCGCAACTCACCCGGAGACGCCGCTCCCGGCTCGTTCACCTTCGACACCACGTTCACCCGGTCGGACCCGTTCGCGCCCGCGTCGGCCGACACCTCCGGAACCAGCATGGCGTCGATCCTGCTCGGTCTGCCGGCCTCCGGTTCGTTCGGCTATATCACGTCGCTTTCGCTGCAGAACCACTATCTGGCCGGATTCGTTCAGGAAGATTGGAAGGCCGGCCAACGGTTGACGCTCAACTTCGGCGTGCGCTACGAACTCGAGACGCCCTACACCGAGCGTTTCAACCGCATGAGCTACGGATTCGACGAAAGCGGCAAGCTCCCGGTGAATGTCCCCGGGCTCGATCTGCGCGGCGGGATACGGTTCGCCGGCGTGGGCGGCGCTTCCCGGCGCGGCGGCCTCGTCGATGGAAACAACTTCGGCCCCCGGTTCGGATTCGCGTATGGACTGGATTCCAAGACGGTGATACGCGGCGGCTATGGGATCTTCTTCAGCGGCCAGGCGTTCAACACGGGGTTCCTCGCGGATGTCGGCGTGTTCAACGCCATCACGCCCTTCGTGGGAACCAACGACGGAGGCGCGACGCCGTTCGCCACCCTTGCCAACCCGTTCCCGGTGGGCTTGCGGACACCGGTCGGCGCGTCGGCCGGCCTGCTCGCCCAGGTGGGCGATACGGTGAGCTTCTTCGACGAGCGCCGCGTGTCGCCATACAACGAGCAGTGGCAGGTCAGCGTGCAGCGCGAGCTTCCTTCCAAGATCGTCGCCGAAGCGGCCTACGTCGGCATGCTGAGCCTGAAGCAGTTCGAGAGCTTCAACCTCAACGAAAAGCCCGACCGGTTCCTCGCGCTCGGAACGGCGGAGAACAACCGCGTGCCCAACCCGTTTCTGGGCGTGTTTCCCGCGACCACGGTCCTGGGCCAAGGCGCCACACTCACCCAGAACCGCTTTTGGGGCCGCTACCCCCAGTTCACCAACGCGACCATTCAGGGCTCGAACACCGGCCGGGCGATCTACCACGCGCTGCAACTCAAGACCGACAAGCGCGTGACCCGCGGGCTCAGCGTGATCTGGACCTACACATTCGCCAAGCTGATCGACAACGAGACCACCAGCGTCGTGAACCCGCGCAAGTACCGCACGGTTTCCAGCCTGGATCAAACCCACGTGATGCGCGCCGCCGCGACCTACGAATTTCCCTGGCGGTTCGAAGGCAAGGGCGCCAGCCGGGTGCTGCGGCAAGTGGCCGCCGGCTGGTCCGGGAGTGCATATCTGGTGGCCGAGAGCGGCACGCCGCTCGGCGTTACGCATCCGAACGGACGTCCCACCCGTATCCGCAACCCGGCCCTGACCGGACCCGCGGGCGGCCGCCTGGGCGATCGCATCGATCCGGTTACGCGACGGCCGGCGAATCCGTACTTCGATATCGATGCATTCGCGCCACTGGCTTCGCAGTTCGTCGTGTCGCCCGAGGCGCCGCGGTTCGACGAACTGCGCGCTCCGGGAGTGAAGTCGCTCAACGTGTCGCTGTTCAAGACGTTCCCACTGACCGAACGGTTCCGCATGCAGTTCCGCATGGAAGCCTCTGGCGTGACGAACACACCCAACTTCGGAAGGCCGGGCACGAACATGACGAGCGTGGCAACGTTCGGCGTGATCACCAGCGCGGGCGGGGCGCGGCAAATGCAGGGGTCGGCGCGATTTTTCTTCTGAGCCGCGCCGGTCTATTCGAGCAGCGCACGGGCCGCTGGACGCATCTCCGTGATCAATTGGAACGCGATCCGCGGAAACACCAGCAGCAGTGGAGCGGCGAACATGCGCCGTCCCGGCTCGAACGCCAGCAGACCGAGCAGCACCAGCAAGGGCGACAGTGTCCGCCCCGTCGCGTAGGCCGAGGTCCAGATGTCCAGCCGGCCGAGCGCCGCGAAGAAGACCGCGAACAGGATCGCCGCTGTCTCGACGAAGCCGTGCCGCCGCCGCAACAAGGAAAACGCGAGCCCCAGCGCCAGTACGATTCCCACCGTCGCCAGAGTCTCGAGCGCTGCCGCCTTCCGAAGCCAGGCGGTGGTTTCCGGTTCGCCCGTGCCCGCGGCGATGCGTTCCAGCAGCCCGCTGAAGGGGAAGGCCGCCGCCCAGACCGTGCCGTCCGCCGGAGTGTGGCGGCTGACGAACCACCACCACGCGAGCGCCGGCGCGGCGCAAGCGGCGGCGCGCGGATCGCGGCGAATCGCCGCCCATCCGAACGTGAGCAGCAGCCCCGTTTCGCGGATCAGCGGCGCGGCGGCGAGCATCGCATAGACGCCGCCCGTGGCGGGCGAGCCCGCCCTCGCGATGCCGATGGTCAGCGCCGCGAGCGGCAGGTCGATGGTCATTCGGTCGAGCGATACGGCCGCCGCCGGGACCGCCAGAAACGCGAGTCCCCACATCGCGTGCGCGCCACGAGCCTCGGCGAAGCGGCCCAGCCAAAAGGCTCCCAGCAGCACGAACGCGATTTCCACCACCGCGTACGCGCGGTCGATCCACTGCTGTTGTCCACCCGCCAGCAGCCATGCCATGGCGGGCACGCCGATTCGCCGCCATCGAAGGCGCGGGTTGTCGAGGTAGGGCATCGATCCGGCGCCGAGCAGCGGGTCGTGAGCGATGATCCGGTAGTACTGGCCGTCATATCCGGTGGCGTCCGCCGCCACTCGTGTGGCGCCACGCAGGCCGGGTGGAAGCGGCGTCGCCGATCCGGTGTGGAACAGCCCACTCGCGTCCCCTCCGTGACGCGCGGCCACGCTCAGCAGCGTCCAGCCGCCGGCGCCGAAAGCGGCCAGCATCGCCACGATGAGCGGCAGCGACGGGCCGCCGCCGCGGATCCGGCGCCGCTCGACCGCGTAGTAGAGCAACTGTCCCAGCCCCGCGCCGCACGGCGTCAACGCGGGCAACGCCCACCATCCCCGATGACCGGTCAACCGCAGCGCCGCCAACAGCGACACGAAAAGCACGAACCCCGCCCCCAACCACATCAGCCCTCGCAACAGATGAATGCGATGGCCTTCGGCCGGAGGCGGGGTTTGAAAAACGAGCAATACGTTATCGTTTCTTCAACGAGTTCAGATACGCCATCATCTTCAGGATCGCCTCGTTCGGCACGCGTCCCGCGTACGGCTGCATCGCGCCGGTGCCGCCCGCGTAGATCACCTCGAACGTCCCTACGTCCGTGTTCACTCGCGGATGATTGTACTGGCCGTCGACCAGGTTCGAGCCGATACGCCCGGTGGCGTCCTCGAGGTGGCATCCCGCGCACTGTTGCCCGTAGGCGGTCTTGCCTTCCGCGATGGCGCCCGCGTTGCCGTTGAACGGATTGCGGCCGGTGTCGCGGAACTGGCGGACCTGCGCGGAGAGGCTGGCGTCGGGAGCGCTGTTGAAGTCGAGCGCCGTGTTGTCGAGCGGATGGCGGAAGGTCAGCTTGCCGCCCGAAACTTCCTGCGCGGCGGCGCCCTTGGGAATCGTGCGCGCCACCTGAGCTCCCGGCGGAACTTTGTCGGCGGGAACAACGCGCCACAGCGTTCCGGGAGGATTGCCGGTGGCGCCGCGATCGGAGGTGTAGAAGCAGTTGCAGTTTACCGCCAGCACATTGCCGTCCTCGTCGTAGCCACCCGCCGTGAACTGGAGGTTGGTCTGCAGCATCTCCTCGAGCTGCCACTTCTGGCCGTCCCAACCGAGCCCGAAGACGCGGCCCGAACACCAGTCGCCCACCAGATAGACGCCGTTCATGCCGCCGTAGTTGGCGACGCCCAGGCCTTCGATGGAGCAGCCCCAACCGTCCTTGAGCGGCGCGGCGCCCGGATACGGAACCTCGTGCGGATACTCGCCGGCGGGCAGCACGCCGACCTGCGCGCACTTGTCGTCGGGGCCGGTCATCGGGAAGCACTTGGTGCCGTTCAGCTTCGGCCAGCCGTAGTTCTCGCCGCCCTTGCTCGAACGGGGTTGGTAGATGATCTCTTCCCAGTGGTTCTGGCCGACATCGGCGATGAACAGATCCCCGGTCTTCCGGTCGAACGAGAACTCGTAGGGGTTGCGGACGCCCCACGCCCAGATCTCGGGCCGCGACTTGGTCTTGATCTTCGAGAACTGGAGCTCGGTGATCCCGAACAGCGACATGAGACGCTCGGAGTTCGCGCCGTACAGCGGATTCGTCGGCGGGATCTTGTACGGGATCTTGTCGTTATCCTCGGTGTTGACGTCGATGCGGAGGATCTTGGCGAGCAACGTGTCCAGATTCTGGCCCGCCTCGAGCGGATCGCCTTCCCAGCCGCCGTCGCCGCTGGCGATGTAGAGGTAGCCGTCGGGGCCGAATTCGATCTGGCCACCGTTGTGGTTGTAGTAGGGCTGCTCGATCCGCATCAGCACCTTGGCGGTCTGGCGCGTGCGCTCCGGCGTCAGGTGGTTCGGGCTCGCCTTGTCCACCTGGAACCGCACGATGACGCCGTCGCCGTTGAACGGCAGCGACGCGTAGTGGACGTAGAAGTAGCCGTTGGTCTTGAACTTCGGATGGAATGCGACCGAGTACAAGCCCTGCTCGACGAAGCCGGTCTGCACGTCCGAGCCGAGCGGATTGAAGTTGGTGAGATCGAGGAACGGCTCCTTGCGGACCGTGCCATTCTTCTCGACGATGCGGATGCGGCCCAGGCGCTCGACGACGAAGATGCGCCCCGATCCGTCGTTGGCGTTGGCGGCGTTGGTGGGATCGAGGAATCCGGTGGCGACCTGCACCAGCGCGATCTTGGGGCTGCCGGGCAATTTCCCGCCCGGCTTGGCGACCTCCGCCACGGTGGCCGGTACGCGCGCCTGCCGCCCTTGGCCCACCATCAGAAGGGGCGCGGCGGCCGCGAGCAGTGTTCCGGCGAGCAGCGCGGCGCCGGGTCGTGAGGTGACACGTTTGCGAAAGTGCATCAGTGTAATGGATACAGCATTCCGAGGGTGGATTTCAACCGGGCCGGCCCGGCCGCCGTGAAGTCCGGCCCTCAGGCGGACAGCTTGCCGCGGCAATCCTCGGAGCAGAACGCCAACGTCTGACCCTGTACCGCCCGCTTGTGACCCTTCGCGGGCGGGAAAAACGTTCCGCAAGACGGGCACTTCACCAACTCGCCGCCGAATCCTTCCTTGCCTCCGGCGGAACCTTTTCCGGAAGAGGCGCTCTGGGCCTGCGCCTCTTCCTCGAATAGCTGCCCGACACCCTTGGTGATGATCCCGATCACGCCGCGGATCAGGGCGATCGCGAAGATGCTGGCGATCAGGTACAGGACCGTTCGCAGCATCGTATTCTCCGTTGGCCCGCGCTACTTCTTGCGGGTCGACGACTTCTTCTTGGCGTCTGGATTCTCGAACTTGGTGGTGACCGTCGTGCTGATCGCCGCGAGCATGCCCTTGGCGGCATCGGCGAACGGACCAGTCGGCTTCAACTCGAGGTACTTATTGAAGGCTTCGGCCGTGCCATCCGGCGGCGTGACTTTGCCGTCGGCGGTGGTCTGCGCCTTCGACATCAGAAACACGCCGTACTGATACTGCGCGTCGGCGTGAGTGGGGTCGGCCTCGATCGCTCTCTTGAAGGTGCTGCCGGCCGCATCGAGTTGGCCGTTATTCGTGAAGATCGCGCCCAGGTTATAGAAGTACGTACCCGCCTTGGCTGGCGCCAGCGCGGCTGCCTTGACCAGTTCTTCCTCGGCTTCCTTGTACTTCTTGTTCTTGGCGAGCGAGAGACCGAAATTGTTGTGGTAGGCGTCGTCGTCCGGCTTCAGCTCGATCGCCGAGTTGTAGGCCTTGGTACCCTCGTCCACCAGCTTCATCTGTTCGTCGCCCGTCTTGGTCGCGGCGAGTCCGAAGTACGACTCGGCCAGGTTCGCCCAGATGACGTGCTGCTTGGCATCCATCTCGGTTCCCTTTTTCAGATTCTCGATCGCGACCGGCCAGTCCTTGGCCTGAACGGCGGACATGCCCAAATTGAACGCGTCGTTGAGGGCCTTGTTCTTCTTCATGGCCTCCGACCGTTCCTTCATCGCCTTCTCGATGGCCGCCTTCTGCTCGGAACTCATCTCGCGGCTCTGTTCCTTGGTCAGTTCGCCCGTCTCGGCGGCCTTTTGAAGCGCCTGCTGCTTTTCCTGGCGAGCCTGCAAGTCGAAGTTGATCTCGACGGGATCGCCCAGCTTGGTGCGAACTCCATTGACGCGGTCGACATCCTGGCCGCCGATTTCGACAGCCACGTTGTATTGGCCCAGCGGCAGCCCGGCGTGGAAGTACTCGCCCTTCTTGTTGGTCTTGACCTTGTAGTTGCCCTTGATATCGGTGCGTTCGATCTTGACCAGGGCATCCTTGACCCCGACGCCGTCGGGTCCTTTTACCTTGCCGGAGATGGCTCCGGTTTGCGCGGCCGCGCCGAGCGAGAACATGAGAGTTGCGCCGAGCGCAACCGCGAGTTGACGTAGCATTGAGGGAACCTCCAGACGCGGGAATCCTGCGCGTTTTCCTCTTAAGAATACCATCTGGCCGGCGCCCTCACGCATCCGGCGGCGATGAAGGAAACTCAACCGCCGCCGCTGCCGTCTGACTGGATCTGGCGCCTTCCTTAGGCGGAGACGCCGGCTTCCATCGCATGGTTGCGCGAGATTCCGTATTTCCTCAGCTTGTTGTACAGAGTAGTCCGGTCGATCCCGAGCACGCGCGCGGCGTGGGACAGGTTGAATTTCGTCTCGCCCAACACCAGTTCGATGTGGCGCCGTTCGATGTCGTCGAGCGACGGGATGTCGTTGCCGCGATTGCCGTTGATCGCCAGCAGGTACGCGTTCCAGGGAGCGTCCGCCAGCTTGGCGCACGCCGCGCCTTCGAACGGGGCCGTGCCGACCTCGTAGCCCTCGGCTTCCAACTTCTTCGCGACCTCGGTTTTGACGTCGGGGTCCGATCCGATGATCAGGAGTTTCATGATTGGCCTCCGGTGACAGTATACAACAATTAAGACCTGAATATCCTAAAATTCGACAGGACGCTATACTGTTCTTCGAACCCCGCCCGATGGCGCTCTTCCTTCTGGTCTTCGCCGCGCTTTGCTGCTCCGCGGCCGATCTTCCCGGCGCGCCGTCGTACCGGGCCACGCGCTACGCAGAAGCGCTTTCCGCCCTGCGAGACGCTCCCGCCACCTCGGCGGTGCTTCTGCTGCGCGGCAAATGCCACTACGGCCTAGGCGATTTCAAGAGGGCGCAGGAAACGTTCGAGGCCGCCATTCGCGCGGACGCCAACAGTTCGGAAGCTTGGCATTGGCTCGGCAAAGCTTTCGGAAAGCGCGCCGAATCGGCGAGCGTGTTCTCCGCGCCCGGACTCGCCCGCCGCTGCCGCCAAGCCTTCGAGAAGGCGGTGGAACTCGACGGCCGCAACGTGCTCGCGATCAACGACCTCATCGAGTATTCCCTGGAAGCGCCGGGCTTCCTCGGAGGTGGAGACGACAAAGCGGCCGCGCTCGCCGCGCGCCTGGCGGCGCTCGACCCACCGGAGCACGAGTTCGCGCGCGCCCGGATCGCCGAGAAGAAGAAGGACTGGGCGGCCGCCGAGAGCCACTACCGCAAGGCGTCCGAACTCGCGCCCAAGCAAGCGGGCCGGGCGGCGGACCTGGCGAAGTTCCTCGCCCGCCGCGGCCGTGTCGCGGAAAGCGACGCCGAATTCGCCCGCGCCGCGAGCATCGATCCGGCGAGTCCCGGCGTGTGGTTCGCCCGGGCGGAGTCCCTCTCCGAAGGCAAACGCAACCTCGCCGAAGCGCGCCGCTTGCTCGAGCGCTATCTGAAGGCTCCGCTGACGCCCGAGGATCCGCCGCGCGCCGATGCCGAAAAGCTGTTGAAAAAGGCGGGCCGATAGCGGATGCAGATTCGCGAGGCGATCCGGTTCGGCATCCAGGCGCTTGCCGCCAACCCCATGCGCACGGCTCTCACCGCGCTCGGACTGCTGATCGGCAACGCGTCGGTGATCTGGGTGGTGACCATCTCGCTCACTTCGAGCGAACTCATTCTCGAGCAGATTCGCGGCATTGGCTCCAACATGATCTACGCCTACTACGAAGGCGGCGATCTCACCGCGCGCAACGCCAACGCCGACTACCTGAAGATGGCCGACGTGGAAGCGGTGCGCCGCGAACTCGGATCGCGCATCGTCGCCGCCACGGGCGTGATCACCAACTTCGACCGCATCCTCATCGATGGCCGCGAACGCGACATCAAGGTGATCGGATCCGACGAGCATTACGCCCGCGTGCGTAATCTGAGGAACCTCGCCGGCAGATTCATGGATGCCGGCGATGTGACACTCCGCCAGAAGGTGGCGTTCCTGACCGACAAGCTGGCCGTCAAATTGTACGGCAGCCATGGAGCGGCCGTGGGCCGCGTCATCAAAGTGTTCGGCCTGCAATTCACCGTGGCCGGTGTGTTCAAGGAAAAGACCGACAGCTTCGGACAGATGGAACTATCGAAGGAAACCATTCTGATCCCGGTGACCGTGATTCGCTACTTCACTCCGGTGGAACGAATCGATCCGCTCTACGTGCAGGCGCGCACGATGGAAGACGTGCCGCCGCTGACCACGCTGGTGCGTGGCATCCTGGAAAGCCGCCACCGCCCCGGAGCCAAGTATCTGGTGGAGAATCTGGCGGCCATTCTCGAGACCGCCCGCCAGATCACCGTCATCATGAGCATCGTGCTGGTGCTGGTGGCCACCATTGCGCTGGTGATCTCCGGGATCGGAATCATGAATATCATGCTGGTCACCGTCACCGAACGGACGCGCGAGATCGGCGTGCGGCTGGCCGTGGGCGCGTCGCGCCGCGCGGTGCTGACTCAGTTCCTGATCGAGGCGATTCTGATCAGCGTCACCGGCGGGATGCTCGGGATCGTCTTCGGCGTCGCCGTTCCCCTGGTGGCGAGCAGGCTGGCGGGTGATATCCCGATATCGGTATCGTGGATTTCGATCGTCGTCGCGTTCGCCGTCTCTTTTCTCGTGGGGCTGGTCTTCGGGATGATCCCCGCCGGCCGGGCCTCGCGGCTCAATCCCACCGAAGCTCTCCGTTACGAATAACCAAGGACCGTCCATGCGATTCCCAATCCTGGCGCTGATCGCCCTCGCCGGCCTGCGCGCCGAAGTTCGCGAACTGACTCTCGCGGAGGCGGCCGATCTGGCCTCGAAACAAAATCCTTCAGTCTTGTTATCCCGGCTGGACGAGGCTCGCGCGGCGCAACACGTGCGCGCGGCGGGCGATCCGTTCCGCCCCAAAATATTCGTGGGCAGCGGGCTCGCCTATTCCAATGGCTTTCCCATGAGCATCGAGGGCTCCGCGCCGTCGATCGTCCAGGCCCGCAGCGTCGCATCCATCTACGACAGGCAGAAGCGGCTCGCCGCCGAACAAGCCCGGCAGGACAGCAAGACCGCCGGCATCGAAGGGCACGAGCGGCGCGACGAAGCGGTGTACCGCGCCATCGATCTGTATCTCGATGCCGAGCGAAAGGGCCGCCTCGCCGAGATGGCGTCGCGGCAAGTGGAGAGTTCGCGCAAGGTCGAAGCGGCTGTCAAGGCGCGCGTCGACGAAGGGCGCGAACTACCGGTGGAGGCCAAACGGGCGGCGCTCGAAACCGCCAAGACCGGCCACCGGTTGCTGGAACTGCGGCTCGACCGGGAGCAGGCCGAGGCGGCGTTGGCGCTGATCCTCGGGATGCCGGCGGGCGATCTGGCGCGGCCCCGCGGCGAAGAGCGTAAGGCGCCGGAGCTGCCGGAATCGGCGGAGTCGGCTGCGGGCGCCGCCCTGCGATCGAACCGCGAGTTGAGCCGAATGGAGTCCACGCTGACCGCCAAAGGATTCGAGATCCGGTCCGCGCGCGCCGCGAAACTGCCGAAGATCGACTTGGTGGCGCAGTACGCCCTGTTCGCGAAGTTCAACAACTACGAGGACTTCTTCCAACGCTTTCAACGGCACAACGGGCAGATCGGAATGTCGGTGCAAGTGCCGGTGCTGGCGGGTCCGGCGGTGGATGCGGCCGCGGCGAGAGCGGAGGCGGAGGCGGCCAAGCTGCGTATCGAGCTCGGCCACGCCCGGAACCGGATCTCGACGGAAGCGCGGCGGCGGTTCCTCGAGGTGCAACGCGCGGAGTCGGCGCGGCAGTTGGCGCGGCAGGCGCTCGAAGTGGCGCGGGCCGACCTGGACGTCCAACTCGCCCGGTTCGACGAGGGTCGCGCGGCGGTCAAGCAGGTGGAAGAGGCCCGGCTCGTCGAGAACCGGAAATGGATGGAGTATTACGACACGCAGGCGGCGGTGGAACGGTCGCGGTACTCGCTGCTCGAACAGACCGGCGGTCTGCTCGCGGCAGTCCGGTAGCGCGACTTCGCCCAGTGTGGGCCGTCTGGCCCAACCGGCCGCTCGTGGCCGTTCGCCGAATCAATGGATTGGCGGCGGCAATCGAAATGCACAGCCTTCTGTGGGAGGTGTCCCATGATGACCAACAGGCTGGAACAGTACCTGGCCGATACCGGTGTTCCGTATATCCACACCGTGCATGGACCGGCCTTCACCGCGCGCGATACCGCGCACAAGGACCATACGCCCGCTCGGGAAATGGCCAAAACCGTCGTGTTCCTCGGAGATGGCGGATACGGCATCGCGCTCCTTCCGGCGAACACCCACGTCGATCTGCAAGAACTCGCCAATTGGCTCGGCTTGAGCCAACTGCGCCTCGCCACCGAGGAGGAGTTGATCGGCCTGTTCCCGGACGTCGAACTGGGAGCGATGCCCGCGTTCGGCAATCTCTACAACATTCCGGTCTATCTCGACGACCGTCTTGCCCGGCAGCCGCGCATCGCGTTCAGCGCCGGCACCCATACCGATACGGTGCACATGAACACGGTCGATTTCATCCGCTTGGCCGACGCGCTGATTGTCCCGTTCGCGCGCAAGTGTTAGCGCGGAGTCCGCATGGGGCCAACTGCTTTGCTACTACCCGCGGTTGGCCCCTTGCCCTCGCGGGCCAACCTCGAGAATCCTCGGAGAAGCCCGCGTTTGCGCTCGAGAGGAATCGCCTCCCCGCCGCACTTATTCTATGTGGGGCGCCAGGACATCACGGGAAAACGAGCCTTCGCGGTCGATCCACGGGGCATGCTGCATCTCACCGGCAGCCTGGATCTGTCGGTCGACGCAACAGTGGTCCCGGTGAGCCCCGAACTGGTGGCCGCTCCCAAGCTGGCGGATCTGATGTTCCTGATCGATGTGGGGGAGCATCGAACGCTTGAGATCTTCGAGGCGCTCGCCTACTGGGACGACCGCGAGATCGTCCGGATCGCCAGACGGTACGGCACGGCGATGATGGTCCCCGAGTACGACCCGCGTCCGATCAAACTGACGGTCGCTTTGCTCGGGCGGAAGGCTGTGGACCGGCTGCCGGCCACACTGCCGATCGACCGGGGTGGAGGCAAGCTCGAAGTCTACCCCCGATACGTCCGGATGTGGGAGATCGACCCGGTGGGCGTGATTCACTTGAACCGGCCGTCGCTGCTGCCGTGGGTGGCGCTGATGGAGCGAACCACGGCGGATCTCCTGGAACATGCGGCCCGGGGAGTAGCCAACGACGAGGAACTGCTGGCGCACTTCGCGGTGCTGGCGAGTTTAAGATATGAGAGGGAGTGGATCGACGCTCTGCTCGGGAGGTTCACCGATATGATGACCGTGCAAATCGCGGAACAGACGCCGCTCGGCAAGTGGATTCGGGAAGCCGGACGCGAGCAAGGCCGGGTCGAGGGCAAGCTCGAAGGGAAGCTGGAGGGCAAGCTGGAGGGCAAGATCGAAGGCAAGCTCGAAGGCAAGCTCGAAGGCAAGGTCGAGTCCGTCCAGCGGTTCCTGCGGCATCGATTTCCGGCTCTGGAGGCCGAGTTCTCTCCGGCTGGGATGGACGCTCCCGCTGTCGAGCAAGTGCTTGATGCACTGTACGGGGCGAGCGACGAAGCGGCTGCCCGGCGCGCCATCGGAGCCGCGAAAGCGTAGAGCCGCCGGAGGTCGTGCGCACGAGCCGCCACAGCCGGATCGACGCTTTGCTCGGGAGGTTCACCGATATGATGACCGTGCAAATCGCGGAACAGACGCCGCTCGGCAAGTGGATTCGGGAAGCCGGACGTGAGCAAGGCCGGGTCGAGGGCAAGCTCGAAGGCAAGCTGGAGGGCAAGCTCGAAGGCAAGGTCGAGTCCGTCCAGCGATTCCTGCGGCATCGATTTCCGGCTCTGGAGGCCGAGTTCTCTCCCGCCGGGCTGGACGCGGCCGCCGTCGAGCAAGTGCTCGATGCACTGTACGGCGCGAGCGACGAAGCGGCTGCCCGGTGCGCCATCGGAGCCGCGAAAGCATAGCCTCGAAGCCGCGCCGCGCCCCGGACAACTGCGAACGGCCTCTTAATTCGATGTGGCGCGGAGCAGATCCAGCAACGTTTCGGTGATCTTCACCGAAGCTTCCCGTTCGAGGTTGTTCGTCCCGAGCCACGTTTCGTAACCGCCCAGGTCGAAGTGGCGCGGCGTGGGCAGGTAGCCATAGTGGCCGTTGGCCAGTTCGATGGTGAACACCGGCCGCACGGCGGACCGCTCCTTGATCGACAGTCCGATCTCGGTGAACACCTCGCATGGGATTGCCGCGATCGCGAAGCCGCCCACGCGGATGGCCTGTAGCTTCAGCGCCGCCGTGTCCGGCCCCTTTTGCAGCGCCAACGCGCGCTCGGCGTAGGCTTTGGCGTTGCGCGGCAGTTTCTTCTCGTCGGGCTCGGCAAGCGCCGCCTTGGCGAACGCGAGTTGCTCCACCGTTGGCTTTCGATAGCGGAGAATCAATTCGCGTTCCGCCATCTTCACCGGCGCCGAATCCCGGTACTGGGCGGCGGCCGCCGCTTCCACCGCGTGGCCCGCCATGCGCGCCGCCACCTCGCGAAGCCGCGCCATCGGCTCCTGCCGGGCGCGCGGCTGGATGAAGGCCGTGTTGTTGACGTCTCCGCTGGTGCCGTTCGACAGAATCGCCACGAAGTTCGGATCCCCGGGCGCGAGGCGGTCCGACACCATCTTGGCGAACTCGCCGAAGTAGTCGGAAGAGACTTTGTTCGCCGGAATGCCGCCCACGTAGTGCAGCGAGTAGTTGGCAAGCAGCGCCAGCGGCTTCCCGGCGGCGTTGCGCACCGATACGATCGAAAAGCCAGGGTCCACCGTGCCCGACGGATGCAGCAGATTCGGATTGCCTGCACCGGGGTTCATCTTCACCTTGTCGGTGGTCCCGCCGAACGGATCGGGGTCGATGCTGCCCTCTTTCATGAACCACCGCCGGTTGGACAGCTCCTCGGGAACCTGCCGCACCGCGTAGGCGACGCTCGCCGGCTCGAGGCGTCCATGCGCGGCGGCGACGGCGGCGGCAGTCTGATCCACGATCAGCTTTACGTACCTGCCTTCGACGCTATCTTCCTTGTCCGCGCCGGAAGGCGGCGCCGAATGCGTGTGCGTGGCCGCCATCAGGATGCGCGAAACGGGAATGCCAGATTTCTGGGACGCCAGCGCCTTGGCGCGATCCATCACCTCGCGCTTGATCAGGCAGCTATCCACCACGGCGATCGCGATCTCGACGCCATTCTCCTCGAACACCAGCGCGCGGACATGCAGCGGGTCAACCGCGGAGTCCGCCATCGTAAGGCCGAAATTTCCGATCAGCCGGACGGGCCATTCCCGCGGCGTGATATCCATCGAGGCGGCGCCGGCGCGCAGCCGGGCGAACGCGGCGGCGCAAAAGACGAAAACGAGAAGCAGGGGTTTCATGGGAACTCTCCGTCGATAAGCTTGCCCCGCTATCATATTCCAATGACCAAACTCGCTGCCGTCCTCGTCGCGGCGTCGCTCGCCGCCTCCGCCCAGAAGCCGGAAAAGGGCTTCCAGGCGCTGTTCAATGGAAAGGATCTCGCCGGCTGGACCAAAGCAAAGGAAAACGAAGGTACGTTCTCGGTGAAGGACGGCGCCATCGTCGCCAACGGCCCCCGCTGTCACCTCTACTACACCGGCGCCGGCGCGGACTGGAAGAACTTCGAACTCAAGGTCGACGTGATGACGCAAGCCAATTCGAACGGCGGCATCTACTTCCACACCGCCTACCAGGAAAAGAACTGGCCGGACAAGGGCTTCGAAGTCCAGGTGAACAACACCTTCGTGAAGGACCCTCGCAAAACGGCGAGCCTCTATATGGTCCAGGACAATCACGGCGACGTCGCCTCGGACGGCAAATGGTTCACCGAGCACATCGTCGTGAAAGACAAGAAGGTGACCGTGTTCGTGGACGGCAAGCAGGTCACCCAGTGGTCCCAACCGGACGGATGGGCGGGCCCCAAGAACATGCCCGGCCGCGTGCTGGACCATGGCACCATCGCCCTCCAGGGCCACGATCCCGGTTCGACGGTCCACTACCGCAACATCCGGATCAAGCCGCTCAAGTAGACCGGTCCCCGCCGCGGCGAGGCGCCGGCCATAGAATAGAGCGATGATCGACCGTCGCGACCTGCTCCGCCTCGCCGCCTCGCTTCCCGCACTCGGCGCACCCGGCGGCAAAAAAACCATCGCCCTCGTCATTACCGAGTACCGGACCAACGCCCATGCCGACGTCATCGGCACTCGTCTGCTTGCCGGCTTCGAATACGCGGGCAAGTTCGCCCCGCCGCGGGTCAAAGCGGCGTCGATGTTCACCGACCAGGTTCCCTGGAACGACATGAGCCGCGAAATGGCGAAGAAGCACGGCGTTCCGCTGTTCGACACCGTGCGCGACGCGGTGACGCTCGGCTCCGGCAAACTCGCGGTGGACGGCGTAGTGATCGTCGGGGAGCACGGCAACTATCCGTACAACGAAAAGCTCCAGCACCTGTATCCGCGCTACGAACTGATGTCGCAAGTGATGGATGTGTTCCGCCAGAGCGGCCGCTCGGTCCCCGTGTTCTGCGACAAGCATCTCTCGGTGGACTGGTGGAAGGCCAAGCAGATGTACGACTGGTCGCGCGAACTGAAATTCCCGTTTCTGGTGGGCTCGTCGATCCCGGTCACCTGGCGGCGGCCCCAGTTGGAACTGCCCATGGGAGCCAATCTGAAGCGCGCGGTCTCGGCGGCGTACGGCGGTACGGAAGCGTACGGATTCCACGCCCTGGAAGGTCTGCAATGCATGGCCGAGCGGCGGCGCGGCGGCGAGACGGGCGTGCGGGCGGTGCAATCGATAGAGGGTCCGGAAGTCTGGAAGTGGACCGACGCCAACCCCTGGTCGATCCCCCTGCTGGATGCCGCCTGCGCGCGAAGCGAAGCTCGCAAAGCGGGCAACATGCGCGACAACTGCAAGTCGCCGGCTCTGTTCGTGGTGGAGTATCGCGACGGATTCCTGGGCGCGGTCTACATGCTCAACGGGCACATCAACGACTTCAACTTCGCCGGGGAAATCGAAGGTCGCGCCGAACCCGCGTCGACGCTGTTCTGGCTTCAACCCGAGCGGTTCTACGGCCACTTCTCCGGCCTGGCGCACTACATCGAGGAACTGGTGCTCAACGGGCGCGAACCCTATCCACCCGAGCGGACGCTGCTCACCACCGGCGTGCTGGCCGCCGCGATGGAATCGGCGTGGAGCGGACACACACGGATCGAGACGCCCCAGCTCGACGTGAGGTACAAGGCCGTCGCGGCTTCGCTGTACAACCGCGGGCCGGTTCCGGCTCCCGAGAAGAAGGGCTCCGCGTGAGGCTCGCCGCGCTGATCTCCGTTCTGGTGGCGGCCCTCTCCGGACAGGTGTCCGGCCGCGCCCGCAACCTGCATCGCGACGCCTTCGTGTTCGACGGTCACGTGCACGTGATCAACCGGCAACTGTACGACGGTACCGATATCGGAAAACGGCTGAAGGGCGGCCAGGTGGATCTCCCCCGAGCCAGGGATGGCGGCCTCGACGCGATGCTGTTCTCCCTCTACGTGCCCGAGCAATATTACCCGCCCCGGTTCGAGACCAAGTTCGCCCTGCGCCTCATCGATCTCGCCCGGCGGCAGGTGGAAGCGAACGCGGACCAGATCGCGATCGCCGAGTCGCCCGCCGATCTCGACCGCATCCACAAACAGGGCAAGATCGCGGCGATCCTCGATCTCGAGGGCGGGTTCGACCTGGATGGCGACCCGGCGATTCTGCGCATGCTTTGGCGGCTGGGTCTGCGATCGGCGCAACTCCCCGCGCACAACTGGGCGAACTCTTTCGCCGACTCCTGTTGCGCCAAACAGGAAATCGGCGGCTTGAACGAGCGCGGACGCGAAGTGGTTCGGGAGATGAACCGGCTGGGGATGATCATCAATATCAGCCACGCTTCGGATCGCACCGTCGAACAGGTGCTGGAAGTGAGTTCGACCCCGGTGGTGGCGACGCACCACGGCATGCGTGCGCTCAACGATATCCCCAGGAATATGCCGGACGACCTCATGCGGAAGTTGGCGGCCAAGGGCGGCCTGATCGGCTTCCACGTGGGCAACGAATTCCACAATCGCAAGATGTTCGATTGGCGCACCAAGCAGGCGGGTAAACCGTTCTGGGATACCTCCGACGTCAAGAAGGACGAGCCCCTCACCATGGCGCTGATCGACAAGCTGGTGGGCCCCGCGTTTCCGATGATGGGCACCGACTGCCCGGACGAACTGCTGTTCTCCCCCGAGGAGTGGATCGGCGTCATCGAGCGCGCCATCTCGATCGTCGGCGAGGACCATGTTTCCCTGGGGTCGGATTTCGACGGCGGTCCTACTCCGCCCAGGGGCATGAAGGACATCGCGGACCTGCCCCGCCTCACCCAAGCCATGCTGAACCGGGGCTGGCCAGAGAGCCGCATCCGCAAGTTCCTCGGCGGCAACTTGCTCCGCGTCTACCGCCAGATCGCGGCCGGCTCCCCCATTGCCCGCCCCGCTTCGAGTACAGTATTGAAGTAGTCAGTCTGACCTGCGGTCAACATTTGGCTCTCGGGGAGTGTCACCACACTCCCCCGTTTTATTTCGCCGGACGGACAAGGCGACCGCGGCCGAGAATCCGAAAAGCGTGAGCGCCGCCAACGCGCACCACGGGCTGTCGGCGAGATTCATCAGATAGGGAATGGGCGTGGAAGCCAATGTCGCCGCGATGCGCGCCGGTTTCGAACCGGACTGCACGGTGAGCCAGATGGGCAGCAGGACCAGCGCCGCGTCATAGCCATAGACGTGCGGCGCGATCAGCAGGCCGGCGAGCGTGGTGGCGGTCCACAGCCTCCACGGCGGAGCGCCTCGGATCGCCCACGCCCAGAGCGCCAACGCCGCAAGGCTCAGCCCCGCGACCGCCCACACCGATTCGCCGAACAGGTTCGCCGCGATGCCCTGCGCGTTTACCATGAGCTCCGGCGACGGCGAGAGCCGTTCGAGATCCTTTTTCCGCAGGAACGCCACATAGCGCTCGACACCCGTCCATCCTCCCAGCGCCAGAGAAATCGCCGTTTCGGCCGCCGCGCCCGCGGCCAGCCCGGCCAGCATGCGCCAACGCCTCGTTACAACCAGCGCCACCGGCCACAGCAGGAAGAGGTGGAACTTCGCGAATCCGAGCGCCAAAACCGCCCCGCCGGCGAACGGCTTGCCCGCCGACATCAACGAGTACGCGCCGATCGACACGGCCAGCATCAACACGCAATCCTGCCCGTGCGCGATCCCCAGCGCCGTGGGCAGGAATAGCGCGGCCATCGCTAACCCCTCTGGCCCGAACCTTCGCAATCCCCAGATCTGACAACCCAGAAGCGCCAGCGTCTGGAATCCGATCCAGAGCCAGAACGCGAAGCGGTATTCGAACAGCGCCAACGGCGCCAGGAACAGCGAGTAGAAATGCGGCCGCACGAACGGGACCACCGGCGTCACGTCCGGCACGAGACGGCGTTCGTACTCCAGTTGTACTTCCGGCACGTGCATGTCCGCGAACCGCCCTTCCAGAGCCAGCTTGCCGCCCGTGTAGAGATTGAGGAAATCGTGCCTCCTCGCCGACTCGACCACCAGCGAACCGAGCGCCGTCCACATCGCCGCCGCCACGACTACCAACGCCAGGATCGTCCCAGGGACCCTGGGCATCCCCGCGGTTATACTGGTGCCTGTCATGGTTCGCCGTCTCCTCTTTCCGGCGTTGTACGCCGCCTCCGCGCTTGCCCAGTACGACCTCTTGATCCGCAACGGGCGGATCGTGGACGGCACGGGCAACCCTTCTTTCATCGGCGATGTGGCCGTCAAGGATAAGCGTGTCGCCGCGATCGGCAAACTGGGCGCGGTGACGGCCGCCCGCACCATCGACGCCGCCGGGCTCCATATCGCCCCTGGATTCATCGATATCCACAACCACTCCGACGACACCCTCCTCACCGACGGAAACGCACAATCGATGATCCGCCAAGGCGTCACCAGCATGATCTTCGGCGAAGGCGGATCGGCGGCGCCGAGCAAGCAGTTCACGACGTTTTCGGCGTACTATGGCGAACTCTTGAAGCGGGGTATCTCCCCAAATGTCGGCAGCTATGTCGGGTCCAGCCAGATCTGGACATGGGTGCACGGCGAAAAGGCCGGGCCCGCCCCGGCCGGCGAGATCGAAAAAATGCGGGAACTGGTGCGGCAGGCAATGCGCGACGGCGCCTTGGGCGTGGCCAGCTCTCTGAGCGGACCTCCTGGATCGTGGATCGATACCGGCGTCCTCGTCGCCATGTGCGAAGCGGCTTCCCCCTTCGGCGGCATCTACTCCACGCACATGCGCACGGAGGGGCACGGCGTGTTCGAAGCTGTCGCCGAGGCGCTCGAAATCGGAAGGCGCGGCAAGGTGCCCGTCGACATCATTCACCTGAAGATCGCCGAGCACAAGCTCTGGGGCAAGATGCCCGAACTGATCGCGACCATCGCCAATGCTCGCGCGCGCGGCCAGGAGGTAGAGGCCCACGTCTATCCCTACCGAGCCGGCCAGAATAATCTCTCCACCATCATTCCCCCATGGGCTCACGAGGGAGGCAGCGACGCACTGATCGCCCGGTTGAAGGACCCGTCCCTACGCGCGCGCCTCCAGAACGAAGTCGAAAACGGCATCCCCGGCACGAACTGGTACAACCACTACACCGCCACGGGATCGTGGGAGGGCATGCTGCTGGTCAACCTGTCGAACCCCGAATACAAAAAGTTCGAAGGAAAGCGGATGAACGAGGTGATCCAGGCAATCGGCGGCAAGCCGCTCGACGTGCTGTTCAAGATCCTGATCGACAACCGCGGATCGATTCCGACGGTTTACTTCCATCACTCGGAGGACGACATGCGCTACGCGCTGCGGCAGCCGTTCGTGTCGATCGGGTCGGATGGTACTGCTGTTGCCACGGAAGGTCCGCTAGCGCGCGGCAATCCCCATCCGCGCTACTACGGGACATTCCCTCGCGTGCTCGGGCGATACGTCCGGGAGGATAAGGTAATCACGATGGAAGAGGCGATCCGCAAGATGACCTCGGCCAACGCCGCCAAAGTCCACGTCTACGACCGCGGAATCCTCCGGCCGGGGATGTGGGCCGACGTGACCGTGTTCGACGCGGCCAAAGTGATCGATCACGCGACGTACGACAAACCGCATCAATATGCGACCGGCATCGATTACGTCGCCGTCAACGGAACCATCGTGCTCGACCGGGGTATGCACACCGGAGCCCGGCCGGGCGGCATCATTCGAGGTCAGGGCGCCAGGCAGTGACAGCGGGCCTCGCCTTCTGGCTGCTGTTCAGCGAACTGCACATGGCGGTGCGCGCCGGCGATCATGATCGTGTTCGCGGGATGCTCGAGAAGGGAGCGGCCGCCAACGAGCGCGATTCGCTGGGGGGAACCGCTCTCCACGATGCTTGCTGGGCCGGCGACGCCCAGATGGTGGCTCTGCTGCTGGACCATCGCGCCGATCCCAATCTCCGCCACACCGAAGGCGGCTCGACGCCGCTCCACTACGCGATCATCACCAATCACCCGGCGATCGTGGAACTGCTGCTCACCCGCGGAGCGGACCTCAAAGCGGCGTCATCATCCGGAGCCACGGCGCTTCACATCGCCGCCAGCCGCGGCTTCCTGCCAGTGGTACAACTGCTGATCGGCAAGGGACTAGATCCCAATGCCCGCGATACGGCTGGCGCCACGGCGATGGACGAGGCGGCGTGGAAGGGCGAAGCGGAGATCGTGCGGTTCCTGCTTACCAAGGGCGCCGATCCGAACACGGCGCTGATGGCCGCGGCGTCCAAGGGCCATGCGGAGGTCGTGGGGCTGCTGCTGGCCGCCGGAGCGGACTATCGCCGCAAGGACAAGAGCGGAGCGTCTCCGCTCGATCGCGCGATCGAGAACCGGAGCGCCGCGGTGATCGGCGAGTTCCTGAAGCGGGGTGCGCCGGTCGACACCGGAAAGCTGCTGCGGGAAAGCGTGTTGCGCGGGCAGGCGGATCTGGTTCGGGCGGTCTGGGACAAGGCCGCCGCAAAGGACCGCGCCGGGCTGCTCAACGACGCGGCGTTGAAGGGGCACGTCGAGGTGGCCCAGTTCCTGATCGCGCGCGGGGCCGATCCCGAGGCTCGCAATGCGCAGGGCTTCACACCTCTGCATGACGCGGCGTTGGGGGGGCAGGTGGCCACCGCCCGGCTGCTGGTTGACCGGGGGGCGAAGGTGGATGCGCGGGACGAATCCGGATCGACGCCACTCCACCACGCGGCTTCCTGGGGTAGGACCGAGGTGGTAAGGTTGCTCCGGGATCGCGGGGCAGACCCCAATGTTCGCAACAACATGGGAGCAACTCCGGCGGATCTCGCGGCGGCTGGGGGGCATACCCCAATTGCGGTATTCCTAAAGCAATCCCGCTAATCCAACGATAGAGGGTTCGTGACGGCCGAGTCACTTCCGCTCCTCTTCTCGACGCCCGCCGACGCGGTGGGCGACGACCTGCGCCTGCTATTGAGCAGGTTGGCCGCGGTCGCGCACCCGGCGTGGGAAAGACTCGACCGGAAGTACGCCGAGCGTCTGGAGCAACTCGGCATCAAACCACTGGAGCGCCGGTGTCTTGCCGCGATCACGGTGGGCGCGGCGGCGCGGCTGTTCGGACGCGGGGATTCCGCGGCGGAGTTCCTCGAGGAAACCACCTATCAGGGCCGCCGGCTCGCCAAGCTCGACTTCGAACAGAACTCGATCCCGGCCGCTCTGGCCGAATACGAGAAGCTGCTACTACCCGTCATTCGCCGCAAGGCTCCGGTCGATTCGGCGCGCTATGAGTCGGTGCGGCAGCACCTTCTGTTCCCGGTCGTGTTGACGCTCAACAATGCCTATTATCAGGTGCGGGAGGCGGAAACCCAGGCGTTCTACGAAGTGTTCTGGGCCGAGTTGGAAGCTCGCCAATTGGATGACCTGTTGGGCCGGTTCATGACCGCGCTCGCCAAGTTCTGCCGGGCCGATCAGGCGCGTTTCTTCCTGCTGGATTCCGAACAGAATCTGCTGGTGCAGCGGGCTTGCCACAAGGGCAAGGCGGCGGATCTTGCCGCCGCGCCGTCGCGCCAGTATCTCCATCCGTTCTCGTTTTCTCCGGCGGAAAAGAACGCCTCGCTCGATCCGGCCTGGAACACGCGGTTCGCCACCGTGTGGTCGGTGCCGATGCTGTCGAAGCGGCGGCTGGCGGGAGTGCTGCAGTTCGCTTTTGCAAAGCCGTATGACTGGCTGCCGCGAGAACGGCAGTTGCTGGTCACGGCGGCCGAGCGCTGCATGATGGCGATCGAGAAGCAGCGGCTGGTGGAGCATCTGGGACTCCAGGAGCGCCAGATTCGCAAATTGGCGGAAGGGATGATGCACGTCGAAGAGGCCGAGCGGCGCCGCATCAGCAGGGAACTGCACGATCAGACGGGGCAGGATTTGTTGTGGATACGCCTGCAAATGGAGATGATCGAGCAGGAGCTTCCGGAAGGCGACAAGCGCTGGAAGACCAGAATGGCCGATGTCCGCGACATGACCGAGAGGACGATCGTGGAAGTACGGCGTTTGATCGGCGCGCTATCGCCGGCGGTGCTCGAACAGTTGGGATTGGCCGCCGCGATGCGGCAGTTGGTCAACAGGTTCCGCCAGTCGCATCAGAGCAAGGTGAAGCTGAATGCCGGGCGTTTGCCGGCCATCCCGAAGCAGTTGGAGGTAATCGCCTACCGTCTGGTTCAGGAATGCCTGAACAACGTCGCCAAACATTCCTCATGCTCCAACGTAAACATCTCTCTCTCGGCTGCCGATCAGATATTGACACTTCATGTCGAGGATGACGGTGTCGGCTTTCATGTGGAAGAAGGACTGGCCAAGGACGGTTCCTTCGGGTTGTCGGGGATTCAGGAGCGGGTTGCTCTCCTCGGTGGCCGGGTGGTGATAGAGAGCCGTGTGAAAGATTCCCCTCCAGGCTCCTCGAAGCAGGTCTCAAAAAAGAAGATGACGCAAAGTTCGTCGGGTACCAAGATCTACGTGGAACTGCCAATCCCTCGCGAGGGCGGCCATCCGAAGACCCCGACCGTGGACACCAACCCTAACATCGCCGCGGCGGAGACCATGTCGCTCTCCGGCGCGCGTTGATGCATGTGGGTCAACGATCTCTAAGGATTCCCAGAAGGCACTATGACAAAGATTCGAATCGTGCTGGCTGATGACCACACGCTGTTCCGGCAGGGCATTCGCAACCTCATTTCCGCCGAATCGGACATGGAAGTGGTGGGCGAAGCGTCCAATGGCGGTGACGCCGTGGATCGGGCGAACGAGGTCCGTCCGGACGTCGTTCTCATGGACATCGGCATGCCCGGGCTGAGCAGCTTCGAGGCTACTCGGCAGATCAAGAAGGCCCGTCCGGAGACCAAGATTCTCTTCCTGACCATGTACGACGACGAAGACTACCTCGTCGAAGGCATGGAAGTCGGAGCGAGCGGCTACGTACTCAAGGACAGTCCGTCGGCGCAGTTGGTGGCGGCGGTTCGAGACGCCCAACGCGGTGGCAGCTACCTAAGCCCCCGAATGCTCTCGCAACTGGTCGACGACTTCCGCACGCGCATCAAATCGGCCAACCGCATGCCGAGATTCGCCACCCTCACCAGCCGCGAACGCGAAGTGCTGAAGATGCTCGCCGAAGGCAACTCCGTCAAGGAAATCGCCTGCGACCTCAACCTCAGCGTGAAGACCGTGGAAGCGCACAAGGTCAACCTCATGCGCAAACTCGATATTCACAACAAGGCGCGGCTCGTCCAATACGCGATTCAGAAGAAGATCATCAAGATCCCCAATCTCGCCTGACCGGCCGATCCTACTTGTACGCAGCCACGCCGGTGACTCGCTCACCGATCACCAGCGCGTGGATGTGGTCGGTCCCTTCGTAGGTCTTCACCGTTTCGAGATTGCACATGTGGCGCATCGGGGAATACTCCTCCATGATCCCGTTCGCCCCCAGCAGGTCGCGCGAGAGACGAGCGCACTCGAGCGCGATCGCCACGTTGTTGCGCTTCAGCATCGATACGTGAGCCGGTTCCAGCTTCCCACCGTCCTTCAAGCGGCCGCAGTGTACCGCCAACAACTGCGCCTTGGTGATCTCGGTGATCATCCAGGCCAGCTTTTCCTGTACTAGCTGGTGTGACGCGATCGGTCTCCCCTCGAACTGCTTTCGCAGAATCGAGTACTGCCGCGCCGTTTCATAACAGTCCATCGCCGCTCCCAACACGCCCCACCCGATGCCATACCGGGCTTGAGTCAGGCAACTCAACGGACCCTTGAGGCCCCTCACTCCCGGCAGCATTGCCGATTCCGGCACACGGCAATCGGCAAACGCCAGGCTGGACGTCACCGATGCCCGCATCGACAGCTTCCCGTGGATCTCAGACGCCACATACCCCGGCGTGCCACGCTCGACCAGGAATCCCCGAACCCCATCCTCCGCGCGAGCCCAGACCACGGCGACATCGGCCACCGAACCATTGGTGATCCAGGTCTTTTCCCCGTTGAGGATCCACCCGTCCCCATCGCGCCGCGCCGAAGTCAGCATTCCCGCCGGATTCGAGCCGAACCCTGGCTCGGTGAGCCCGAAGCACCCGATCGCCTCTCCGGTGCGCAGTGCAGGCAGCCACTGCTCCCGCTGCCGCTCCGATCCATACGTCAGGATCGGATACATCACCAGCGCGCCCTGCACTGAACAGAAGCTGCGCAGGCCGGAATCGGCCCGTTCCAACTCCTGCATCAGCAGCCCATACTCCACGTTGGACATGCCCGCGCAGCCGTAGCCCTCCAGATTCGCCCCCAGAAACCCGAGTTCGCCGAGCTTCGGGATCAAATGCGACGGAAAGCGGCCCTCGCGGTAGTAGTCCTTGATCGTAGGCATGACTTCCGCGTCCACGAACTGGCGCACCGAGTCGCGCACCAAGCGCTCCTGCTCATTGAATAGCGAATCGACGAGCAGGTAGTCGACACCTTTGAATCCTGCCATGAATCTCCTACATCCTCAGAATCGACCGGTCGACATTGGCCAGCTTCGGTTTGCCGCAAAGCCCCATCGCCAACGCCAACTCGGACTGCAATAGCTCCAGCACGCGAACCACGCCCGCCTCGCCATACGCGCCCAAACCCCAAAGCGGCGGCCGTCCGACGCATACCGCCTTGGCCCCGAGAGCGAGCGCCTTCAGGATATCCGTCCCTCGCCGGAAGCCGCTATCCACCAGCACGGGCATCTTGCCGTTCACCGCCTTCACCACCTCTGGCAGCGCCTCGATCGTGGCGGAGGCGTAGTCGAGATACCGCCCGCCGTGATTGGATACGACGATTCCATCCGCGCCGTGCTTCACGGCAAGCTCGGCGTCCTCCGCCGTCATGATGCCTTTGATCAGAACCGGCGTCTTGGCGTACTTCTTCAAATCGTCGAAAAATCGCCAATCGAGCTTGTGCATCAATGTCGTGGCGAGCCGGTACGGGGGCGGTTTGGGCGGCGCGTCCGCGTATTCGCGCTGCCGCCGGGTTCGAGCTCCGGTCACCGGCTGAGCGGCGCCGGGTGGCACCTGGGCCCGTACGCGATTTCGCAGCAGCCGCTCGCGGTGCGAATTCCAGCCGGCGTCCACGGTTACGCAGATCAGCTTGAATCCCGCCCCAACCGCCTTCTCCACGCGCTCGCGGGTGCCCTCCACATCGGGTCCGGGATAGAGCTGGAACCACTTGGGGAACGATGAGGCGGCGGCCACCTTCTCGAGCGGATGCGTCGAATTCGTACTCAGAATGTGAATCGTCTTGACCTGCGCCGCCGCGCGCGCGGTAGCCAACTCGCCTTCGGGGTTGGCCAGCCCGTGGCCCGCCGTCGGGGCGATCAGGATCGGCATCTCGATCCTCTCCCCGAAAAGCGTAGTGGAAACGTCCAATCCACTGGTATCCACCAGCATGCGCGGACGGAAGCGAATCTTGTCGAACGCCTCCCGGTTGTGGCGCAACGACCATTCGTTGTCGACCCCGCCCGCGATGAAGTCGTAGTTCTGCTTCGGAATGTGCGCCTTGCAGAGGGGCTCGAATTCGAACACGTTCACCAGGTCCTCGATGGGCGGAACGTGTGTGGCCGCGTAGGGCGAATCGAGTTGGGCCCGGGCAAAGGGCGAGGCGGCGAGGAACCCGGCCAACTGGCGGAGCGCGGTGCGGCGGTCGTAGTGATTAGCGTTGGTCATGGCAGAGAAGGCAGTCGTTGGAAGCGCGTTTGGCGCGATGGCAATCCATGCAGGCGGCCATCGAAAGGTCCTTTTCCCGGCGCAGCACGGCTCGCTCGGCGACCGGGCCGTGGCAATCCTCGCAGGACGCTCCCGAGGTGACGTGCTTGCGGTGGCTGAACGAGACCCAGTCGGGGACACGGTACACTCCGGCCCACGGCACGCGTTTGTTTTCGGCGTGCAATCCGGCCAGCTTCTTGATGTGCGGGCTGTCCGTCTTGACGCTGGAATGGCAGCCCATGCAGAGAGCGGTCTTGGGAAGCGTGGCGAAGTCGCCTGGATCGGGGACCGGATGGCACTGCTGGCACTTCATCCCGTTCGTCGAAACGTGCTGCTTGTGACTGAAGGGCAGAGGCTGTTCGGGCGCCGTCCGCTCGATCTTCAAGTCGGGGAGTTGGGCCGCGCACAACGCGGCCAGCGCCGCTAGCCAGAGAGCCTTCCACATCGGAGATATGGTATCAAGGCCGGCTCGCTATGATGGAAGTTCCCCCTACGTATGGATCAACCTCGTCCGCTTTCGGCGCACATTCTTCTTCACGTTTCCCAACAGCTTTCCATCCCATTGAGGGGACTCGTCTCCGTCATCGAACTGCTTGATGGCGGCGGTACGGTGCCCTTCATCGCGCGTTATCGCAAGGAGGCCACGGGCAATCTGGACGAAGTCCAGATCCGCGACATTCAGGAAAAATCCGAGTACTTCCGCGAGCTCGAGAGCCGGCGCGAAACGATTCTCTCTTCCATCCAGGAGCAGGGCAAGCTTACGCCCGAACTGAAACAGCGGATTCAAGCCAGCCTCGAGAAGACCGAACTCGAGGACCTTTACCTACCCTACAAGCCCAAGCGGCGAACCAAAGCGACCATCGCCCGGGAAAAGGGCCTCGAACCTCTGGCGAACTACTTGTGGAACCAACAGGCGGAGGCGTACGGCCTCGACACGTTCGCCGCCACTTTCGTCGACCCGGCCAAGGAAGTCCACGGCGTCGACGAGGCGCTCGAGGGCGCCCGCCACATCGTCGCCGAGACGATCAACGAAAACGCCGAACTGCGCAAGCTGGTCCGAAAACTGATGCATGACGAAGGTCACATCGTATCGCGCGCGATCGAAGGCGTGCCGGACCCCGAAGAGAAGTTCAAGATGTACGCGGACTATCGCGAAGCCGCCTCTAAGATCCCCTCTCACCGCATGCTGGCCATCCGTCGCGGCTCCAAGGATGGCTTCCTCACATTCTCCATCGAACTCGACCGGGACCGGGCCGTCCTGCTCCTGAAAGGCTCGGTGATCAAGGCCCCCGGCGATTGGCAGCCCCACCTCGAGGCGGCAACCGAGGACTGCTACGACCGCTTGCTGAACCTGTCGATCCAGACGGAAGTCCGGCTCGAGCTCAAGGACCGCTCGGACGAAGAGGCAATCAAGGTGTTCCGCGAAAACCTCGAGAACCTGCTGCTCGCCCCGCCGGCGGGCATGCTCGGCGTGCTTGCCGTCGACCCGGGCATCCGCACCGGGTGCAAGGTGGCCGTGGTGGACGACACCGGCAAATTCCTCGAGAACTCGGTCATCTATCCGTTCGAGCCGAGGAACGATATCGCCGGTTCGGGGCGGACGCTGGCGGGCCTGATCGCGCGGCCCAACGTGCGGGCCATCGCGAGCGGCATCGGCACCGCCTCCCGCGAGACGCAGGCTCTGGTCAACGATTTTCTGCGGCAGGCGAATCTGCAGGGGCTCTTCAGCGTTGTGGTTAGCGAATCGGGTGCTTCCGTATATTCGGCGTCCGACATTGCGCGGCAGGAGTTTCCCGACCTCGACCTGACCGTGCGTGGCGCGATCTCCATCGCGCGGCGGTTGCAGGACC
>SYLY01000175.1 GCA_005808475.1 Acidobacteriota bacterium
CACCAGCACATCCACGGCGCCGGATTGGATCAGGGAATCCGTGATCTCGAGCGCCTGCTCGGCGTAGTCCGGTTGCGACACCAGGAGGTTGTCGACGTCGACCCCGAGGTGGCGCGCATAGATGGGGTCGAGCGCATGTTCCACGTCAATAAACGCGGCCACGCCGCCTAGCTTTTGCGCCTGCGCCACCACCTGCAAAGCGATGGTCGTCTTACCGGAGGATTCCGGACCGAAGATCTCGCAGATGCGGCCGCGCGGCATGCCGCCCACGCCCAGCGCCCAGTCGACCGAGACGGCGCCGGTGGAGATCACCGACACGGGCATGGTGGCTTCATTCGATCCGAGCCGGACGATCGAACCCTTGCCGAACTGCTTTTCGATCTGGCTCATGGCGGCTGCAAGCGCTCTGACTCGTTCTTTTTCGTCCATAAGCAACCAGTATAGGCGAAGACAAGGCGAAAGTCACGCAGTTTTCGCGGGGGGCGCGTCGAAAATCGCACGAGCCCTCCTTGATAGACTAAGGAGATGACGCCGCGCATTGCTACCTCGTTCTCCGCGTTGTTGCTGGCCGCAACGGGGCTTGCCGAGACATTCGTGGTGGCGCCGTTCTCCAACCGCACCAACGACGCGAAACTGGACTGGATCGGCGAAAGCATCTCCGAGGCGATCCGGGAAGCCGCCGAGGCTTCGCGGTTGGGCGTGGTTCTGCGGGAGGATCGCGAGCAGGCGGTGAAGCGGCTGTCGTTGCGCCTGTCGTCGCAGTTGTCTCTCGCCTCCATCGTGAAGCTGGCCGAGGCCACGTCGTCCGAGCGCGCCGTCTACGGCAAGTTCGAACTCGCTCCCAACGCGGCGCGCCCGGCAAGCAAGGGTTCGTTGCGCATCACGGCGCGGGTGTTCGATGTGAAGAAGATCCTGCAGGTGACGGAGGTGTCGGCGCTCGGCGCGATCGAGGATCTGCCCGTGCTCGAGGCCGACTTGGCCTGGGACCTGCTCCGCGCGCTCACGGGCAGGGAAAAGGTCGCGCGCCTGGATCTGCTGCGGGAGCATCGGGCGGTAAAGGTGAATGCCCTCGAATATTACGTACGCGGCCTGATGGCAACCGGCAAATGGATGCAGCACCGGTATTTCACCCAGGCGGCGCGGCTGGATCCGAAGTTCCCGCACCCGAACTTCCACTTGGGCCGCATGCAGTTCGAGGACGAGCGGTATCGCGAGGCGGCCGGCTGGCTGGAAAAGGTGCCGGACGACTTGCCGTACTCGGAGGAGGCCGCCTTCATGCTCGCGCTCAGCAGGTACGAGATCAGCGACTACGAAAGCGCGCGAAAGGTTCTCGAGAAGGTGGAACCCAAACTGCCGGTACCCGAGATCTGGAACAACCTGGGCGCGGCCCTGGCGCGGCTGAACCGGCCCGAAGCGCTCACCTATTTCCGGCGGGCGATGGAAGCCGATCCGGCCGACTCCGACTATCAGTTCAACGCCGGCTACGTCCTTTGGAAAATGCGCGACTTCGCCAACGCCGCCGACCGGTTTCGGGCGGCGCTCGACCGGTCGCCGGACGATCAGGACGCCATCCTTCTATTGGGCAAGTCGCTCGCGTCGAGCGGTCCCCGCCCCGGCGAGATCCGCACCGAAGGCCTCGAGCGCCTGAAGGACTCCTACATCGAGCCATCCAAGCCCGTGGAATCCGCCTCGCTGGCGAAGTAGACCGGCTTGCGATTTCGACTTTTCGTACTGGCCTGCCTTCCGGCTTTGTCCGCGGACAACGCCGCCGCGCCAAAGCAGCCCGCGCCGCCGCGAACTCCGAGGCTCCAGTCGGTGGGGATGCGGAACGAGAACGTCGCGGTCAACCAGATCGACAACAACGCCGCCAAGGAAGCGGCCGTTCGCAACGGGGCGACTCCGACGCTGATCACCGAGTTTCGCGTGGAGTCCGCGTATTTCGCCGGAGAGTTGGGCCGTCCCGCCACGGCCGCGGCGGCGTTGGGCGCGCCCGCCGCGATCACCTCGTGGCATGGCGAAGCGTTCGCCTGGCACCAGAACAGCTTCCTGAACGCAAGGACGTTCTTCCAAGTAGGTCCGGTGCAGGCGGCCCGGCGCAATCAATATGGTTTCCGCGCGACGGGCAATCTCGGCTCCAGGACTTCGATCACCGCCACGGCGGGGCAGCGCAAGGTTCGCGGCATGGTGAACGGCAACGTACTGGCTCCGCTGGCAAACGAGCGGGAACCTCTTGCGACCGATCCAGCGGTACGGGCGCTGGTGTCGCGCTGGCTGCGCGCCTATCCCACCGATCTGCCCAACCGGCTGGACTTCGACCCGCGAGCGTTGAACCGCAACGCGCCGCAGCGCATCGACGAAATCGACTCCACCCTGCGCCTGGACCGGGATCTGGGCAACTACGGTAAGCTGTCCGCCTCGCACACGCTTTCGCGCTCCTACACGGACGCCTTTCAACTGGTGGCGGGCCAGAATCCGATCAACGATATCCACTCGCACCGGGCGCAGCTAACCTGGCGGATCGCTCCCAAGGCATCGTGGGACGCGGCCTTTGGGCTGACGTTCCAGCGCATCCGCACCGCGCTGCTCCCCGAACCGAACGCGGTGGGGCCGCAAGTGCGGGTCGGCTATCAGATCGAGGAGTTGGGCCCCGACGCGGAGTTCCCCGTGAACCGGGCGCAGAATTCGTTCCGGTATGGCGGCGCGGTATCTCATCGCCGGGGCAACCATGCATTCAGCTATGGCGCGGATATCGCGCGGACGCAGGTGAACGGGATCGAGACGTACTACGCCCGCGGCCAGTGGAACTTCACCAACAATTTCGGCCGGTCCGGCCTGTCGAACTTCCTTCTGGGTACGCCGTCGTTCTACGCGGTGACGCTCGGCGAAATGGCTCGCGGATACCGCGCCTGGGCGTCGGACGCCTTTTTCGCGGACCGGTGGAAGATCGGCGCCCGCCTCCAAATCTACTACGGGCTCCGGTACAACATGGCGACCGGCCCCACCGAAGTCAACGGCCTCGATCCCAAGCCCTACGCCTGCGACTGCAACAACTTCAGCCCGCGATTCGGGCTGGCGTGGACGGCTCCGCGGGGCTGGGTCGCGCGCGCTTCCTACGCGGTGTCGTTCTCGGACATCCCGCCGGTCACCTACGGCCAGATCCGCTACAACCTGCCCGGCGCCCGCTCCCTGCAGATCCAGAATCCGAACGTACTGAACCCGCTCGCCGGCCTGGATCTGGCCCGAGGCCGGACATCCCCGGTGTTGTTGGATCCGAACCTCGTTTCGCCTTACGCGCACCAGTACAACTTCACTCTCGAGCGAAAGTGGAAGGGCGCCACGGCCCGCCTCGGATACATCGGGAGCCGCACGTTCAAGCTGCTCAACGGATACATCGTGAACCGCGCCGATTCCGTGCCAGGCGTGCCGCTCACGCTCGACACGGTGGACGCGCGGCGCGCCGATTCGCGCTACTACGATGTGCGCAACGTGGTCAACGCCGGCATAGCGTACTTCGACGCGGCGCAGGCTTCGATCGATCTGCCTTCCGGGCGAGGTCTGCGCGGCACGGTGACCTACACGTTCTCGAAGGCGCTCGACCAGGGCGGCGACTTCACCTCCACCGCCGCCAATCGCGATGTGAACCGCGGGCGGGCGCAGTCGCAATACGATCAGCTTCAGGACAAGAAGGGCTTGAGCAATTTTGACGCGCCGCACAATCTGCTGGCGAACTACACCTACGACCTGCCGCGCGCGCGCCGCATGGGCGCCGTGGGCCGGCTGCTGCTGGACGAGTGGCAGATTTCGGGCGTGTCGCTGCTGAAGTCGGGCACGCCGCTGACGCTGTTTGTCGGCTCGGACGCGCCAGGATTCGGCAACGTGGATGGCGGACCGAGCGAACGGCCCAATATCCTGGACCCGTCGATTCTGGGGAAGACGATTCCACATCCCGACGTCGCGCCTTCGATTCTTTCGCGGGACCGCTTCGCCTACATCCGGCCGGGCGACCGCCGCGGGAATCTGGCGCGCAACTCGTTCCGGAAGGCGCGGCTGGCCAACTGGAACGCGTCGATGAGCAAGCAGTGGGTGTTCGGCCAGAGGCGCGAATGGCGGGCGCTCTTGCGGGGCGAAGTCTACAACCTGAGCAACACGCCGCAGTTCGACGAGCCGCAGCGCAATCTGACGTCGCCGGCGTTCGGCAAGATCACCAACACGTTGAACGACGGCCGCGTCTTTCAGTTCGGGCTGCGGCTCGTGTTGTAGACCGGGTCCCACCGCCTCTTCGCGCCGTATGATTGATTCGTGACCGCGCGCGACAATCCCCGCCTCGCCGGAACACTGCTCGCCATTCTTGCGTGTGGCCCCGGCGCGTTCGCTCAGGCTCCAGCGGCCGATCCGCTTCTCGGATGGATGGACGCTATCGCGCAACGGCAATTGACGGATCGCGACCGCGAGATCGCCAAGGTCCGCACGCCCGCGGACGCGGCGCGGCGCGGAGAGGCCGTCCGCGCGAAGCTGATGGCGATTCTCGGCGGGCTCCCTTCCCACGACGGACCGCTGCACGCGCGGGTCACGGGCGAGATTCGCGACGAGTTCCACACCATTGAAAAGGTGATCTTCCAGAGCCTGCCCGGCATCCATGTCACCGCCAATCTCTACCGGCCGAACGCGCCGGGCCGGTATCCCGCCGTGCTCGTGCCATCCGGCCACACCCAGGAGGGTAAGCCGGAGCCACAAGTGCTGGCGGCGAATCTGGCGCGCAAGGGGTTCGTCGCGCTGACGTACGATCCGATCGGCCAGGGCGAGCGTGAGCAGACCTACCTGCCGCAACTCGGCCGCGCGTTGTCGGGCGGCGGCGGCAATGAGCATCTGGAACTCGGCGCGCGGAATCTGCTGATCCGCCAGAGCGTGGCGCGATACTTCATCTTCGATGCCAAGCGCGCGGCCGACTATCTGGTCAGCCGCGCCGATGTCGACCCGGACCGTCTCGGCGTCACCGGTTGCTCGGGCGGAGGCGCGATCGCGACGTACGCCGCCGCGTTCGATCACCGGTTCAAGGCGGCTGCCTCCGGCTGTTTCATCAGCACGTTCCGGACGCTGTTCACCGGATCGACTCCCGATTCCGAGATGGCGCTGCCCGAGTTCCTCGCGAACGGCTTGGATCTGGCCGACCTGTTCGAACAGGCCGCGCCGCTACCGTGGCTGCTGATGGCCACCACCGAAGACTACTTCCCGCCGGCGAGCGCGAAGCCGGTGTACGACGAAGTCCGGCGCTGGTATGCGATCCTCGGCGCGGAGGACAAGGTCCGCTATCACGTGGGACCTGGCCCGCACGGGACGCCCAGGGAATCGCGCGAGGAGATCTACCGGTGGATGATCCGTTGGCTGAAGGAGGGGAAGGGCGATTCCACCGACATGCCGGTCCGGCTCCACACCGGCAGGGAGCTACGAGTCACCGCGAGCGGCAATGTGGACGGCGAGCCGGGCGCCCGCAAACTCTGGCAGGTGATTCTCGACGAGTTCCGCGCGAGGCAATCGCGCCGCGGCCCCGCGGAACTGCTCGCCGAATTGCGCCGGCTGGGCGTGCCTTCCTCCGGGGCGCCTCCCGCGGTCCGCGTCGCGGGGACGGAGGAGGGCGACGGCTTCCGCGTCGAGACGGTCCGCTTCGAATCGGAGCCGGGCCTCGAAATCGGGGGGAAGGTCTATGTTCCGAGGACGGCGGGACGCAAGCCCGCGGCGATCCTGATCGAAGATAAGCGTCTTCCGGTGCCGCTGTTCGTGCAGCGTAGTCCGTCGACGGTCCCGTTGGCGGAGTCGATGGCTCGCGCCGGCTGGGTGGTGCTGGAGTTGGAGCCGCGCGACTCGCCGGCGGCTTACGAGGGGAGACCGTTCCTGGGCAATTGGGTGACGAACCAGAGGGCGAATCTGATCGGCCGGAGCCTGGCGGCGATGCGCGCGCACGACGTGCTGGTGGGAGTGGACGTGCTCGCCGCGAGGGCGGACGTGGAGGCGGCCACGATTCGCGGCTACGCGCGCGGCGCGAAGGGGTTCTGGATGCTGATGGCCGCCGCGGTGGACCGCCGCATCCAGTCGCTGTGGCTCGACCGGACTCCGTGGAGCTTCAACACCGCGTTCGAGGCGCCGCTCGCCGGCTTCCTGTTCGACGTGGCGATCCCCGGCTTCGCGCTGCATTGGGACATCGGCGACTTGCGCGAGGCGACAGGCAGCCGCCGCATCTTGTGGACCGACCCCACGAACTGGATGAATCGGCCGGTGGACGCCGGTCCGGGCTTCCGCTACCGGTACGTGGGCGAGAAGGACGACGAGTATATCCAGGAGTTTTTGAAGCGATGAGCCGCGGGCGCCGTCGGTGCTGGCGCCGGTGCGCGACTTGCCGGCCGACGACCGCGTGGCGCCCACGCAGGGAATCCTCGATGACGACGGCTTGCTGCCCGAAAGAGCGCTGGAAGAGGCTCGCGAGGCGGAGAGGGAAATCCGCGCCGGCCGTTACCGAGGTGCGATCGCGACCAAGGGAGTCCGCACCACCAACGGCTCGCGCGCCACCGGGCACTGGGTTCCGGACCTCGAATCGGCTGTAACCGCGCGGCTTCGAGCGGCCGAGTACCGGCCTCCTCTACACTGCGCGATTTCACGGGTTCCTTCGGTCGCGCACCGCGGCGACAATTGTCCTTACTGAGCGTTAGAATGGAACTGGAGCGTCTTGCACGTACGGTTCTACATCGATCCATCCACTGGCTCGCCGCACATCCACGGCCACGGTGTTAGCGAAGACGAGACGATCGAGGTTCTAGCGCGGCCAGACGAGGATCGGCATGGCCGTGAGGGCTCGAGAGTTGCCTTAGGGCAAACCGCTTCAGGGCGATACCTCCGAATTATTTATGTGCCGGACCCGGAGCCGGACAGTGTGTTTGCGATCACGGCGTACGAGTTGACCGGAAAGCCGCTCGCGGCCCTTCGGCGGCGTAGAAAGAAGAAACACCAATGAGCGAAACCAAACTGCCTACCGGATGGGATGATGCCAAGCTTCGCCGGGTTCTGGCACACTACGAGGAACAGACCGGGCAGGACGCCTTGATCGAGGACGAGGCCGGTGTACAGTCCGCGGAAACGGTAATGGCGGTCCCATATGAGCTTGTGCCGGAAGTGCGCGAACTCATCGCCAAGCGTCAACGCTAGGTTGCGGAAGCCTTGGCGGTTCATCGCGGCTCGGCGGGTTCCAACGTTGGGGCCGAGTGCACCCTCCGTTTCGCGCGACCAACATTCGGCGCCTGACGGGCTGACGTCGATAGCGCGCGTCAGCATAGCCCACAATCAACGGCATGATCGGTGGAAGACTGGGCCCGCGGCCACGCAGGCGCCAGTCGGGGCTGGGATGCAGCTTACCAATGGCGGAAAACGGATCGCGCTGGGTATCCGCCACCAGCCGAACGATCCGGATCGCCCTGGCCTCGGTACAAGTCGAGCGCCGGGAAGATCGACGGAACGTTCTTGTACCTGTTGACCGGGGCGACCCAACGCAAGCGAGGCAGGTGAGGGCGCGGCCAGGCGGTCCCCGCCGTCAAGCGCAGCGGAGCCCGGCCAATGGGCAGGAGCTGAAGGAGAAATGTCACTCGACACGGGGCTGATTGGTTCGACGGGCGTGTCGTCCGCAACCGCACGTTCGTGAACGGCGGACGGCGGTGAAATGCCGGCGGCGTGTCCGTATTCGGCGCTGAAAGCGTTCGTCTCGATTTTGAACTCGGCCACCGCTTCGACGCTGGCGTAGACCTCCGGCTGATTCCGAGATGGAGCGCTGTTCGGAGCGCCGTCGAGCAGGTATTCGTTGCTATTGCCGCGTTGTCCGTCGATCGAAACCGGCGATTGGTTGATCTGGTTGACGGGAACGTCGTTGGCGCCCGCGGAGCGCGTATGGATTGCGTCCGGGCAATCGGGAGTTCCTTGACTTGTATGCCCTGCACGACTTGGCCCATCGCGGCGGATTCGCTTTCGAGCAGGATCTGGCGTCCGGTGACGCCAGGGACAGGGGACGAAGAGGCGAGACACCGTGGCCGCGGCATCGGATCGCCCGGCGAAGAAACGAGCGGGCGTCTGGCGAAGGGCGCCCTACATCGGCCCAATGCGCTTTTGCCCCGGATCTGTCGCGAGCATGACGGCGTCGAACAGTTGCTTGGTCAGATCCGCCCGCTGCGCGAGGTGTTTCGGATCCTCCCAAAGGTTGTGGAATTCGTTCGGATCCTTCTGGAGGTCGAACAACTCGCCGTGCGGGTGGCCGTGGTAGTAGACCAGCTTGAAGCGGTCGTTGCGCAGCATGTTGGCGTGCGAGTGGCCGCGCATGTCGAGTGCGTCGTGATACTCGCTGCGCGCGAACAGGCGATGACGGTCGCGATCGCCCGTCCCGGTGAGGATCGAATGGAGCGACTTGCCGTGCAGGTAATCGGGCAGGCGGTTCCCCACCGATTCGAGCACCGTGGGCACGATGTCGGTGAGCTCGACGAGCGCCTTGCTCCGGACACCCTTACCGAAACGCGCGGGCCATGACACGATCAGCGGCACGTGCGCGAGCCCTTCGTAGAAGCGGCAGCCCTTGTGCGTGAGTCCGTGGTCGCCCATCGTCTCGCCGTGATCGCTGGTGAAGATGATCACCGTGTTGTCGAGCTGGCCGGTCTCCTCGAGCGCCTTCACCACCTTGCCGAACGCGTCGTCGACGAACTCGACCTGCGCGTAGTAGGCCGCCTTCATCATCTGGCTCTCGTAGGTCGATGGATCCTTGGGTTTCGATTGGAAATCCACGTTGCCGAGCTTGCGCTGGTTGTCGAGATCGCTCGGGCGCCAGAGCGGCTTCGGAATCGACGACGGCTTCATGCGCTCGAGAAACTCCGGCGGCGGATGGAACGGCGGGTGCGGCGCGTAGGTGTTCACGGTGATGAACCAGGGCTTGCCGAGTCCGCCGCGAATCCATCGCGTGGCGTAGTCCTGGCACCAGGTGACTTCGTGATGTTCGGCGGCAATGCCCGCGTTGAACTCGGCGGGGCGGCCGGGAAATTTGCGCTTGCCGTACTCCGCGCGGAAGTCGACTCCTTTGCCGGCGAGCCACCGGATGTAGCTGTGTTGTTCGACGGGCCAGTCATTACGGGGCCCGTGGCTCCATTCAAAGTGACGATATCCGTCGTTGAGCCTTGGCTCGACGCGCTTGAATGAGGACGACAGGTGGAACTTGCCGACCATGCCGCAGTCGTAGCCCGCATCCTTTAAAATGCGCGAAATGAGCCGCTCCTGGAATTGTTCCGGGAAGAACTGATTTCCGTTGCGGTTCACATGTAGCGAACTCGCGTAGCACCCGGTAAGGAACGAAGCGCGGCTCGGAGTGCAGATCGGCGTCTGGCAGTAGGCGTTCTCGAATGTGACGCCGTTGGCCACCAGCCGGTCGAGGTTCGGCGTCCGGATGTGCGGGTTGCCCAGCGCGCCGATCGTGTCGAAGCGCTGCTGATCGGTGCAGAAGAGAAGGACGTTTGGCTTGGCGGCGGTCTGCGCCGCGAGAACTGCGCCCGCCGATGCTTGAAGGAATTGTCTGCGTTGCATGTTTAGAAAATCAACTTGAGTCCGAATTGAATCTGCCGCGGCGTATTCTGCTGCGCGGTGACCTGGCCGAAATTGGCCGCGCCGAAGTTGCTCGCCGGAAGCCCGAAATCAGGCGTGTTGAACGCGTTGAAGAACTCGGCCCGGAACTGCAGCGTGCCCTTCTCGGCCACGCGGAAGTTCTTGAACAACGACAGGTCAAAGTTCGCCGTGCCGTCGTTGCGAACCGTGGGCAGCACGCGCGGCGCGTTGCCGAAGGAGAACGGAGCGGGCTGCGAGAACACGGCCGTGTCGAACCAGCGGAGCAGCTTCTGCGCCGTCGGCCGGCCCGCGCTCAGCTTCGGATTGCCGTTCACGTTGGGCCGCTGCACGATTCCGAACGAGAAGCTGTTGTCGGATTGGTTGGCCGCTGGAACCGGGAAGCCGCTCTGCAGCGTCGTGATTCCGTTGAACTGCCAACCGCCGAGGAGGACGTCGGCCGCCGTGCTCCAGCCGGCCCCGAAGGCGCGGCCCTTGCCGAACGGACGGTCCGCCACGTAGCTCAGGACAAGGCGCTGCGACACGTCGGTGAGGCTCACGGCGCGGTCCGCCTTGCGGTCGAACGTGTTCTGGTGGCGGCCTGCTCCGAACCCCTCGAAGACGCTCGAGCTGTCGTCGATCAGCTTGCCGTTCGTGTAGGCGACGATGAACTGGACGCCGCGGCTGAAGCGCTTGTTCACCTCCACTTGAAATGCGTGGTAATTCGATCCGGCGGCCTGCGGACGGAAGTTGAGCAGATTGGTGAAGTGCGGATAGGCGCGCAGGAGCTGCCCGCGCGTGGTGGTCGCCGCCGACAGCGGACCCGTCGCGATGTGACCGAGGAACGGATTCGGCACGCGCTCGAGCAGCGTGTTGCCCAGCGCCAGTTGTTGCGGCGAGAGTTGATTCTCGTCCCAGCCGCCGCCGTCGATCAGCTTCGTTCCCTTCGAACCCGTGTAGGCCGCGCTGACGACGATGGCCCACGGCAGCGCGCGTTCGAGGCCGAAGTTCCACTGCTGGATGTAGCCGGTCAGAGCGCGGCGGTCGAACGCGCCATCGCGCGCCGTGGCGCCGAGCGACTCGCCCACCGAGGTCAGCAATCCCTGACTCGCGCCTGGCGGCTGGTTCACGCCCTGCGGGAACGGACTGTTCAGCGGATTCAGGATGGAGATCCCGTCGAGCGAGGAAACCCACGAAGTGATCGCGGAAAAGCCGGTGAAGCCGGCGCCCGTGCTCACCGCGCGTCCGGTGTAGGGCTCGTAGTAGAGCGAGTATCCACTGCGAATCACGGTACGGGAGGTGAGCGCGTAGGCGAATCCGAAGCGCGGTCCGAAGTTGTTCCAGTCGGTGTCGAACTGACGGCGCGGATTGCCGCCCACGCCCGGAAATTCGAGTCCGCCGCGCAGGTTCGGCAGGGAAGGAATGCGCGCGGCCAGCGGCGACGGCGCCGTGAAGTTGAACCAGCTCAGGTGATTGTACCGGTCTTTACGTCCGTTCTCGACGTCCCAGCGAAGGCCGAGGTTGAGCGTGAGTTTCCGGGTGATCTTCCAATCGTCCTGCAGAAAGAGCGCCCAGTAGTTGTTCGACGTCGCGACGCGCGGCGTGATCTGGACGTTGCCCGTGCCCGCGCCTAGAAGGAGCGAGGCGAGTCCGTTGCCAACGTTGGCGCCCGCGGTCGTCGGATTCGGACCCTGAGTGAACCCGGGCCCGAACGTGAAGTCGCCGCTGGTGTTGACCGGGTTCGGACCATACGACTGCAGCGTGCGCGCGTCGAATCCGGCCTTGAGCGTGTGACCCGCCGTGATCTTGGTGACGCTGCCCAGCCACTGATAGCTGCCCGCGCTCGCGTTGGTGAAGGCAAAGTCGCCGGTTCCGAGTTGCCCGTAGCCGGTGACCACCATGCGCGGAAAGGCGAGCGGCGTCACCAGTTGATTGACGAACGAGCCCTGGAATCCGAGCGCCGCGCGCATGTCGAAATTGTCGCCCACGGGCGAGGGTCCGCCCTCGAGATACCGCGACACGCCGAAGCGGACTTCGGCCAGCAGCGACGGGCTCATCACCCGCGTGTAGGAGAGCGACGCGCCCATGCCATCGAGCGGATGTCCGAGACGGAACCGGTTGGGCGATCCGAGGGTGTTGTAGTGCTCCGCCGTGAACTCGCGCACGCGGCGCCCGGGTGATCCGCGCAGGAAGAGACGGTTCTTTTCGCTCGGATTGAAGTCGACGCGGAAGTCGACCTGGTCGACGTTGTTGCGCGCCGGTGAGCTGTTGGCGAAGTTGTTCGCGCCCGAGCAAGCGTCGCCGGCCGAGCGCGGCTCGGGATAATAAGACACCGCGCGCGCCCCCGTTGCGTCGAGCCGGTTCGCCGGAATCACGTTGTTTGGGAACTGCGCGCGGATAAAGCCGCCGGCCGGATTGGCGCGCGTCGAGAACGGATCGAAAATATCCACGGGCCGGCATTGTCCGCCCACCACGCGGGCGGTTTGCGAGAAATCGCCGCGGCGCTCGCCCGCCGTGGGGAAGGTGAACTGCGCGGTGGCCTGCTGCGACTGGCGCAGACCCTCGAAGCTCGCGAAGAAGAACAGCTTGTTGCGTCCGTTGACCAGCCGCGGAATCACGACCGGCCCGCCCACCACGCCGCCGAACTGATTGCGCCGGAAAGCCGCCTGCCGGATGCCGCGCTGGTTGCTGAAGAAGTTGTTGGCGTCAAGCCGGCTGTTGCGCAGGAACTCGAACAGCGTCCAGTGGAGGTCGTTGGTTCCGGACTTCAGGATGAAGTTGAGCACGCCGCCTCCGGTGCGTCCGTATTCGGCCGACAGGCCATTGGTCTGGACCTTGAACTCCTGGATCGCCTCCACCGGCGGCGACACCGGGATCGCGTTGAACGGATTGTTCGCGCCAGTGGTGTTGGCGATGCCGTCGGTGAGCACTTCGCTCGATTGGCCGCGTCCGCCGTTGATGATAAAGTTCATGCTCGTGTTGAACGCGTCGCCGAATCCGCGGTTGGGCCGTGCGCCGGGGATGAGCGCCATGAGCGAGATGGCGTTGCGCGAGTTGAGCGGCACGTTGAGGATCTGGCGGTCGTTGACGACCGAACCCAGCGCCGAGGTTTCGGCCTGCACGGTGGCGGCCGCCGCCGAAACCTCCACCTTTTCCGAGACGGCGCCGAGTTCGAGTTGGAAGTCGACGCGCATCCGTTGGTCGATCTCGAGCAAGACGCCGGTGCGCACGGCTTGCTTGAACCCGCTGGCTTGCACGGCGACCGAGTACCGGCCGGGACTGACCGAGGGGATGACGTAGCGGCCCTCGGCGTCTGTTCGCGCCGAGGCGGTGAAGTTCGTCGCGATGTTGTTGGCAACGACTTCGGATCCGCCGACCGCGGCGCCGGACTGGTCGGTGACGCTCCCCGTTAGAGTCGCGGTGACGGACTGCCCGTGAATCCTCGCGGCAGCGAGCATGACGATCAGCATTCGTTGTGGCATCATTGTGGCCCCTGGCCTGCGATCAAGTATACGCGCCAGTCTTGTCCGATAATAAGGTGTCGCCGGACCACGAAGATCGGGACCGTCGGCTACCCTTTCCCTTCCCGGCGAATCCCCTCGGCAATCCACATTCGAAGTTGCGTCTGATTGCCGGCCGACTTGGCGGAGGCGATCTCTTTTGCGGCGACGACTTGCTCGGGGCCTAGTCGAATCGAGATGGGCGCCTTGCGGACCGAGTGCCGCTCCCGGATGGACTTCGTCAAAGTCTTTAGAGAGTTTGCTGGGCTTAGCGGCGGGCAATCGATCCCGTACGCCGGCCGCGGAGTGCGCGGCAAAGTACTCGGCGGCGGCCTCGCCGGATGCAAATTTTGCGAGCGGCGCGTTGGCCAATGGCAGTGTCGTCTTCATGGAGTCTCACCAGCCGCGACGGCACGGATGAGGCCCTTCGGCAAGCGGCGGAAGACCGCGAACGCCAACCGCCCATCGAGCGTTTCGCCCAACGCAATGTACAGCTCTTGGCGCGTTTTCCTCACCTCGAGATCACCGGCGAATACTTCTTCAACTTCGTCGGGCGTGACCTGGGTGACACTCGATGTGGAGAACATTGCCATCGTCCCACTCCAACCCGGAGATCACCACGGTTCTAGAGTAACAAGATGTATATACGATCCTCTACGCACGGTTGCACTCGCCACGCGGACGGTCACCGCTTCGCCGTCCCTATGCGCCTGACAGGCAAACCCGGCGCTGGCCCTGCTCCAAAGCTGATATAGAACGATGAACGGCGTGATCGGCAATAGACGGCGCCGTCGCCGCCTCCGCCTCCCTACCAGGGAAGTGCCGTTACCCTCGTGATATCTGGTACGACCGCCCGGCAAGGTCCAGTTCGCGGTTCCCTGCGCGACAAGGCATTCCCAGAACCGCGTGTGGACCCTGAATCGGCCCCCCAAGCGTGGCAGCCCAGGCTTATGTGCGGAGCTTGTTCTCCGCGAACTTCGCCATCAGGCTCAGCGCTTCCTCGGCGGCGTCGAACGTTCCAACGCTCGCGGGGAACACATGCGGCATTCCGTCCCAGACGTGCGCCTCGGCGTTCACGCCTTCGGCCCTGGCACGCTCGACGTACCGCAGCGTATCGTCAAGCAGGATCTCGCTCGTTCCGACATGTAGCTGTATGGGCGGAAGGCCTGCAGGCTCGCCGTACAAGGGCGAGACGCGCGGATCGGTTGGATCGTGCGCGCCGGCGTAGAGGTTTCTCGCGGACTCCAATGCCTCTCGGGTCAGGAACAACTCCGCCTCGGCACGGCTTTGGTGACTGTCGCCGGTCAGGGCTAGGTCGGTCCACGGTGACAGAATGATGGCGGCTCTCGGAGCAAGGCCCTTGCCGGCGGCAGCCTCCGCATGGACCAGCGCCAGCAGCACAAGCGCGAGTCCGCCGCCCGCCGAGTCTCCCGCAATCAGGATGCGTTGAGCCCCTTGGTCAACGAGACTCCGGTAGATGGCAAGAGCGTCGTCCACCGCGGCAGGGAACGTGTGCTCTGGTGCCAGCCGGTAGTCGGCGGCGAACGTGACCGTGTTCGTGCGGGCTGCGATCTGGCCGACAAAGTTCCGATACGCTTTCACCGAGCCCATGACATACGCCCCGCCATGGGTGTAGAGAATGACGTTGCCGGCGTGCGCGTTTCGCGGGCGGCACCATGTGCCAGGCACGCCTCCCACAATGCCGTCCTGGTAGTCGACTCCGGCAGCTTCCGGCGTCTGTTCCATGATGTGGTCGAACATAGGACGAGCTTCGGGCCCAACCATCTTGCCCTTCATGGGTGCGACCTGCGCGCGGATGGCCGCGACGATCGCTCCGTCTTTCTCGGTGAGCGCGTGCTGAATGACGGCTGGCTTGGATTGATTCATGATGACTCCTCGATCTCCTGTTGGATACTACGTGTGCTGGCCGACGGTGAAGACCACTTTGCCCGCGAATCTTCCAGCGGAGGTCGCCGCGTACGCCTCGCGGAAGGCGGTCAGCGAATACGTTTGCCCGATCACCACCTCGACGTGTCCAGACGCAACCTCGCCTGCCAGCGCTGCGAGGGCGTCAGTGCGCGCTTGCATGCCCATCAATGCGTACTTCTGCCGCGAGTACAAATTACTTACCAGGCCAGAGAGCAACTCGACAGGCCTCGGCAGCGACGCTACGTACTTTCCGCCCGGCTTCAAAAGCTGGCGGCCCTGGGTGAAGGAGAGTTTGTCGGAAAGCTCAACAACTACATCGAACTGACGCCCGATCTCGAGAATGTTGTTCTTGCGATAGTCCACCACGTGGTGAGCGCCCCAGCGTTGCACATACTCGGCGCCCTTCTCGCTGACAACGGCGGTGACGTGCGCGCCTCTGCGCACCGCGAGTTGCGTGCCGAACATGCCGATCCCTCCGGTTGCTCCGTTGATCAGGACCTCGGTGCCCTGGCTGATCGCCGCGCGCTCGAAGACGCTCGACGCCGTCGTGCCGGCAACGGGAATCGTAGAAGCCGCCTCGAAAGTTACGTCGGCCGGCTTTTTCGCAATCTTCCCTTCCTTTGCGACAACGAATTCCGCGAGACAGTCGTTCGCCGCACCGAAGACCTGGTCACCGGCTGCGTACGCGGTAACGGCCCGGCCGACCCGCTCGACGACTCCGGAGAACTCCAACCCCTGGCCCTGGGGCATTCGCCAGCCGGTGAGGAACTTCACCTGCCCTTCTCTCATCTTCCAATCGACCGGATTGACAGCGGCGGCCTTCACTGCCACGAGTACCTCGTGCTCGCCGGGCTCGGGAACATCAGCATCGGCGAGTTCGAGCACGTCGAGGCCGCCGAAGGACCGGTAGAGAACCTTCTTCATGCGTGCTCCCGGAAGGCCTTGCGGACCACATCGTCCACGCCCGTCCACTGAATGCCGGGATAGCGATCGTTATCCAAGTGCGCTGGTGACATGACGCCAAGGGCTCCGCAATAGCCGTACTGCATCGCAACCCAGAGCGGCATCACATCGTCCTTCTTGCCCGGCTTTAAGAGCTTCACTAGTTGAATGACGACGCGGAGCATACCCGTGGGCATCACCCGTTTGAGCGCGAAGTCGGTACCCGTCACGCGCTTGGCGATGGCCTGTGCCTCTCCCGGTGTGATCCGCTGACCGGCGGGATAGAGGTACCGCGGTGTTGATTGCGTATCGAGAGCGGCAGCCGCCGTGAACTCGGCGGTGTTCCGCCACGTTGTAAACTCCATCGGGTTATCGGCGGAGCCGAAGTAGTTAACGCAGCGTTTCTTATAGTCGAAGAGGACCCATCCGCTTCCCAGAAGCTCGGTGAATCCGCCCTGGAAGATCGACGTAACTTCGATCGGCGAACCCGTGCGCTCGATGTAGCTTCGTACGATGCCGTGGAATCGACGCCGCAGGTCGAAGTTCCGGTGCGAGCCCTCGGGCAGTTTCGTGAAGTCGCCTGAGAAATCCGAAGGAATGAACCGGCGCACCTTCTTCGCGATGGCCGCTTCGAGGAGGCGCGTTTGCACGCCAACGATAACGGCCTCAAGCCCCTGCAACGTCGAGATGACGCAACAGGCGCCCTCGCACGCCTGGAGCAGGTCCGCGTTGCTCTGGTAGTCGACTGGCACCAGTTCGAGCTGTTGGCCGGGGCCTGCCGCTGCTGCTGGACGCGAAGGCGCCGGGGCGGGCGAGGCATTGCCCTTGCGCACAAGCCCGCGCACGGTCAGATCGCGCCCCTCGCTCCGCGCTCGCGCAAGCAACGCCTCGCACACCAGCTTCCCTAGATTGCCTTGCGCTCCAGCAACGACGACGATGGCAGGGAGACCCCCGTCTGGAATGATGGCTTTCTCAGACTGATTCATAGTGATTCCTCGGCGCCTAAATGGTGAAGTCCAGAACGATCTTGCCCGGCGCGTGGCCATTCTTGTTCCGTTCGACTGCCTCCGGATAACGGGACAAAGCAAGCACTTCCGCGATGGTGGTCTTCAGCTTGCCGGATGCCACCGACTGTGCGATTTGCTCCAGCCGCGCGGGGTCCGAGCGCATGGAGTGAAAAATGCCCCGGTAGCCACCTGGTGCGTTCGCGGCGATGTCGAGCGCTGCCGTACTTACCACCGCGCCACCAGGCGCCAACACTGGCCAGGAGCGGGCGGCCAAGTCACCGCCCACGAAATCCAACACAAGGTCCACGCCGTTCGCGTGTTGCTCAAAGGGCTCGGTGTGACGATCCAGAACCTGATCCGCACCCAAGCCGAGCAAGTACTCGCGGTTCCGGCCAGAGGCCGAGGCCACAACCATCACGCCGGCTTCCTTGGCAAACTGGACGGCGAAGCCGCCAACGCCGCCGGAGGCGCCATGAATCAAGACCTTCTGGCCGGCGCGCAATTCTCCAGCGGCGTGAAGTGCCTGCCACGCGGTCAGAGAAGCTACGGGCAAGCAGGCCGCCACAACGTCGGAGAGCCCGTCGGGAATGCGGCACAATTTCGTTTCGTCCGCGGCAACATGGTCAGCGTAGGCACCCATGCCGACGGTGCCCATCACTCTGTCGCCGACCTTGAACACCTTCGCGCCGGGGCCGGCCTGAACCACCGTTCCGGCGAGTTCCAGGCCGAGCGTCGCGGGCATCGGCACGGGATAGGCTCTCTGCAGGTAGCCCGCTTGCAGCTTCCAATCGAATCCATTGACACCGGCCGCCTTCACTTGAACCAGAACCTGACCGGAGACCGGTTGTGGTGTTGGGATTTCGTCGAGGTGCAGCACCTCCGGACCACCGTATCCATGAATTCGCCAAGCTCTACTTGTTGTGTGCATCGTTTCCTTCGCTTGCTTCCTGATCGCTTATTTCGCCGGCAGAACC
>SYLY01000176.1 GCA_005808475.1 Acidobacteriota bacterium
CCTGTCGGGAGATGTCGCGGACAGACATCCCCTCGCGGTTCGCAGACACGATTGCCCAGACCCGCTCAAGTTCTGCCATCTCCAATCGAAAGGATGCTCGGTCAAGCCGGGTGCGACTCCGCTCCTGACGTTGAACTTCTTCTCGCGACGCTGGATTCATTCCTTCAATCTTACTTTAAGGTGTTCAGCAAAGTGAACACCTTAAACCCGTTCCCTGTTCCAATGCTCCTCGAACCCCTATTCGGCCGGGCGCTGCTGACCCCGGGCAACCGCCATTGCCGCCCACGCCAGCCAGACTCTCATGAGAGCGCCTCCAAAAGGCGATCGACATCGGTCCCGTTGTTGAAGATCGACGGCGACACCCGCAACTGCTTCCACTTGATCTTCACCTCGATCCTGGCCTTCTTCATCCGCGCGGCCAGGGCCTCGGGCCGCTCCGCCAGAAACGCCGCGATCGGAGCCGGGCTGTCCGGCGGAGTGATACAGGGATAACCAAGCGCCGCCACTTCCCGGCAGACCCGCCGGGTCAGAGGCTGGCTGTGGGCCTGAATTCGACCCACGCCTGTTTCCCGCAGCAGCCGGAGCGCTTCGGCTTGGGCCGCCATCGCCGCAAACGGAAGCTGACCGGGTTCGAAGCGGGCCGCGCCCGGTTTCCTGGTAAAGGAGAATGGCCGCGTGCCGGGTGGGCTATTCGGAAAGAAGTGATAGACGAAATCGAGATACTGGCCATCCCCATGGTGGGGCACATGAAGCCGGTCGAGCAGTTCCTCCTTCACATAGAGGAAGCCCATTCCCGCCGGTCCCATCAGCCATTTGTAGCTGCCGGCCGCGGCGAAATCGATACCCAGCTTGCGCACATCGACTGGAATACAACCGGCCGCCTGAATGATATCCGCATATAGCAGCGCCCCGTGAGCGTGCGCCAGGTCACTCAACGCGCGCGCGTCCGCCAGATGTCCGTTGATGTTCGACACCAACGTGATGGCGATCAGGCGCGTTTTCCGGTCGACCAGCCTCTCGAAGCCGGCAGGCGACGTCCGCCAGTCCTTCTGCTTCACCACCCGCACTTCAAGCCGGCCGCTCTTGGCCAGCTCATGGTACAGGTGCAGCCCGCCATGGTAATGCAGCTCGTCAGTGACCACGTTGCCTCCGGACGCCTCCAGTTGCAGCGCCTCGGCCACCATGTTCTCTCCCGCCATCGTGCTCATCACCACGGCAATCTCGTGAGGCCTGGCGTTGATCAAGCCGCCGAACAACCCCTTCAGCTCCGCGACCTCCGGCTCGCCAAACGGCAAACGCCCCGGACCGGGTCCCCGCACGATGGAATCCAGGTACCGGCGCATGGCGCGATCCGCGCGCACGCTCAACGGGTGATAGCCGGCGCTGTTCAGATAGGTCTGCGTGGCGGCCCAGGGAAACTGGTCGCGGAGAGTAGGAAGGGGTTTGGCCGCCGCTAGAAACGAGCGCCGCGCGATCACGCGATCACCTCGCGCACCACACGTCCGGCCACGTCGGTCAGCCGGAAGTTGCGGCCGCCATACGGATAGGTGAGGCGCTCATGATCGAAGCCCATCAGGTGCAGCAGCGTAGCATGCAAATCATGCAGGTGCACGCGATTCTCGACGGCGTGATAGCCGTAATCGTCGGTGGCGCCGAAGACGAAGCCAGCCTTGACGCCGCCTCCCGCCATCCACATCGTGTATCCGTACGGGCTGTGATCGCGGCCGTTGGCGCCTTCGGTGACCGGCGTGCGGCCGAACTCTCCGCCCCATAACACGACCGTGTCTTCGAGCAGCCCGCGGGCCCGCAGATCTTTCAACAATCCGGCGATCGGCAGGTCGACCATCGCGGCCGTCTTCGTATGCAGCTTTTGCAGATCGCTGTGCGCGTCCCACCCCACCTCATTGCCGGGCCGATACGTGTGCGAACACTGCACGAAGCGAACGCCGCGCTCCACCAACCGCCGCGCCATCAGGCACTGCCAGCCGAATTCACGCGTCTCCTCGCGGTCGAGTCCGTACAGCTTCTGCGTCACTGTGGATTCGCCGGCGAGCGAAAACGCCTCGGGCGCTTCCGTCTGCATCCGGAAAGCCAGCTCGAAGGTCCGCAAGCGCGCATCCAGGTCCGAGTCGTATTGGCGCTCAGCGGCAGCCTGCCGGTTGACCTTCTCCAGGAAATCGAGCTCATAGCGCTGCTGCTCGTTGGTGAGCGTCGCGTTGCGGAGGTTCTCGAGCGGCGCCTTGATCAGCTCTTCGAGGTTCGACCCGCCATGCCCGATCGGCGTGCCCTGGTAGACTGCCGGCAGAAAAGCCGTGCCCCAATTCTTCGCCCCGCCATGCCCCATCGAGGGCTTCAACGTGATGAAGGCGGGAAGACTCTGATTTTCCGTGCCGAGCCCGTAGACCATCCAGGCCCCCATACTCGGCCGGACGAAAACGTTGGACCCGGTGTGCAGCTGCATGATCGCGCCGCCATGCGCGACGCTGTCGCCCACCATGGAGCGCACGATACAAAGCTGGTCGACGCAGGTGGACAGATGCGGGAAGAGCTCGCTGACGGGGATGCCGCTCTGGCCGAACTGCTTGAACTGCCACGGAGACTTCAAGAGCCCTCCAATGCGGCCTCGCGCAAAAGCTGCCGGCGTCTTGAAGGGCAGCGGTTTGCCGTGATCCCGCTGCAACAACGGTTTGGGATCGAAAGTATCGACCTGTGACGGCCCGCCGTGCATGAAGAGGAAGATAATCCGCTTGGCGCGCGGGGCAAAGTGCGGCTCCCGCGGAGAGAGAGGGCTTGAGCCCTGGAGCAACCGGGGGAGACTTAACAGGCCGAACCCGCAGGCCGTGCGGCGCAGGAGTTCGCGGCGAGAGAGGGGTGCAATTCGCATCACATCACGTAGAGGAAAAGGTTCGAGGCGAACAAGGCCCGGCACAGGCTGGTCCAGCCGGTCAGATCGGCAACGTCCGGAAAGGCCGCCACATAGCCGAGCGCCGCATCGATCTCACGGGTCGAGGGCGGCCGCCCGGCAATCAAGAGATAGGCCCGCTCGACCCGGCCCTTCGGGGTCAGCGGAAGGAGCGACTTCGCGAGTTCGCTCGCCCGGCCCGTGAGGAACGGGCTGTTCATCAGATAGAGAGCCTGTGGCGCGATGGTGCTCTCGCCGCGGCCGTCGCCCGTGGTGCTCGCATCCCCGAAATCGAAGAGCGTGAGAAAAGCAGGCACGTTGCTTCGGCGCAGGGGCACATAGAGGGTCCGGCGGCGGCTCTTGTCGGGATCCTGGCCCAGCCGCTTTTCCTGCATGAAGACGGGAATGGCCTCGCGCACGTCGTCGTGGCTGCCCTCCGTCGAGAAGTCGATCGTGCCGCTGACGGCCAACAACGAGTCGCGGACCTCCTCGGCCGCCAGACGCCGGCGCGGGAAGCGGGAATAGTGGCGGCCCGCCGGATCCACCGCCTGTTGGGCGGGTGTGGCCAAGCTGCTCATCTGGTAGGTGTTCGACAGCACCATCAGCCGGTGCATCGCCTTGACCGACCAACCGCGGCGGACCAACTCCGCGGCCAGGTAATTGAGCAACTCGGGATGCGACGGCTTCTCGCCCATAGAGCCGAAGTTGCTGGCGGTTGCCACCAAGCCGGTGCCGAAATGCCCCTGCCAGATGCGATTCACCATCACGCGGGCGGTGAGCGGGTTGGCCGGACTACCCATGAACTCCGCCAGTTCCCGCCGGCCGCTGCCCGCGCGAATCTCCGCCTGGCGCTCGCCAGCGAGGATCGCGGGCAAGCGCTTCGGGACTTCTTCACCGGGGTTCGCCGGGTTGCCGCGGATGAACACATGCTGGGTAACGGCCTTTCCTTCCCGGACTCCACAGGCCAGCGGCGGTTCGGGCGGCCGCGTTTTCTCGAGTGCCTTCAACTCGGCCTGCGCGGCCTGGTAGCGGGCCATCGGCTCCGGCGCGAAGCGTTGCGGCCGCTCCTTCTCCGGGATTCCAAGAGGCCCCGCGCCAGCCAGTGCCACGTCCGGAAAAAACCGGTCCGGCCCGGCGGGGATGCGAGGCCGCATCGGTGCTTCCTCCTCGTTCTTGCGGGCTTCCTCGACTTCCGATGCCCATCGCTCGATCCCGGCCTGCCAGGAAAGCGCCTGATCGGTGAAGCGCTTCTGATAGGCCGCCGCCGTTCCCGGAGAGGGGTCGCGGTACCACTCAGCCAGATAGGGCCTCGAGTCCTTTCCGGAATTCAGGTAGGCGACCCATTTTTTTAGAATCGAAGGATCCAGGGAGGCCGCGCGCTCCGGGTCCCGCGTGGCGAGCATATAGTCGGCAACCCGAGCCTGATGGGCCATCAGGAATCGCGCGTTTTCCCTCTGGATGAACAGCTCGCTTTCCTGCTTCAGGTGCTGCTCCCGGAGCGCATGCCGCCGCCACTTCTGGGCGATTTCCTCGTCGACCAGCGGAACATAGAGGAGCTGGGCCGCCCCGCCTTCCAGTCTCTGGAATTGACGGGTACTGACCAGGATGGACGCCAGCGAATAATAATCTCGCGTCGTGATCGGATCGAACTTGTGATCGTGGCAGCGGGCACACGCGATACTCAGGCCGAGAAACGCGCGGGACATCGTGTCGATCTGCTCATCGACGACGTCATACAGCATCTTGGTGCGATCCACTTCCGCGAGCAGCTTGGGGCCGAGCGCCAGGAACCCGGTAGCGACGATGCCGCGGGTGTGGATCGCTTCACCCGCCGGCGGAGGGAGCAAATCGCCCGCGATCTGTTCCCGCACGAACTGGTCATAGGGAAGGTCCCGGTTGAAGGCCTCGACGACATAATCGCGGTAGCGCCAGGCAAACGGATAGACGCGATCCTCATCGGCTCCTGTCGATTCGGCGTAGCGCGCGACGTCGAGCCAGTGACGGCCCCAGCGTTCGCCGTAACGCGGCGAGGCCAGCAGGCGGTCGACCACCTTCTCGTAGGCCTCCGGCGACGAATCGAGGGTGAACGCCTCGATCTCGGCAAGCGAAGGCGGCAACCCCGTCAGATCGTAGGTGACCCGCCGCAACAGGGTGAGCTTGCCGGCCGGAGCCGCCGGGCTCAGGCGGTGGGACTCGAGCTTAGCCAGTATGAACGCATCGATCGGAGACCGCACCCAAGCGCTCCGCCGAACCGGGGGCGGCTCCACTTTGGCCACCGGCTGGAAGGCCCAGTGATTCCGGCGGGGTCCGGACTCGGACGCCTGCGGCGGCGCCGGGGGGAGCGGCGCACCCCTCGAGATCCACACCCGCAGCGTGTCGAGCTCCGCGGCGGGTAATTTCCCGGTGGGCGGCATCTTCACGCGATCCTCGTAGCCGAGCACGGCGATGAGTCGCGATGGCTCGCTGAAGAGCCCCGACGCCTGGCGCAGTCCCTCAGTGGTGGAGAAATCGAGCCCGGCCATGGGCTTCTTACCCCCGTGACACCCCGCACACCGGCTGGCGAAGAGCGGCCGCACCTGTTTCTCGAAAAACTCCTCCGCGCAGGCGGGAGCCATCACGAGCAGGAAGGCGAGGGCGCGGCTCGTGGTCAGCATGGCTAGGGCTATTCTACGCGAGAAGCTTGCGGAGCAGAACGCCGCCAACGTCGGTCAAGCGGAAGTCGCGGCCTTGCGTCCGGAACGTCAACTTCTCATGATCGAGGCCCAGACAGTGAAGGATGGTCGCCTGCAAGTCGTGGACCTCGACTTTATCCTCGACTACCGACAGGCCGAAATCATCCGTCCGTCCGATCACCTGGCCGGGTCGAATGCCGCCTCCCGCGAGCCACATGGAAAAAGCGTACGGATGATGATCGCGTCCCTTGGCCTCGTCCCGCCCCGGCTTCTCCTGCTGGACGAGCGGCGTCCGCCCGAACTCCCCGCCCCAGACAACCAGGGTCGAATCGAGCAGACCGCGGGCGTGAAGGTCCTCGAGAAGAGCGGCGGCCGGCCGGTCAGTAAGCCGGCAATTGAGCGCATGGTTCTTGTTCAGGTCGGCGTGATCGTCCCAACTGGCATGGCTCACCAGGACGAAGCGCACGCCTCGCTCCACCAGCCGGCGGGCCATCAGGCAATTCTGCGCGAAGCGGCCGGGACCGTAGCGCGCCTTCACCTCGGCTGGTTCAGCGGAAAGATCCAACAGGCCCGGCACGGCCGCCTGCATGCGAAACGCGAGTTCGTAAGCCTGGATGCGGGATTCCGTTTCGGGGTCGCCGGTGTCCGCCTGATGCTGCCGGTTGAGGTCGCCAATCAAATCGAGCTTGCGGCGCTGATCGGCGCGGCCGACTCCCGTGGGATTCGATAGGTGCAGGACCGCGTCGCCGGAATCGCGAAACGGCGTTCCCTGGTACGTGCCCGGCAGGAAACCGCTCGTGTAGATGCCCCCGCTGGCTTGCGGGGCACGCCCGGAAAAGAGAACGACGAATCCCGGCAGATCGCGCGCCTCGCTACCGAGGCCATACAACGTCCACGCGCCCAGCGACGGCCGGCCGGGCAGAGGAGAGCCACACTGCAGCAGAAGTTGACCCGGCACGTGATTCACCTGGTCGCTCACCATCGAGCGGATCACGCTCAGGCGATCGGCCTGCGTGGCCAGATGCGGCATCCAGTCGGACATCTCGATGCCGGATTGACCGCGAGGCTGGAAGTGCCTTGCGCTCGCCCAAACGCTGGCTCCGGGCTGGATGAAGGCGAAGCGGAGGCCGGCGCGCATCGACTCCGGCAGCGGCTGGCCGTCGTACTTGCGCAGCGCGGGCTTGGCGTCCAGCAGATCGAGTTGGCTGGGCCCGCCCTCCATGAAGAGAAAGATCACGCTACGCGCCCGCGGCTTGGCGTGAGGCAATGGCGCCGCGTCAAGTGCCCACGCTCCGGCGCCCAGGGCATAGCGAGAGAGAAGTTCGCGGCGGGTCATTCCCTGACGATGAACTCCTCGAGATTGAGCAGTGAGCTGGCCGCTTCCGTCCACGACCCCGTCCGGAGGAACTCGTGGAGCCGGGCCGTCTCCCCGGCCGAAGGCGCGCGATGAAAGCAGAGTTGGAAGGCGTACGGAATCCGGTCCGCGGGGGGCTGGCTTTCGATCCGCCCCGCCAGGGCCCGCGCCGCTTCATGGAACACCGGATCGTTCAAGAGCGTAAGCGCCTGAAGCGAGCTGGTGGACACCGATCGGCGCGTGCAGGCTACCAGCCGGTCGGGCGCGTCGAACACCTGGAGCTGCGGATACATCAAGGTCCGTTGGACATGGACATAGATTCCGCGGCGATGGCGCTCGGGCGCGGGCGAGACGGTCCATCTCCCCCGAAAGGCCAGCGAGAGCAGACTCTCCGGCATGGGCGGCTTGACGGCCGGACCACCGACCGCGCGGTTCAACAGACCGCTGGCAGCCAGAGCCATGTCGCGGACCAATTCAGCCCGGAGGCGCAAGCGAGACTGGCGGGCCAGCAAACGGTTGTCCGGATCGCGCTCCCGCACGTCGGGCCTGAACCGGGACGACTGCCGGTACGTAGCCGAATCGACGATCAGCTTTTGGATGTGCCTCACGTTCCAGCCGCTCTCCAAAAACTCCGCGGCCAGCCAATCGAGCAATTCCGGATGCGAGGGACGCTCGGCGCGCTTACCGAGGTCTTCGGAGGAAGGCACGAGGCCGCGCCCGAAGAACTCCTGCCAGATGCGGTTGACGGTGACGCGGGCGGTCAGCGGGTTCTCGCGCGACACGAGCCAGCGCGCCAGCGTGAGCCGGTTGGCTTCGCCGGATGGGGCTCCCACCGATGCCGGCAGCAGAGGGGGCACGGCTACACCCGGACTCTTGTAGTCGCCGCGGATCAACACGTGGGTGGCGGCGGCGGTCGCGCTTTCGGAAAACGTGGGGATCTCGCTCGGCCGTGGGTACGCCTCGTCCAGCGCCTCGAGCTTCGGCAGCAGACCCTTGAACGGATCTTCTTTCACTCCCGCCTCGTCGTAGAGGACCTGAGGACGGCTCTTGATGAGGAACCGCATCAACGCGTGATTCTGCTTGGCGCTCCGCTGATCGGGCGGCGTCCGCAGAATCTCGTCCGCGCCATCGATCCACACTCGATAGGCCTCGTAGACGATGCGCCAGACGGGGTCCTGGAGCGAGCCTTCCATCGTCTGCCACAGCCGCTTCTCAAAGAGCGGCAGCAGTTCGCCCGCCTGGGGTCCGACCAGTTCGCGAAGCCGGCGCTCGTACTCGGGACGCCGCGCCTCGTAGCGCGCGAGTTCCCCCTCCAGCGGCGCGTCGAGGTTCACCTCGCGGCTCCGGTTGAAGATGGCGTAAAGCTGATAGAACTCCCGCTGGGTGAACGGATCGAACTTGTGATCGTGGCAGCGCGCGCAGCCAGTGGTCAGTCCCAGCCAGACCGTTCCCACGGTGCTCACGCGGTCCGCGAGCTGCTCATCACGAACCAGCGCCGGATCGATTCCGCCTTCCCGGCTAGTCAGCGTGGAGCGCAGGAACCCGGTGGCCTCGTAGTCGGGCTGCGAAAGGAGGTCGCCGGCCAGTTGCGCCACGGTGAAGCGGTCGAACGGCAGGTTGCGATTCAGCGCTCCGATCAGCCAGTCGCGATAGCGCCAAGCGTGCGGCCGCGGCCCATCCTGCTCATGGCCGTCGCTGTCGCCGTAGTGGGCCAGATCCAGCCAGGGGAGGGCCCAGCGTTCGCCGTAGTGAGGCGACCGTAACAATTCCTCCACGTGCGCCCCCTGCCCCGGCTCGGGCGGCAAGCCGGTCAAGTCCAGATGAAGGCGCCGCTCCACCGTCGGGCGATCGGCCTCCGGTGAAGGCTCGATCCTTTCGTGCTCGAGGCGCGCGAGGATGAAACGGTCAATGGGAGTGCGTACCCAGTTTGCGCGTCGCACCGAGGGCAGCGCGGGACGTCGCACCGGCTCGAAAGCCCAATGACGCGAACGGCCGGCACTGACCGTCCGCGATGGCCCGGTCCACGGATAACCGTCGGCGAGCCATCTCTCGAGCGCGACGATCTCGTTTTCGCGTAGCGCCGGACCCGTGGGAGGCATGCGCTTGCCGTCGACTCCCTCCCGAATGGCCTTCACGATGAGACGGTCGGACGGGCCGCGGTATCCACCCTTTTGAATGGACTCCCGCGAATCCAGCCGCAACCCGCCGCTCTGCAACGCCGGTCCATGGCACGGCTGGCATCGCGACGTCAGGATCTGGACGGCATCCTGGCCGGCCAAACACCCAGCGATCAACCAGAGTCCCGGACAGCGCATGGATCACCATTGTACCAAGGCCCATGTGATATAACTACTGGGCATGAGGCCCCTCGCGCTGTTGTTCCTCTTGGCGTATCGCGTATCGTCACAGACGACCTTCGCCTCGATCACGGGAACGGTTACCGACTCCACCAATGCCGCCGCACCTGGCGCGGAGATCGTGGCCGTCAATCAGGCCACCGGCGTCCGCGCCTCGGCCCAGTCGAATTCCGACGGTGTCTACAGCCTGCCGCAACTGCTCGAAGGGACCTACTCGGTGCGCGTTCGGCACGCCGGATTCAAGGAGCATCTCGCCACCGGCGTCACGATCACCGCCCGCGAAGTCCGCCGGCTCGATATCGCTCTGGAACTCGGAGCCGTCGAGTCGTCCGTCGAGGTCCGGGGCGGCGCCTCGTTGATCGAAACGGAAACGGCGCGCATCAGCGACACTCGCGGAGCCGAGGCGTTCAAGGCCCTGCCGAACGGCAACCGCAGCCTGTGGAGCTTCCTCTCGCTGAGTCCCAATGTGTTGAAGGCCGGCGGAACGTCCTCCACCATCCGGTTCGCGGGAAGCCGGGCGAATCAGGCCGACTACTCGATCGATGGCTCCACGATCGCCAATCCGAACGACGCCACCCAGATCACCCCCCTGGTCGCGCACGTCGAGGCGTTTCAAGAGGCGCGGATCGACGCCGCCAGCAACACCGCCGAGTTCGGCACTCTCGGCCAGGTGACGGTGATCTCGAAATCCGGAACCAACCAGTTCCACGGAAGCGCCTTCGACTACTACACCGCGCCGGCGTTTCGCGCCCGCAATCCCTTCGCCTCCCAGTCCGACGGCGGCAACATCCACTATCCCGGTTTCTCCGCCGGTGGACCGGTACGTTTGCCCCGCGTCTACGATGGCCGCAACCGGACCTTCTTGTTTGGCTCGCTCGAATACACCAAAGGCAGCGCTATTCGCCAACTCATCAATCCGACGGTGCCTCTGCCCGGCTGGCGGACGGGTGATTTCGGAACCCTGGCCGTCCGCGACCCCGCAGCGAACGCGCCGTTTCCAGCCAACAGGATCCCGGCCTCCCGGCTGAATGCCGTCAGCACCAAAATCCAGGACCGTTTCTATCCCTTGCCCAACACCGGGAGCCCGGCCGCACTTGTCACTCCCAACTATGTGGAACAGAAAGCGAGGCCGTTCGATCCGTCCACCTCCGCCAACCTGCGTCTGGATCATCACTTCTCCAGCAAGACCTTCGCCTTCGCGCGTTTCAGTTCCAACCGCCAGCACGGCCGCCCTTATCAGAGCAACCTGCCCACGGTCGGCCAGCAGAGCCAGCAACGGGACACGCGCGCCTTCAACGCCACCGTGACGCACCAGATCTTGCCTGGCCTGCTGAACGAGTTCCGGTACGGTGTCTCCCACAACAACAATCCGATTGCCGGTTCCGTGCGCGGCTTGGAACTGGTGCGCGAACTCGGGCTGCGAGGGCTCGCCGACGACCTTCCCGATGTCGAGGGAATTCTGACCGTTAGCTTCGCGGGCAGCCCCATAACCGGGATCACGCAACGGGATCGGACCCGGGTCTGGTATTACACTCATCAGTATCAGGATCAGTTGAGCTGGTTCCGTGGCCGGCATTCCATCAAGGCCGGCGGGATTTTCATGCGCGTCTATTCCAATAGCCTGCCCGCGGTCCCGAACCTCTTTGGCAACGTGGCATTCTCGAACCGCTACACGGGACAACCCTACGCGGACTTCCTGCTGGGAGCGCCCAGCACGTCCTCGCGCGGTTTCCCGGCACGGCAAGTGGGCCAGATTCGCAACGCCTGGGACCTGTTCGTCGCCGACGAGTTCAAGGCCACGCGGCGCCTGAACCTGAGCTACGGAGTGCGCTATGAGCTGCATCCCGGATATCGCGAAACGAACGGCCAGCAGGCCACGTTCGATTTCGAGCAGGGGCGCATCGTGGTTCCGAATGGCGCCCTCGACAAGATCAGCCCGTTGATGCCCCGCAACTATGTGAACACAGTGGAAGCAAGCGCGGCCGGCTTTCCGGGCGAAACCCTCCTTCGCACGGATCGCAACAACTTCGCGCCGCGCCTTGGATTCGCCTACCGCCTTCTGGGGTCACACACGGTAGTGCGCGGAGGCTACGGCATTTACTACGACCTGGTGCCGCGGTCGGTGAACGGTGGCGGCTCTCCGTTCGCGCTCACAGAGCCGGCCTTCAACAATCCCGCGGGCACACCGCAAATCGTCCTGCCGGTGGTGTTTCCGGGAGCCCAGGGTGGCCCGGCGACCATCAATCTGCCCGCCGCCGTCCGGCTCGACCTGCGCACGCCTTTCAGCATGCAATACAACCTCACGTTCGAGCACCAACGTTGGTCGACGGGCTTCCGCCTCTCCTACGTCGGCACCAACACGAGGCAAGGCCATTGGGTTCAAAACCTGAACCAGCCCGTCGCCGACTCCCGCTTGTTCGTCAACAAGCCCCGCCGCTTTCCTGCTTATCCCGCGGTCAACTATGTGACCAACGGAGCCGGGCATCAATACCACGCGCTCACCGCGGAGGTCGAACGCCGCTTGAGCCGGGGCCTGTCGTATCAGTTCTCATGGAGTTGGGCGCGGGACATCGGCGATCTGGAGCGTAACGAGGCTCCCGAAAACGCGCTTGACCGCGCGCGGGAGCGCGGCGTGTGGCAGGACGTGCCGACCCACCGGTTCACGGCGAACTTCATTTACGAGCTTCCCGGTCTCCGCCGCGCCACCCCTCGCTGGGCCGGCGCGATCATCGGCGGATGGGCCCTGAGCGGCATCTTCAACTATCACTCGGGCGAGTTTCTGACCCCACTCTGGACCGGCCGCGATCCGGCCGGAACTGTTTTCAGCGCCAATACGACGCCGGCCCTCGTCACCATCCGGCCGGATCACCTGCGCGATGCCAACCTGAACTCCAGCGCCCGGACGCTGGCCCGGTGGTTCGACCCGGCAGCATTCGAAGCGCCCAAGAATGGCGCGTTCGGAACCGCCGCCCGCGGCGTGATCAAGGGTCCGAACCTGGCCTTGCTTCATGCTTCGATCGCCAAGAGCTGGGCCTGGCGCGAGCGTCTCCGCCTTCGTCTGGACCTGACGGCGATGAACTCCTTGAATCATCCCAACTGGAGCAATCCGGCCACCAATATCACGCAGGCGGCCGGGGTCATCACGGGAGTCGGTGGAGTGTCACAACTCGATCAGGATGGTCCCCGGCTCCTTCGCACTGGTCTGCGATTGGAATGGTAGGCGGCGCGACTGCCACCGCGGTTCAGGATCCCGCACGAAGCGCTTCCTCGCTTTGCGCCATGTGCGCGAACAACGCCTTTGGTCACGAACCGATCGTTGTGGGCGGCTGTCGCGGGCTTGTGGGTCTCGCCCATCCCGCCAGTGCGGCCGCGCAGTTGGAGGGCGAGAGCCTGGCGCGCCGTTGCTGCGCAATCCGCGCGCCGGGTGCGCGGCGCCCGCGATCACCACATACCTTCACAACAACCATGCCATCCGCACGGAGCGCTGCCGCTACATCCGGTACCGCGATGGCTTCGAAGAGCTTTATGACCATCAGGCCGATCCGCACGAGTGCACGAACCTCGCGAAGGAGCCGAAGTACGCGTCCACGATGGCGGAGCTCGCGAAGTGGCTGCCTAAAGTGAGAGGCCTCCTCGCCGCTGGCGGCCGCCAGCACGTGGTAGCCTTCTTTGCTCAAGGACCGGCGCGCCACGTCGTGAACGGTGGGGTCGTCATCCACCACCAGCACCGTACCCAGAGACGCGGCGCACGATGCGGGTTCGGCCGTTGGCGGCGGGGCCATAGGCTTGTTCTCGACATGCGCCGGCAGCGTAACGGTGAACGTGGTCCAGGCGCGCCGCGGACGGATATTGCCACCCATCATGTGGCAGAACGATCAGCGACCGGAGGTACATCTCGCGGCGCGCGAGGTCTTCTTCGGCTTGCTTCAAACGAGTCTCGCGCGTCGAGACTTCACGCACCATCGTCTGAAACCCGCGCGCCAGTTGGCCAAGTTCATCCTGGCGCGCAGCGGAAACGGCGAGCTCGTTTACGCGCTTGTAGTTCCGGCGGCGACTTCCGCAGTCACGTGCGTCAGGCGGCGCACAGGTTCGATGACGCGGCGCGCCACCAGCAGCACCAGCGCGATCATGCCCGCCACGGAGACCGTGGCGAAGGCGGCAGTGCGCCCATCGCGGCGGCGCCTGCGCTCATGGCGAGTGGACTGGCCAGCCGCGGCATACTGCTAGCTCCGTAAATCGGGGTCTGAGGAGCAACGGAACCGCAAAACCCGATAGCACGTTCACTTCACTGAACAGTCGAGATGCCGGTAGGGATTCGAGGGGATCGGGAGCCCGGCCCTGTGCAAACTGGCCGCGTAATCCTCCCAGGCTTGACGACTTTGACGTATGCTCTTCCCACTTTGGGGGA
>SYLY01000177.1 GCA_005808475.1 Acidobacteriota bacterium
CACCAGCCCGAACGATTCGCGGCCAAGCGCCTGAAGCGCTTCCACTCCATCGTTGGCGGTGGTGATTTGGTACCCCTGCTTTTGGAGGATCGTCGTGAGGACCTTCTGATTGACCGGGTTGTCCTCCACCACCAGAATTCGCGCCGGACCGGTGGTGGCGGACGCGAGCGCGCGAAGAACCCGCGATTCGGTGGGAACGCTTTGCCTGGCGGCCGAGCCCAGTTGGAGAACCACGGTGAAGGTGCTGCCTTGGCCAGGTTCGCTTTCCACCTCGAGCGAGCCCTTGTGCAGTTCCACCAGCCGGCGTGTGATCGCCAGACCGAGCCCGGTTCCACCGAACTTCCTGCTGACACTGCCGTCGGCCTGAGTGAATTCCTCGAAAATCGCGCCTAACTTCTCCTTGGGGATACCCGTCCCGGTGTCGCGGACCTTGAAGACCACCTTGTGCGCGGGCTCCGGTGCCGTCCCCGGATCCACTCCCACCGTCAACGCCACCGAACCGTGGCTGGTGAACTTGACGGCATTGCTGAGCAGATTCGTCAGAATCTGCCGGACGCGCAACGGGTCGCCGACCACCGCCCGGGGAACTTCCGCCAATACGTGGCAGTGGATGTCGATGCCCTTCTCGACGCTCTTGGCGGCGAACGACTTGGTGCATTGCCCCGCCAGATCGCGAAGATCGAACGGGATCTTCTCGAGCAGCATCTTGCCGGCCTCGATTTTCGATAGATCGAGTATGTCGTTGACCAGCGCCAGCAGCGTGTTGGCGCACACTTTTGCGGTTTCCAGATGCTCCCGCTGCTCGGGCCGCAGATCTTCGTCGAGCACCAGATCGATCATGCCGAGGATGCCGTTCATCGGCGTCCGCAATTCGTGCGAAATGTTGGCGAGAAAGTCGCTCTTGGCGCGATTGGCGGCCAGCGCGCGTTGCGTCGCCTCCTCTAGAGCGCCCGTGCGTTGACTGATACGCGCCTCGAGCGCTTCGCCCTGCCGCCGCACTTCGCTCCTCGATGCATTCAACACGTCGATCATCTCGTTGATGCCGTGGCCGACATCTTCGATCTCGTCTCCGGTCTCGCTCACCTGAATCGGCTCCAGACGCCCTTCTCGAACGCCGCGGATTCCGCGGCGAAGCACCGCCAGCGGCCGGGCCATCGCGCGATGCGCGTAGTGCGAGTACGCGATGGCGCCTCCGGTGACGGCGGCCGCCAACAATCCCGCGCGCTCCCAGCCCCCGTCGCCTTGGCAGACGTCCCATACGAGAAAGACCAGCGCGACCCCGGCTAGAACGAACGTACTGAACCGGGAGTACTTTTGCGCCACGGAAGCTCCGCGCGGCGCGCGCGTAAGCGTCGCGGTCGCGTCGATGGAGGAATCCGGGGGCACAAGCATAGTGCGACAGAAACAGGCGATCGGCCCATGGGGAATTTGCCTTATCGCCGTACCGGTGGTTGAACGCATGCTACGGCGGCAGCCGCCTCCCCGCCCCGGGACGGCCGCGCGGGCTAAGTGATACACTCGACACCAAACGATGACTCGACGCCAGTTCTCCGCCCTACCGGCCGCCGCGATGGCGGCCTCCGCTCCAGTTCGGACCGCCGTCCTCGGCACCGGACACGCTCACGCCTACGCCAAGATCCGGGCTCTTCGATCCCTGCCCGAGTTCGACTTCGCCGGCGTGTGCGAGCCACACGGCGAGCCGCGGTCGAACGAGGTGTTCCAAGGCGTTCGCTGGCTGCAACTCGACGAACTGCTGAACGACCGGAGCATTCGCATGGTAGCCGTCGAATCTCGCGTGCAATACAACCTCGAGTTGGCGGAAAAGTGCGTCGCCGCCGGGAAGTTCGTCCATCTCGACAAGGCTCCGGGCGAGGATCTGCCGCGATTCCGCCGCCTGCTGGACAGCGCCGCCTCCAAGGGCCTCACCGTCCAGGCCGGCTACATGTGGCGCTACCTTCCCACCATGCGCGCGGCGATCGACGCCGCCAAACAGGGATGGCTCGGCGATGTCCGGTTCGTCCGCGCGACCATCAACAAGGTGATCCCGCCCGCCGAGCGCAAACGACTGGCGCTTTTCCGCGGGGGGATGATGTTCGAACTGGGCTGCCACATGGTGGACCGCGTGGTGGAGGTGCTCGGCAAGCCCCGGTCGGTAACGGCGATGCTTGACAAGGACGGCTCCGATGACTTGGCCTCCAACTGCCTCGCCGTTTTCCATTACGATAAGGCGCTGGCCGAGATCTACATCGCCGCGCATCAGCCGAACGGGGCCAATCACCGCACGTTCGAGATCCAGGGAACCAATGGCACCGCCGTCGTGCGGCCCTTCTCGGGCTCGAAACTGACCGTCGAACTGGCCGCGGCGGCCGGGCCGTATCGAGCGGGATTCCAGGACGTAGCCACGCCGCCCGAGGCCAAACCGGCGTACTCGCCGGATCTGCTCGAACTGGCGGCGGTGGTCCGGGGCGAGCGCAAGCCGTCCTACTCCGCCGCGTTCGACCTGATGGCGCACCAGTCCCTGCTGCAAGCCTGCGGCTTTCCGAAAGCCTAGCAGCCCGTGGTGCCAGTAGCATGAGTCGCGTTGCGAGCGCCGCCGGGCCGAATCCGAGGCGCGGCGTCGTAGTCGATGCGGGACATCTCCCAGGAGCCGCAACGAAGGAAGCGGCCCGGCGCCGCCGCAACCCACTGGGCGCATTGGACTTGCAACGCACCCTCCGCGCTTGGCGTTTGCCGCCCATGGCCGCCGCCGCAGCCATGTCATGGTTGCGTGCGGCCATGCTACTTGCACCACGGGCTGCTAGGCCGCCCCGCCGAATCGATCAGTAGAAGTGGACGGTGTAGTGGACCCGCGCGCCCCGGCCGATTTCCGGGGCGAAGTCCTTGATCAGCGATAGGTGGTTCCGGTACAGCCGGTTACTCATATTGAAGAAATTGACGCCCAGCACGTGGAGGGCGTGCCGGCGCGCGATGCTGTAACTTGCGGTGAGATTGGGGGCCACGTAGCCGGCGGTTTCGGTCTCGGTGGAATAGATCCGCCGTTGCGACCGCGCCAGAATGAGCTCCGGCCGCGCGCTCCAGCCCTTGTGGTTGAAGTCGAAGCCCACGCGTCCGCGAACGGGCGGAATCCGGGGCAGCGAAGTGGAATTGGCCGTCAGTTGCGCGATCACCGTATCCATCCCCAGGTTCAGCCAAACCTTGCCGTTCAGCGCGGCCGACACCCGCATCTCGGAGCCGGTGTAACGCGCACCCGCCTGCAGCACCTTCGCTTCCGGCAGCCCGTCCTCGAAGTCACCGGTCGGCGCGTAGTAGATGAAATCGGCGATGGAGTAGTTGAAGAAGTTCATCTCTCCGCGCAGCCTCCGTCCCTGGTGCCGGACCGAGAAGTCCAGCCCCAGGCTGCGCTCGCGGACCAGATTCTGATTGCCTACCTCGAACAGGCCGGTGCCGGCGTGCGGTCCGTTGAAGTAGAGCTCCTCGAGCGAGGGCGCGCGGTAGGAATGCGTCGCGTTGGCCGCGATCACGCCGCCGGACCACACGGGAACGTTGATCCCCGCGCTTCCGCTGAATCCGGTGAACGCGCGGTTTCGAAGTCCGGTGGCCGAGAACCGGTTGTTCTCGACGCGCCCGCCGAACTGAAAACGCATCTTCTCGAAGTCGAACTGCTGGAGCCCGAATGCCGCGAAGGCGGTCTGATCCACCGGCGGAGAGAGCGCCTCCGCGCCTTCCGATTTGAAGTTCCGCGTCATGCCCCAGAATCCCAGCGTGCCCGACCTCACGCCGCGGCGCTTCTGCTGGAACTCGCCCCGGTAGATGAACTGTTTGTTGAAGAACTCGGTCCCGATCTCCGCGCCCTCGAGTTCGCGATGATTCCAGTCGGTGTAGTTGAGCTTCAAAGTCGCCTGCTCGAACATGCCGAGATCGCGCAGAGAACCCGTGAATCGGGTCTGATGGCGGCGGTAGGCGAGATCGACGTCCTCGCCGTGATCGTGCCCGGCGCCCTCCTCGGCCGACGGAATGCCGTAGCGCCCGTCTTGCAGCGAATAGCCGAGGTTCCAAGACATCTTCTCCGAAAACCGGCCCACGCCGAACCTCCCGTTGTTGAGCTTGGTTTCCGAATTGTGGACCGTGCCGAGCGGCGTGGCGTAATCGCCGGTTCGCATTCCACCGTAGCCGCCCCAAAGCTGCCACGCCCCGAGTCCGTAGCGCAGAGAGCCGGAACCGCCGCCTTGGCCGTTGGCCGAGCCCCCAGTGGCGCTCACGCTGCCGCTGAGGCCGGCGTGGGGCTTCTCGTGCAGGTCGTGCTGCGGACTGATCGCGTTGACCACGCCGCCGATCGCGTTGGAGCCGTAGAGCAGCGTCGCCGGTCCGCGCACCACTTCGATCCGCTCCACCTGCGCCGGATCCACCGGCTCGCCGTGGTCGCCCGACTGCGCCGACAAGCTGCCGGTCCGTACGCCATCCTCGAGCACCAGAACGCGGTCGCCGTCGAACCCGCGGACAACCGGGCGCGTTGTGCCCGGCCCGAAGCTGCGCTTGGCGATGCCCAACTGATTGTCCAGCAGATCGCCGAGCGAGGTGGAGCCCGATTTACCCGCCAGATCGAGCGAACTGACCGACAGCACGGAAACGAAGCTCTCGAGCGCGGTCTCCTCTTTCCCGGACGCGCTGACGGTGATCTGTTCGCGAACCGGCGACAAGTCCAGGAAAAAGGAGACCTCCGAGATCCCGCCCTCCGTCACTTGCACGGACCTCCGCTGATCGCTCAGGCTATGCATGTGAGCGACCACCTCCCACTTGCCCGCCGGAACGCCGGTGATCGAAAAGCTCCCGTCGTCGCCGGACTCCGCCTTGTGTCCGGTCCGGGGGATCAGCACGTCGGCATGATGAACGGGAACGTTCGAGCCCTTTAGCGTCACCCGCCCACGCACCGTTCCGGTCTGAGCGGCGGCGGTGAAAGGGAGCAGGGCAAAAAGGGCGAGGAATTCAAGGCGAATCATATTTCAATCAGTATGGGACGCTGACGCCCCATTCGGAAGCCGCGACCGGCAGGCGGGACGGAGGATGTCGTGAGCGGGCCCGATCCGCCGGTGAGCGGACCACCCGCGATACCCCCAGAAAAACCGGAGGTGGGCGCCTTCATCGTGCGCTAGAATCGAAGACACAGGAGCCCGAATGACTCTCTCACAGCTCGACTCTGGGATCGCCGCCGAGGGGAATGGCGAGCCCGCGCCGCAAGGCGGATACAAGGTCGCTAGCAAAATCGTCGACTGGATCACCGGCGACCGGATGCAACTGCTCAACATCACCGACCGCGTCAACGACGTGGTTCGCAAGAGCGGCATCCGCGACGGCATTGTCCATCTCCAGTCGCTTCACACCACTACCGGCGTTTTTCTCAGCGAATGGCAGGATGCGCTCATTGACGACGTGAAGGCGTTTCTCGACGACGTGATCCAGCGCGAACGCTACTACCGCCACAACGATCCGCTCCATTCCGATTGCGAACGACAGAACGCCGATTCCCACCTGCGCGGCATGGTGATGGGACAGACTCTCAGCCTGCAGGTTCGCAACGCCAAGGTTCTGCTCGGCACTTGGCAGAGCATCGTCTTCGCCGAATTCGACGGACCGCGCAGCCGGTCGCTCGCCGTTCAGATTTGCGGCGTGTAGTCGCACCGATGGCGCGATTTTTCACGTTGGATCAGGCCCACGCACTGTTGCCGCTGGTGGAGCGGAACTTTCGCCAGGTGTTGGCCTTGCGGCTGCGGCATCAACAGGCCGAGGAGGAACTGGCCGAGGTGGATCGATTGGTGCGCACCATGGGGGGCATGCTGATCGACCGCCAGAAGGTGTCGGGAATGCGCACCCGCCGCGACGCCGCCGTTTCCGGCCTCTCCGAACTGATCGGCGAAATCCAGCAGTGGGGCTGCATCGTCAAGGACCTGGACACCGGACTGTGCGACTTCCCCACCCTCTATCGTGGGCAGGAAGTCTACCTGTGTTGGAAGCTGGGCGAGGGCCGGATCGAGTACTGGCACGGGGTCCACGAGTGGTTCCGCGGACGCAAACCCGTGGACCGCGACTTCCTCGACCACCACCGCGGCGATTTGCCGGATTGATCCGCGGTTTAGTACAGTGGTAGAGATCTAAATTCCGGAGCCGAATCAAACCCAAGAATGCTACTCCCCAAGGAGTTCGTTTCCTATCTTGCCCGCCAGATCGTCAAACGTCTGAGCCCGCAGTACATGGAAGTCGCGGATCCGGCCGTTGGGACCGAAGTCGCCGGCGGCATCATCCTCGAGGAACTCGCCGTCGAGGACAAACTCAATGAGGATGTTCGCGAACTGTTGAGCCAATACGCCGAGTACATGCGGCGAGAGGACATCTCCTATCAGGAGATGTTCAAGAAGATCAAGACCCAACTGATCCGCGAGCGCAAAATCGTCCGCGCTTCGGGCCGCGACACCGGCGATTCGATGAAACTGTCCCGCGACAAGATCACCGACATCTCCCACAAGCTGGTGGCGGTGATGCGCAAGGGCCGCGACTTCCGTCTCAAGAAGGATCAGAATGAGGTCAGACTCGAGATCGTCCGCACGATCACCGACATTCTGACGCTCGACGACAAGGCGGACCGCGCCGCCCGGCTGAAGGTGCGCTCCCACAAAAAGGAAATCATCGAGGGCGGCGACGAGTGGAACGCTTTACACAAGCGGTACTACGCCGAGGAGATGAAGAAGCTCGGTATCGACGTTTAGCGCCGCATGCCGTCGCTCACCGTGGTCGGGAGTCTGAACATGGACTTCGTCGTGCGCGTGGACAAGCTGCCCGCAAGCGGCGAGACGGTGACGGGCTCCCGCTTCCAGACGATCCCGGGCGGCAAGGGAGCCAACCAGGCGAACGCGGCGGCGCGGCTCGCGCGGCCCCCGCTCACCGTGCGCATGGCCGGCTGCGTGGGGCAGGATGCCAACGGAGACTTGCTGCGCGCGAGTCTGGCCGCGTCGGGCGCCGATATCGGCGGAATTCGCACGGCGAAGGCGGAGCCGACAGGGATCGCCATGATCTGGGTCGACCGGGAAGGCCGCAATTCGATCGTCGTGGCGCCGGGAGCCAATCACGCCCTCACTCCGGTCCACGTCGGGCCGATGCGGCCCGCCTTCTCCGATTCCCGCTACGTGCTGTTTCAATTGGAGACGCCGCTCGACACGGTCGCCAAGGCCATGCGCCTGGCCGCCGAGTGCGGAGCCCAATGCATCCTCGATCCAGCGCCCGCCGTTCCGTTGAGCCAGGACATACTGCAAGCCGCGGCGATCCTCACGCCGAACGAAACCGAGGCGGCCGCGTTGCTCGGCGCGCGGACCGGGCCGTCTTCACCGGACGACGCGCGAGACATGGCCGCCGCCCTGATCGCCATGGGACCGCGCGCGGTGATCCTCAAGCTCGGCGAGGCGGGCTGCTACTACTACGACGGCATCGAGGCCATCCACTCGCCGGGATTCGCCGTCGGCGCCGTGGACACCACCGCGGCCGGCGACACGTTCAACGGCGCGCTCGCCGTGGCGCTGAGCGAGGGCGCGCCCATGGCACACGCGTTGCGCTTTGCCAACGCGGCGGCGGCGGTTTCGGTGACGCGCGCGGGCGCGCAGTCGTCGGCGCCTTCCCGCCATGAGGCCGATGCAATGGCCGCCGAACTCTGACCGCTACGCGGACATCCACTTGCGCAACAGATCGCGCAACACCACCATCTCGCGAAGCAGCGGCTTCAGTTCCTTGTGGAAGTGCTCGAAACACCAGGGCCCCCGGAACCCCGCCTTCCAGCCGGCGTCGAAGCACCGCTTCAGATCGTACCGCGCGTGCGACCCGTCCGCGCCCATATCGAACGCCTTGAAATCGCATGAAACGGCCAGAGGAAACGCCTTCTCCAGACCCTGGTAGCGGACCGCGTCCTCCCAATTGCCCGTGTCCGGCTGGCACCGCAGACCCCGTCCCACGGCCTTCACAACCGCCGGGATAGCGTCCGGATCGCCCGTCATCCATCCGTAGTTCTCCACCAACAGGGCGATCCCGCGGCGGGCGCCGTAGTCCATCAGCCGGTGATAGGAGCCGGCGAGGAGCTTCAGGTCCGGCCGATTCGGTCCCGGGATCGGCCGCACCCAGCGGCAGCCCAGGACCGCGGCGGAGTCGATCGTGGACTCGTAGACGGAAAGCGCGTGGCGGCGCGTTTCCGGATCCGGGCTCGCCATGTCGAGCTTCGGCTGGTTCATCTTCAGGTTCGTGATCGTGATTCCGGCTTTCACGGCGTTGTTGCGCAGCTTGTCGCAATAGGCCCGGTCGAGCGACGGCAGACACGCGGTCATCAGGTCGAGCACGGTCAGCCCGAGATCGTCGCGCATGATTGCCGGCAGGTCGAGCATCACCAGCTTTCCCGCCGCGGCCGACTCCGACAGATGCGGCATGAACGAGCCCGTGGTGAGCCCGATCCGCCGCGCAAGGCCGGCTGGCTCCGGGGCGGCCAAGGCGGCCGCTGGAAGCGCGAACAGTGCCGAACGGCGGGTCAAACGCATGATGATCGGTCTCCTTTTGACGCGGGGTATTCCTTGCGGTCCCGGCAGTCTACTATACTTTAGACTGCTTGGCAAACACCCCCATCCGGGTGAACAGGCAAGAAAAAGGAGAATCTCGTGGCAACTTCCATGCTCGATTCGCTCATGTCCCTGGTAACGCCTCAGATCGCCGGATCGCTCGCCTCCCGGTTAGGAGAGTCCGAAGGCGCCGTGAAGAACGGCCTGACGGCAAGTTCGGCATCGCTGCTGAGCGCGCTCGCCAATCGCTCCGGCGACACGGGCTTCCTCAGCCAGATTCTCGGTCTGTTGAACGGACCCGGGGCCTCCGGCCTTCTCGGTAGTCTCGCCGGAATGGCATCCGGCGGCGGCGCTTCCGAACTCGGTTCCAAGCTCCTGTCCATGGCGCTCGGATCGCAACAATCGGCCGCCACCGATCTCATCGCGCGGGCGGCGGGCGTCAAGGGTTCGTCGGCCTCCGGCCTGCTGTCGATGGCCGCCCCGCTGGTGCTGGGCTTTCTCGGCAAGCGCGTCAGCGAAGGATCGCTCAGCGCCGGATCTCTCGGCAAACTGCTGAGCGCCGAGGTCCCGTCGTTGCAGAGTTCGCTTCCCTCCGGATTTGGCGGCATCTTGTCCAGCCTGTCCGTTTCCTCCGCCTCCGCGGCCCACGCCTCCGAGGAAAAGAGCGGCGGCTGGCTCTGGTCCGTTCTCGCCGGACTGGCTCTGCTGGCCGGGCTCTACTGGTTCTTCTCCGGCGGCGCGCCGCCAGTCAAGGACGTTGCTCAGGACGCGGCGAGCAAAGCGGCCCAAACGGCGACTCAGGCGACTTCGTCCGTCACCGGTGCCGCCAAATCCGCCTGGGCTGCCCTGGGCGAGTTCTTCAAGCGGAAACTCCCCAACGGCATCGAACTGAACATCCCCCGGCTGGGCGTGGAGAACAAACTCGTCGACTTCATCGAAGACGGCGGCAAGATGGTGGACAAGACTACCTGGTTCGACTTCGACCGCCTGCTGTTCGACACCGGCAGCGCCACCTTGCAGTCCGCTTCCCAGGAGCAACTCGGCAACATCGCCGCGATCCTGAAGGCGTTTCCGAAGGTGAAGATCAAACTCGGCGGCTACACCGATAACGTGGGCGACGCGGCGGCGAACATGAAACTGTCCGCCGATCGCGCCAACAACGTCATGGCCGAACTGGTCAAGCTGGGCGTCGAGTCCGGCCGGCTGAGCGCCGAAGGCTACGGCGACCAGCACCCAGCGGCCGACAACACCACCGAGGAGGGACGCCAGAAGAACCGCCGCATCGCCATGCGCGTCACGGAGAAATAAGCGCGACGGGCGGGTTCGCCGGACGGACCCGCCCTACTTCAGCCACTCCCCCGGGAACTCCGCCGCGCCTGACCGGTTGCGGCTCCGCAGCGTCGAAACATTCCCGGCGTCGGGATACAGCGGGATCGAATCGCCTCCCGTCGACTTCAGCGTCTCGAACATCCGCTTGCTCATCGCCTGCGCGATCGCCTTGTGCGCCGGGCTCAGGATCAGATTGCGGGTTTCGAACGGATCTTCGGCGAGGTCGTACAATTCGTCCAGGTCCCACACCCCGTGGGCGCGGATGAATTTGTAGCGATCTTCCCGCAGCGCGAATATGGTGGGCGTCTGAGGATAGTTCCTCTCCCAGTAGTATTCGTACAGCAGCGATTGCCGCCACCCGGAGGCGTTGCCCCCCAGCACCGGAAGCAGACTCCGGCCGTCGATGCCTCGCGGAGCCGGCATCCCCGCGGCGGCGAATACGGTGGGCATGATGTCGATGTTGGCCACCATCTCGTTCACCGTCCGCCCGCCGGAGAACAGCTCCGGGCAACGGGCGAGAAACGGCACCCGCATCGACTCCTCGTACGCCGTCCGCTTGTCGATCAACCCGTGCTCGCCGAACGCGTGGCCGTTGTCGCCCATGTAAACGATCAGCGTCGAATCGAGTTCCCCCCGCTTCCGTAGCGCTTCCAAAAGGCGGCCCATGCTCTCATCGACGCCGAGCAACGTCTCGGCGTAGTCTTTGTAGACCGACGCGACGTCCCGCTCGACATGGTAGGGGAAATCGGCGCCGTGCCAACTGTTGCGCTGATTGCGCACCCACATCGGCCGGTGCGGGAACTCCGTGGCCATCGACTCGGGGTATTTGTACTGGGCGTTCTTGTAGCGCCCCTTGTGGCGATCGGCCGGAATGAAGGTCCCGTGAACCGCCTTGTGCGACAGGTACAGGAAGTATGGCTTGTCCTTGGGGCGGCCGCCCAACCAGTCGAGCGCGTAATCGGTCAATTCGTCGGTGATGTAGCCCTTTTGGGGAACGCGCTTGCCGTTGACGTTGAGTCCGTTGGCCGACGGGACGTACGAGCCCTGGCCGCGAAAGCTGACCCAGTGATCGAAACCCGGCTGCGGATCGTCGGAGGCGTTGCCCATGTGCCACTTTCCGATGAACGCGGTGGCGTAGCCCGCCTTCTGGAGGTCCTGGGTGAAGTAGCGCGTCCCGGGTGGGATGGCGGTGTTGTTGTCGACGATGCGGTGCGAGTGCGCGTAGCGGCCTGTCAGAATCGACGCCCGGCTGGGCGAGCACAACGCGGTGGTGACGAACGCGTGCTTGCAGTGGACGCCCTCGCGCGCCAGCGAGTCCAGGTGCGGGGTTTCGAGGAAGGGCTGGGCCTTCAGGAACCCAAGCGCGTCGTACCGGTGGTCGTCGGTGAGCACGAAGACGACATTTCGCGCCTTGGAGGTTTTCCGCGCGGGAAGCTGAGAGGCAGCGCCGGCCAGGAGTTGTCTTCGGTTCATCGCACTCTAGGGTACAACGCCCGCAGCCATGAACAAAAGAACCCGGCGCCCGCTTGGAGGCTCAGGCGCCGGGAACTGTTTCGGCCACTCTCGCGAGTGGCCTCAGTGAATCCAGCATCTCGCGGATCGCGCGGAATGGGAAGCCCTCGCCGGTACCGGACCGTAATGACCCCTCGGGAAGACCGGTGTTGCCCGGACCGCTAGAATCGGCCACAATCGGAGATGATGAAGTCGCTACTCCCCTTTCTCATGCTCGCGGGCTCGGCCGCCGCCCAAGTCGTCTCCGAGATCAAGATTCGGACCGACGCGGAACCCGCCCGGATCCGGCCTCTTGAAGAACTCCAGCTTCAGGTAAAGGCCTACTCGGACATTCCCAAGACCGGCGCCGAGGGCACGGACCGGGTACGTCTCAACAAGGGCGGAGCCAAGGTCCGCCTGGTGACGCCGAACTGCGGCTGGCTTTCGAAGCCGTTCAAGTTCCAAGGCCGCGACGACGAAGCCTTCTACGCCAATCCGGCGTCGCGGCTCGCCGGCATCATCAGTTCCGTCACCAAGGACTACGTCCTGCAGGACGCCGTCCTGTTTACGGCGCCCGAGCAGCCCGCCAATTGCGAAGTGGAGGCGGAACTCGAGGGCAAGAGCGTCAAGTTGACAATTCAAGTGACGAATGAAGTTTCGGCGCGTAGGAAACAGGAAAACAAGACTTTCGACCCCGAAGAAAGGATATCTGACCCCTACCGCTACCTTGCCGAACACTGGGCGCCGCTCTTCGCCGCGGAGACCTGGTTCCAGCCCAAGTCCGACATGGCGGCCCGGTTCGACTTCGATGGCGACTGGCAGGGCGACAACAACTGGGACAATCTGGAGACCGGCAGCTCCCAGGCCTTCGTCTACTACGCCGCCATGGAGACGGCCACGCACTGGTTCCTGATCTACAACGTGTTCCACCCGCGGGACTACTCCGACAAGTGTGTCGCCGGAAGCTGCCATGAGAACGACAACGAGGGGCTGATCCTGACGGTGAAGAAGGACGGCTCGGAATTCGGCCAACTCCAGGTGCTGGAATCGCTCGCTCATAATAATGTCTACGCCGCCGTGCTCGACGATCGCATCAAGAACGGGGTTCACGGCGTCGAAGGGCGGATCGAGTTGCACGACGGGAGCCACCCCATCGCGTTCATCGAGTCCGGCGGCCATGGGATCTATCCGGGCGCATCGCGGAAGCACTCCCGCTTCTCCCAAGGCAAATTCTCCATTGGGACTGGCATCACATACGTATATAAGGGGGTTGCGGAGCGGCCCAAGCACGCCGACGACAAGCTGGTCGGCTACGAATTGCTGCCGATCTACAACCACTGGTGGCTTCGCGGTACCGAGGGAGCGAACTGGCGGGAACGCAGTTTCGACGACTTCTACCAATACCAGCCATTCGGCAACCGTCCCGGCATTCCCGCGGCGGCAGGCAAGATCAGCGCGGCCTTCCTCGGCCGGAAAGAAGCCTCCAACAAGGCGCGGCCCTTCTGGGGATGGTTCGACAACGCCACCAAAAAGCGAAATCTACTCAACAACGGGCAGTGGGCGCTCGATCCGGCCTACGCGGTGAGCCGGGGAGTCCGCTTTCCGGCCGGCGAAGAGCCCTCCGCCGACTATACTTTTAATCCCTACCTCGGAGTCGAATGAGGCCCGTTTCGGCACCGAACCGTCCCAGCCACCACAACATGTAGTGCTAGACCTGAACTAGACACTGAACCCTGTAGACCGCTTTACTTTTCGCTCGCGTTCCGATACTATTGGGAGGTCGTTACTCCCCCGAGACGCGGCCGTTGGCCCAAGACTTTTCCTGGAGGGCCCAAACCCCTTGTTAAGACTGAAGCGCGTCGAGATCCACGGTTTCAAGTCGTTCTGCGACCGAACCGAAATGAGATTCCACGGCACCGGCATCGCCGCCGTCGTGGGACCGAACGGATGCGGCAAGTCGAACCTCAGCGATGCAATTAGCTGGGTTCTCGGCGAGCAATCCGCCAAGTCATTGCGTGGCAGCAGGATGGAAGATGTAATCTTCGCTGGCACTCGAGACCGAAAACCGCTGTCGATGGCCCAGGTCACGATGACCATGGTGGACCCTCGCGAAGAGACCGTCCAACCGGTCGTTCTCGGGGAATCCAACGGCCACGCCAACGGGCATGCGAATGGCCATGCCAACGGGCATGCAAACGGTCACGCGAATGGAACCAACGGCCACGCCGCCCCCAAAGGGCCGCGTGAGATCACCATTACCCGCCGGCTCTACCGCAGCGGCGAGAGCGAGTACCTGATCGACGGGAAGCTCGCCCGCCTCCGCGACATCCAGGACCTGTTCATCGGAACCGGCCTTGGACCGGAAAGCTACGCGATCATCGAGCAGGGCCGCATCGGCCAGCTCCTCAGTTCCAAGCCGCACGACCGGCGCGCCGTCATCGAGGAAGCCGCCGGAATCGGCAAGTTCAAAACCAAGCGCCGCCTCGCCGAAGCGAAGCTGGAAAGCGCGAAGCAGAACCTGTCGCGTGTGTTCGACATCCTCGAGGAAGTCGGCCGGCAGGCGAACTCGCTGAAGCGGCAGGCCGCCAAGGCCAAACGCTACCAGGAACTGCACCAGGAACTGGTGGTCCAGTTGCGCGTGTCGTTGAGCGGCAAGTACCGGATGCTCGAGCGCGAAGCCACCAAAATCGCCATCGATCTCAATCAGGCGAATTCGCACTTCCAGAACCTCTCCGAACAGGTCGGTATAAAGGAAGCCGAACAGACCGGCCTGCTCGAACGGAACTACGCCGTCGAAGGCGAACTCACTCGCACGCGGGAAAAGCTGTCGCAACTCCGGCTGGAAGGCGAGCGCACGCGCGGCCGCATCGAATCGCAGGCGCGCGAGATCGGCAACATGGAGGCGCGCCTCGGGCAGGGCGAATCCGATGGGCTCCAACTGGAGCAGCGGTTCGAGCAGATCGGCCGCGAGATCGAGGAGCACTCGCAGCGGCTGGCCAAACTCGAGGAAGAATCGGCCGTCACCCGCGACCAACTGAACGAGAAGACCCGCCACCGGGATTCCGCTCAGGCGGAGCTGCGCGAGCACGAACAACAGATCGAGCACGGCCGGCAGTCGATTCTGCGGCTGCTGGGAGAGGTCTCGAACCTCAAGAACCAGCTCGCTCAGATGGAAGGCTTCTTCCAGTCGATCGAACGCGACCGCTCGCGCCTGACGCGCGAGGAGCAGATGGCAGCCGCCGATCTCGAGCGGCTGGAAGGGCGGAAGAAGGAAGTCGGCGAGGCGCTGTCGAAGCGGCAGATGGAACTCGAGTCGCTGGCGGATCGCCGCCGCCGGCTCGACGAAGAGCTGGCTTCGGGCAGGGGCGCCGCCACTCAGGCTCGCCGCGATCAGGAGACCCTCCGCGCGGAGGCCTCCCGCCTCAAGGCGCGCATGGATTCGCTCGGAGAAGTCCTTTCGCATCGCTCATATACCACCGATTCTGTCAAGCGTCTCTTTACGGCTCTCGAAAAGGGCAAGGCGCAGGATCTGAAGCCGACCGGCGTGCTCGCCGACTTCATCGAGGTCGACTCGCAGTGGGAAAAGGCGGCGGAAGAGTTCCTGCACGAGGAGCTCGAGTACGTGGTGGTCCACACGCGCGATCAGGCGGAGCGCGGCATCGATCTGATGCGCACCGATCTCGACGGCCGCGCCACGTTCCTGATCCACCCGGAACCGGGCGATCCGATGGCTTCCCTGCCCGCCATGCAGCCCGCCCTCGGACCCGAGACCGGCATCGTGGCGGGCCTCAGCGACGTGCTTCGGATGACGAACGGTCTGACCCAGGCGCCCGCTTCCTTGATCCCCCGGCTGGCTCGTTGCTTCATCGCCGAGAACCGGCAGGCGGCGCAACGGCTCTCGAGCCAGTATCCGGACTTCTACTTCCTGCTCGGCGACGGCGTCTGCTACCACGGACACGCCGTCAGCGGCGGACGCAAGACGGGCTCCGGTCCGCTCGCGTTGAAGCGCGAACTGCGCGAAATCACGACGCAGGAAGGCCAGAAGCAGAAAGCGTTGGCGCAGACCACCGGCAGACTCCACACTCTCGAGGAAGAGATCGCCAGGCTGGCCGAAGAGCTCGAGGCGTTGCGCGGAATGCAACAGGGCCAGGAGCGCGAGGCTGTCGCGCTCGATCATGAGAACCGTCGGCTGGCGGAAGAGTTCTCGCGCACCAATTCCAAATTGTCGGTATCGCGCCTGGAACTCCAGCGGCTGGAAAAGGAAGGCGCGCAGGCGGTGGAGCGGCGCGACAACGCCCAAAAGCTGGTCTCGGAAAAGGATGCAATCCGCGCCACTCGCGAGGCCGAGATCGCCGAGTTCCGCCAGGTGCTGGACGAACGGCAGCGCCGCATGGCCCACCTCACCGAAGAGCATTCCGCTCTGCGGATTCAGCTCGCCGAGCGCGAGGAGCGCCGCCGGGCCGAAGGCAACGCGATGGAGCGGCTGCGGCATCATCAGCAGGATCTGGCCCGGCGGCGCGAGTCGCTGAGCCAGGAGATGGAACGGTTGGGCGTCGCGCGGCAGCGGATGCTCAACGACAACATGACGCTCGACGAGACCGCCGCCAAGGTAGGAGCGGAGATCGAGTCGACCGCGAAGATCGTGGCCGAGTTCGCCCGCCAGGAACAGGAACTGCGTGAGGCGCTTACCGCGACGGACGAGTACGTCAAGGTGCTCCGCGCCGAGGCCCAGTCGGCGCAGACCAAACGGACGCAAATCGAACTGCATTTGGTGGAGCGGCGCGCCGAACTGAAGTTCCTCGAGGAGACCTCGCAGAAGGAACTGAAGGTTTCCCTCGAGGAGCTGACCGGCGGCGATGAGCAGCCTCTCGACGAGGTCGGATTGCTCGAGGCCGAGGAGAAGGTTCAGTCGTTGAAAACGAAGATCGAAAACCTCGGACCGGTCAACCCCGATGCGTTGCAGGAGTTCGAGGAGGCGCAGCAGCGCTACGACTTCCTCAACGCGCAACGGCAGGACCTGCTCGACTCCATCCGCGACACCGAGAAGGCGATCCACGAGATCGACGTCGAATCGCGCAAGCGCTTCACCGAGGCGTTCGAGGCAATCAACGCGTCGTTCAAGGAGACGTTCACCAAGCTGTTCGGCGGCGGCATGGCCGAGATGCGGCTGACCGACGAGGCCAACGTGAACGACTCCGGCATCGACATCGTCGCGTCGCCTCCGGGCAAGCGTCTGCAGAACGTCCTGCTGCTGTCGGGCGGCGAGAAAGCCCTAACGGCTCTATCGCTTCTGATGGCGGTGTTCAAGTACACCCCGAGCCCCTTCTGCATGCTCGACGAAGTGGACGCCCCGCTCGACGAACCGAACATCCAGCGGCTGATGGGGCTGTTGAAGGAGATGTCGGCGGGTACGCAGTTCGTGATCATCACCCATGCCAAGCGGACGATGGAAGCGGCTCAGGCGTTGTACGGAGTGACGATGCAAGAGCCGGGCGTCTCCAAGTTGGTATCGGTGCGATTCAGCACGCCTCCTCCCCCGGCGCCAGCCGGCCAATTGGCCGCGGCGAGGGCGTGATGCCGGTCCGGGCCGCCTGTTCCTCCCGGGGAATCGGGCGGCCCGGGACCGATTTCTGGTATCCGATTCGATAGTGACTCCCGGATCGGATCGGTGAGCATCGGCGGTCGAAGCGGGCTAGTCGATGCCCTCGCGCTCGAAGAGCGTCGCAAGATCCTGCGCTCCATGGAGAAGGCGAAGGATTTCGATTCGGTCATCGTAAGGCTGATAGAAAATCAGGAACTTGTCAAAGCGCTCGCTCACCCGGATCGTACGGGCGGTGATCAACCGCGGATGCCGGACTTTGCAATGCCATCCGATCTCTGGACGGGTGCCAAGCACCGTGAAAGTCTCGAATACTTCTCTGAGGAAGCGAAGGCCGATGTCTGGTCCGGCCTGCCCGGCGAGGTAGTCGGCGATTTCGTCGATATCCCGATCAGCCCGTGGGCGGACGACAAATCCACATCTCACCGCATGCCCGTCATCTTGGCGTGGCGTTCGAGGAGTTGCGTCCGCTTGCGTTCCCAATATTCGGGGGTTATCTCGATCGGCTCGCCGGAGTCCAGCCCCTCGAGCAATCGGGCTTCGAGAGTCTCCTCAGCCCGGCGCTTTTGATCGTCGCGAATGAGCGCCCCAATGTACTCACTCGGCGTGGCGAAACCCGCGGATTCGACCTGGTCCTCCACGAAGTCTTTCATCGTTTGCGGCATGGAGATATTCAGAGACGTCAGACTGCTCATAGTCACAACTTTTAGCATGACCTTCATAAACTGTCAATTGATGCCAAACGACGGGGTGCGCGACGCAGGAGTGGAGGTTGAGCGAGATTCCTTTTTTTGCGGCAAGATGCGTATTCCGTTCGAAGTGGGCCACCCATTCCAGTGCGATGTGGGCCACCATTCCGGTGGGAAGTGAATCCACCGTTCCGGTGGGAAGTGGGTCCACTTTTCCGGGCTGACCGGAACGGTGGCTCACATCACCGGAATGGAAGGGCACAGGAGGGTTGGCGCGCCGGGGTAATCCCGATGGCACGTGGTTTCCTGAACAAGAAAGGAGATCACGTGCCGGAAAGAAGATTACCGATGCGTCAGATCAAGGAAGTCCTCCGACTCCACCATGAAGCCCATTTGAGCGAGCGCCAGATCGCCCGCGCCTGCCAGGTCAGCCGCAGCACCGTGCAGCGTTACCTGCAACGCGCCGCGGATTGCTCATGACTTGGAAGAACTGGTCCGCACTCGGCGCGTGCGGGGCCTGTCCAGCGGCGCCAACGACGCCAACCCGCGCCTGCGTCGTCGCTTGGCGGAGCCTCCGGTCGAATTCCCCGAAATGGGAAGAGCAAGCGTCAAAGTCGTCAAGCCCGGGAGGATTGCGCGGCCAGTTTGCGCAGGGCCGGCTCCCGGCAAGAAGCACGGGGCACTATCGCTTCAGTAGTCGCCAGGATCGCGAAATCCCTATGACACTTCAGCAGAGCGGATGCTGTCCTCGCGGCACGAGGAAGCTGAGCGGTACGGCCGGCAGGCGGTCTGCGGGCATTCCGGGATTGCGCGCGGGATCCAGGTAAGACGCTTCGGGCCGCCTCTACAGCGTCCGAAGGTCGACATCGTGCCCGACGCACGCCACGCAATCGCCTTGACCCACCATCGAAGGCCCGCGATTGGCGACCAGGATTCCATCGGCATGCGCCCAAACTTTCGCCGGTTCCCGATCCGGATTCTCGATCGAGAAGACCTGGCCGAGCAGATCGCCTTTCTTCACCGCCTCGCCGAGGTCGACGCAGTTCTCATACATTCCGGACTCCGGCGCGAAGCGATAGTCTTCCCGGTCGAGTGACTGGACCCAGCGCGCCGGTCCGAGTCCGGCTTCGGCCCTCGACTTCTCCTTGCCTCGCAGCACGCCGCAGTGGATCAGCACGTTGCGCAGTCCGGCCTGGCACTGGCGGTGGATCGAGGCGGGGACCATCTCGGCGCCGCCCATCTCGGTCGTGATGACGATCTTGCCTTGACCTTCGGCTTCGGTGGGAAGCAATCCGGTTCCCGCGACATCGGCGTAGAGGAACGTCACCTCGGTGAGGAACGCCTCGGCCGCGCGCAACATTCGGGTGCGCTGTTGGAGATCCGGAACCAGGTGCATATGCGCGCATGGCAGGAAGCCCATGCTGCGCCCTCCCGTATGCAGGTCGATCACGTACTCAGACATGGGGAACAGCACCGTTGTCAGGTAGTGCGCGAGGATCTCGCTGGGCGTGCCGTTCGGATTGCCCGGAAAGCAGCGGTTGAAGTTGCGTCCGTCGAGCGGCGACAGCCGCGTCGATGCTTTCGATGCGGGCGGATTCAGGCACGGAATCAGGATCAATGTGCCCGTGACATCTTCGGGCGTCAGTTCACGCCACAGCCGCAGGATCGCCACTTGGCCCGGATATTCGTCGCCGTGGTTGCCCGCCATGAGCAGCACCACCGGACCATCGCCGTTGCGGATCACGCTCACCGGAACCCGCAAGTTCGCCCAGCCGCCGAGATTGTGCGAGTACGGAATCGCGAGGTGGCCGCTTTGTTTTCCGGGCCGCCCGTAGTCGAGACCGGTGTGGATTGGATTGACGCTCATGGAACTTGTCATTCTATGTCAGAATCTCGCGCACCACCTTGCCGTGCACATCGGTGAGGCGGAAATCGCGGCCGCTGTAGGAATAGGTGAGCCGCGTGTGGTCGATCCCCATCAAGTGCAGGATCGTCGCGTGCAGATCGTGAACGTGGACCCGGTTTTGCTCCGCCTTGAATCCGAAATCGTCAGTCGCGCCATGGGTCATGCCGCCCTTCACTCCGCCACCCGCCATCCACAGCGAAAACCCGAACGGGTTGTGGTCGCGCCCGTTCTGCACCTTGACGCGAGAGCTGGTTTCGACCGACGGCGTGCGCCCGAACTCGCCCGTGCACACGATCAGTGTCTCCTCGAACAGGCCGCGCGACTTCAAATCATCGATCAGCGCCGCCATGGGACCATCCACATTGGCCGCCAGCTTCTTGTGGATCATGATGTCATCGTGGTTGTCCCACGGCTGCAGGTTGCCGTAGTAGAGCTGCACCATTCGGACGCCGCGCTCCACCAGCCGCAGCGCGTGCAGGCAGCCGCGCCCGAAATCGCTGTCGCCGTAACGCGCCCGCACCTTCTCTGGCTCGCTCGCGATGTCGAACGCCTCGGGCGCCTCCGTCTGCATCCGGAAAGCGACCTCCATCGACTGCACCGCTGCTTCGAGTTGCGAATCGTCCGCGCGTTTCTCGGCATGCCAGCGATTCAGTTCGCGGAGGAGATCCACTTGACGGCGCTTCGACTCAGGCGCGCGATCGCCGTCGCGCAAGTATTGGATCATCTCGCGCGGGTTCTTGATATTGTTCGGGATGTAGACGCCTTGGTAGATCGCGGGCAGGAAACTCGAGTTCCACAGTGGCGATCCCACCACGGGCATGCCCGGACACATCACCACGTAACCCGGCAGATTCTGGTTCTCGGTTCCCAGCCCGTAGATCAGCCATGAGCCCATCGACGGGCGGCTCTGCAGGTTCTCGCCGCAGTTCATCATCTGCAGCGACGGCTCATGATTCGGAATGTCGGTGTACATTGACCGGATCACGCAAAGATCGTCGGCGCGATCGCCGATTTGCGGAAAGATCTCGCTGATCTCGATTCCGCTCTTGCCGCAACGCCGGAACTGGAACGGCGACTTCATCAGGGCGCCCGTCTTGCGCTCGGTTTTCGGAGTTCCTCCCGGCATCGGCTGGCCGTGATAGCGCTCGAGCATCGGCTTCGGGTCGAACGTGTCCACTTGAGACATGCCGCCGTTCATCACGAGGAAGATGACCCGCTTGGCCTTGGGCGCAAAGTGCGGCTGCTTCGGCGCGAACGGGTTCTCCGCCGCCGCGCACACCGAGCGCAGTGCGGCGATACCGAAACCGGCGCCGATCGTATGAAGCGTTTCACGGCGAGAGAGGAAGGGCATGATCATCAATCCACGAAACTGAATTCGCTCGAACTCAACAGCACTTGCGCGTAGGCGGCCAGCGGCTCGCCGCCGGCGGTATCCGCCAGGAAGCGTTTCGCGGCCTCCGATTCGCGCGGTTCGGGGTCGCGCCCGAACAGCAACGCATACGCGAAGCGCACTCGATCGTCCCAGCCCGTCGCGCTCGCCGCGATCCGTTGCGCCAGCGCTTCCGATTGCTCCTTGACGAAGGCGCTGTTCAGGAAAAACAGCCGCTGCACGGAGGTATTGGTGGCAACGCGCTTTTCGGCGTGGATCGAGGGGTCGGGAAAATCGAAGAGCGTCAGCCTGCGCTCGGTGCGGAATCGGCTCACTTCGCCATAAAGCGTGCGGCGGCGGAAGTCTTGGTCCCACTTCATCGCTGGGCCGCCCATCTTCAGGTCGAGTTTTCCTGAAGCGGCGAGCATCGAATCGCGCATTGCTTCAACGTCCATGCGGCGGCGTGGAAAGCGTGACAACAACCGGTTGTCCGCGTCTTTCGCGAGCGCTTCTTTCGATGGCTGGCTGCTCATCGCGTAGGCGGAAGAAAGCACGATGCGGCGGTGGAGTTTCTTGATCGACCAGCCGGACTCCATGAACTCGACGGCCAGATAATCCAGGAGCTCCGGATGGCTTGGCCGGTCTCCAGCGGCTCCGAAATTGCTCGGCGTGCGAACCAGACCGGCGCCAAAATGGTGATGCCAAACCCGATTCACCAGTACTCGCGCGGTCAACGGATTCGACTCGGCCGCGATCTGCGCGGCCAAGTCGAGCCGGCCGCTTCCGTTTCGCAACGGGGCGGGGCCCGGTTTGCCGAGCACCGACAGGAAATGGCGCGGGATGATCTCGCCCATGTTGTACGGGTCACCGCGGCGGTGCAGCGGCATGTCGCTCGGCGTCCTGGTGTCGGAGAGGATGTGCAGGAACGGATACCGCTCGGGCAGCGCCTTCTTCGCGTCCGCGAGTTCGCGTCGCGTGGCCGCGAGCTTTGCCTGGGCGGCGGCATCGAGGTACGGCTCGATCTCCTTGTCTTCGAGGTACAGTACGCCAGCGCCGCGCTCTTCGCCGTCGGTCTTGCGCTTGGCATCGAACAGGTTGCCGAGGAAGACGTACTTGTCGCGAGGCAGCGCCTTGGTCTCCGCGCGGCAGCCCTTGCAGTAGATATCGTACGGGTCGGTGGACTTCTTCGATTCCTCGATCACCTTCTCGTTGTAGGCGGTCAGCGCTTCCTGCTCGGCGACTAACGCGTCCACCATCACTTGAAACTCGCGTGCCGCCTTCTCGGCGTTTGTGCGATCAGCTTTGGTCTTCAGTGTGTCCCAGAATCCGAGAAGCGAGTGATCGTGCGGCTGGGCAAGGTAGGCCGCCCACCGGGCGAGAATCTTTCGATCGAGCCCGGCGTGCGGAGCCTCCACCCGGTGAAGCGCCGCCCACGCCGCGAGCAGATAACGTCCGGAGGATTTCGCTTCCCGCTCACGGAACTGCTTGCGCTGTGCTTCGAAGAAGTCCTTGATCTGTCCCTCGGCTGCTTTGACGCGCTTGTCCGCTGCATCATAGGCAGCTACCGTCCCGGCCGGCGCGAGCGGCTCTTCGCGCGATTCGGTGGAGGCCAGCACGCCGCCGATGGCATAGTAGTCCGAGTTCGGGATCGGGTCGTACTTGTGATCGTGACAGCGCGCGCAAGCGACCGTGAGCCCGAGGAATCCGCGTGACACGGCATCGATGCGATCCTGCAACTCGTCCGCGCGCGCCTTCACCGGCTCGACCACGGTGTGGAACCACGGGCCCAGCGCGAGGTAGCCCACCGCTGGGGTCAGCTTCCGCTCGCCGGGTTTGTCCATCAAGTCACCCGCGATCTGCGCCTTCACGAACGTGTCGTATGGCATGTCCTGATTGAAGGCGTTCACGACCCAATCTCGATAGCGCCAACCGTTGGGGAAGGGAATCGGCGCCACGCTGATTCCGTCGGCATCGGCGTATCGCGCTACGTCGAGCCAGTGACGGCCCCAGCGTTCGCCGTAGCGTTCCGATGCCAGCAACCGGTCGACCGCGGTCGCGCGCGCTTCGGCCGAGTGATCGATGGCGAAGGCGCGATACTCATCGAGCGTTGGCGGAAGTCCGGTGAGATCGATCGTGACACGCCGCAACCAAACCGCGGGGCTGGCCGGCGGCGCGGGCTCCAGATCCTTGGCCTCGAGCGCCGCGAGGACGAAATGGTCGGCCGGAGTCCGGGCCCAGGCAACGTTCTTCACGCGCGGAAGCGCGGCCTTCACCGGAATCTGGAACGACCAGAACTTGCGGCGGTCTCCGAGTGCCGCCGCGGGTTCCGGAAGCTCCGGTCCGGAACCGAAATGAACTCCCGACTTCACCCAGCCTTCGAGCGCGGCGATCTCCGCGCCATTCAACTTGCCGCCGGGTGGCATCTGGATTCGCTCGTGGGTGTGAGTCACCACGCGGAGCAGCAGGCTTTCCGCGGGGGCGCCCGGAACCACGGCCGGACCCGATACTCCGCCCTTCAATACCGCTTCCCTCGAATCGAGCCGCAAGCCGCCCTGCTTGGCTTGGGCATGGCACGCAAGGCATTTCGCGGCGAGCAACGGCTGGACTCGGGAACGGTAGAACTCCACCGGGTCGCCGGGCTGTTGCGCCGCGGCAGCGACGGAAACCAGCGCGATCAGCCAACCGCGAGACATTCGCGCTCCTTGCGATTGGCGCGGTACTCGCGGACGTGCGTGGTCCAGCCGAAGACTCCTTTTTCGAACGCCGCCATGGCCGCGTCCGCGTCTCCCTTGGAGATCGCCTTCAGAATCGGCTCATGGGAGCGCGCGTCCTCGGCAAGATCGAAGCTCGGTTCGGAAACGATCTGAATCACACTGAATCCGAACAGCGGCAGAACCAGGCGCCGCAGGGTGTTTTCGAGGACTTCGTTGCCCGACGCTTGCCAAACGGCCTCGTGCCAGGCGTAGTCCCGCTGAACGTAGAGGCGCGGATTCTTGTCGCGTGCCGCCTCGCGCACCAGATCGTGCAGTTCTTTCAGCCGCCGGATATCGCCCTTCCGCGCGCGCCGTGCTGCTTCCGCCACGGCCATCCGTTCGAGTGGAATCCGGACGAAGAAGGTTTGGGCGATTTCGTCATGGGTCAGCGCGGTGATGTTGGTGGCCGTGTTGGAACGTTTGCTGATCAACCCTTCCGACTCGAGTTGAATCACAGCCTCGCGCACCGCAGTCACGCTCGTCCCGAGCTGCGATGCCAGGGTTCTCTCCACCACACGCTCGCCGGGTTGCAACGATCCGTCGAGAATCGCGCGCCGCACCTCGGCGGCGATCTGATGGCGCAGCGTGATGGTTTGTACCCTGCTCTTTGCAATGGGCATTGCTCATATGATATATCATCGTTCAAGGTCTCAACCTGAGGCCGGAGAGGTGTTCCTTGCTTTTGCGATATCTGCCGGCGCTCGTTCTCCCCGCGCTCCTCTGGTGCCAGGGAGGAACGGTAGGCAACATCACCGGGCTCATCAGCGATCAGAGCGGTTCCGCGATTCCACAGGCTTCGCTCGCGATTCGCAACACCGCCACCAACCAGACGCGCCAGACGGCCACCAACTCTTCCGGCATCTATTCGGCGAACAGCCTTCCGGTGGGCAGCTACGAGATCAAGGCCACCGCGCCCGGATTCCAGACCTCGGAAGTCAAGGACATCAAGCTCGATGTCGGCGCCACGCTTCGACAGGACATCTCGATGCGCGTGGGCCAGGTATCGGAGACGGTCGAGGTGGCGGCGCAGGCCCCTCTGCTCAACACGGAGAGCGCGAGCACGGGCCAGATCATCGAGGCCAAGCGCGTGACCGAGCTTCCGCTCAATGGCCGCGACTTCCAGCAACTGCAGCTCCTGAGCCCCGGAACCGTCTCGGGCACGAATTTCCAAACAGGACAGGGCTTGAGCGGCGGCGCGAGTTCGCTCACCACAACCGGCACGATGAATGTTTCAAACGGCGGACGGCCCGGGCAGGTGCTGTTCACGATCGACGGCTCGAACGCGTCGAACCAGAACGGCCGCGGCATCGTGCTGACTCCTTCGATTGACGAGATCCAGGAGTTCAAGACAGAGACGTCGAACATGTCGGCTGAGTTCGGCTACGGCAGCATGACCGTCAACGTCTCGGTCAAGTCGGGAACGAACAAATTGCACGGCGCCGCCTGGGAATTTCTACGCAACGACAAGATGGATGCGCGCCCGTTCTTCGCGGCGCGGAAGCCGCCGTTGCGCCGGAATCAGTTCGGGGCCAACGCGGGTGGACCGGTGATCATTCCCAAGCTCTATGACGGGCGCGACAAGACATTCTGGTTCTTCAACTACGAAGGGCTGCGGCTGCGGCAAGGACAAACCTTCGCGCCTTCGGTGCCAACGGCGCGGATGCGCACGGGTGATCTCGGCGAATTGACCAACACGATGTGGGACCCGGCGACCACGGCGCCGAATCCGAATCAGGCGAATGCATTCATCCGCCAGCCGTTCCCGAACAACGTCATTCCGGGTAGCCGCATCGATCCGATCGCGCGATTCTTCCTTGCGCCCGAATGGATTCCCCTGCCCATTCAGCCCGGCATCGCCGCGAACCTGCGGCGCGAGTTCAGCGTGCCGAGCCACTACAATCAGCAGACCGTCAAGGTCGACCACCGCTTCTCCGATAGCGACAACATTAGCGGACGGTTCTCGGGCAAGCGTGCGGTCGAAGGCAGCTATGGCAACTACCACGGGTTGAATCCATTCGACCCGGGCGCCAATCCGAAACGCCCGCACGGCTACAACGCCGTGCTGAACTGGACGCATATTTTCAGTCCCACCAAGATGCTCGACGCTCGCGCTTCGTTTAGCCGGGCGAAGGTGCTGTTCGACACGCCTAACTTCGGAACCACCGATTTCACGACGCAACTCGGGATTCAAGGCTTCGGGCCCGGCGTGTCGGATGTCTATCCGAGCTACCCGGTGATGAACATCACGGGCTTCACGGGGCTGCCGCAGGGTTTTCTCCTCAACTACACGTCGAACAATTTCGAGTACACGGCCAACTACACCATGGTTCGTGGAAAGCACACGTTCAAGATGGGCGAGACCTTCCGGTCATGGCACCAGAATCTCACAACGAGCGGGCAAGGCAGCGGCACGTTCGGCTACACGGGAACCTACACCAACAATCCCGCGAACCTCTCGAACACAGGCGCCGGGCTCGGGGATTTTCTCCTCGGCATTCCGTTCTCGGCGAGCCGCTACGTTCCGCCGGGCTGGTACTACCAGCGCCTGCGCAACAACTGGGCTTATTTCACCGATGATTGGAAGGTCTCGCCAAAGCTGACGGTGAATCTCGGACTGCGCTGGGAACTGAACCTGCCCACCACCGAAAAGCGGCAGCAGTTTGCGAGTTTCCTGCCGAGCGCGCGAGGTGGGCGCGGAGCGATCATGGTGCCGAATCAGAAATCGGTCTCCCCGCCGTTCCTGCAGAGTTCCGTCGAGCGGGCATGGCCCTTCTACAGCCAGTTCTCGGTCTTCGCGACGGATGTTGGCATCAGTGACAAGTACCTGCGGGCGATCGGATATCACAGTTGGGCGCCACGCCTCGGAATCGCCTACAAGCTCGACAACAAGACGGTGATCCGCACCGGATACGGCATCTTTTGGGTGCAACTCGACGGCAATCGCGAAAGCGAATTCGAGTCGGTGCCGTTCCTGATTCGCGAGTCGGGGATTCTGAACGATCCGTTCATCCCCGGCCGCAACACGCGCAACTTCCTTCCGGCCGGATCGTCGTTCAGTCAATTCGCGACGCTGCTCGCGCATGATCCGGAAGCGCGCGACTTCGGCTATTCGCAGCAGTGGAACTTCGCCGTGCAGCGCCAATTGCCCGGGCAGTTCTCGGTGGACCTGGCTTATGTCGGAACGAAGGGGACGCGGCTGCAGAGCAGCCGGGGAATCAATGTTCCGCGGGAAGGTCCGGGTGTGGTTCAGCCCCGGCGGCCGTTTCCCGATTTCGGCGTCATCACCTGGAACGATCAGTCGGCGTCGTCGACTTATCATTCGTTCCAGTTCAAGGTCGAACGCCGCTTCCACAAAGGGCTTTCGCTGTTGACGTCGTTCACCAAGTCGAAGAGCATCGATCAGGATTCCACCAACGGGGAAGGTTTGTACGATCCCTACAACGGCCGTTTGATGCGCGGACCGTCCCTGTTCGACGTGCCGCGTGTCTTCACCACCGGGCTCGTTTGGGAACTGCCTTGGCTGCGCGCGAGCACCGGGAAGGCGCAACGTCTGCTGCTCGGCGGCTGGACGCTCGGCGCGCTGATCACCGCGCAGGATGGGTTCCCGTTCACTCCGGGATTCGCGGGTGATCCATCGAATACGGGAACCGGCAGCCGCGCCGATGTCGTCGCCGGCTGCGACTACAGGCAAGGCGGAGGGACTCCCTCGCGCTGGTTCAACACGGCGTGCTTCACGGCGCCGCCGGGTGCTCCGGTCTACCGGCGCGGCAACGCCGGCCGCAACATCCTGCGTGGCGATGGATTCCAGAACGCGGACCTCTCGCTCTACAAGGAGTTCCTGTTCAGCGAGCAGCGCAAGTTCCAGCTCCGGTTCGAAGGCTTCAACGCGTTCAACCTGCACGCGTTCACGATCCCGAACGCGACGGTGAACGATCCCAACTTCGGGCGGATCTTTGGCTCGTCTCCCGCACGCGTGATGCAGATTGCTGGTAAGTTCGTGTTTTGATCTTCCTCTTCCTCGCGTTGTCGGTGGCGGCGGCTCAGGATTCTCCTGGGCTTGCCGCCTTCCACAAACTCGACCAGGCGCAGCGTGCGAATCCGCGTGATGGCGCCGCCACCAAAGCGTGGCTCGACGAAGCCGCGCGGCTTGCGACGCTCGCCGCCGAACGGATTGAACAGAAGCGGTTCGCGGAAGCGGTCACGCTGTTGCGGACCACCGAACGCGCGTTGAGCGGCGCCCCCTCGTGGAACAATCTGCGCGGGTACGCCGAGTTCAAGACGAACAATCCGAAGTCAGCGCTTTACTACCTGCAGCGCGCGGTGCAACTCGATCCCGGCAACGAAGACTACGTGCTCGACATCGGTGAGTTTCTCGGAAGCCACGGCGCGCATGGCGAGGCGGTGAAGTTTTTTGAAGTGGCGGCGAAACGCATGCCGCGATCGCCGCGCGTGACTTTCGGACTCGCGGTGGCATTCATCCTGCAGAACCGGCGTGACGAGGCCCAGCGTCTGCTCGAGGGTTTGGTTGCCGCGTTGCCGAAGTTCGAGCCGGCGTACAAGGCGCTTGGCGAGTGCTATGAAGACGCGGGCAACGTGGATCGCATGGTGGAACTCGGAAAATCGCTGCAGGCGGTGAATCCGCGGAATGCGCTTGGATGGTATCTCGAAGGCGCGGGTCTGTTGCGGGAAGGCCGGACAGGCGCGGATTCGCTCGCGGCGTCGATCCAGGCGCTCCGGACCGCGATCGGGATTCAGCCGGACGAGCCGCGAGCGCGATTCCTACTGGCCCGTGCGCTGCAGGAGAGTGGCGCGGATGCGGAAGCGGTCGCCGAACTCGAGAGGGTGCTGCGTCTCAATCCGAATCACGAGAGGGCGCACTACGTGCTGGCGCGCTTGTATCAGAAGGCGGGGAAGTCCGATGCGGCGAAGGCGGAGTTCGCCAAACACGCTCAGATCAAGAAGGGCGAGGCGAATTCTCAGTACAAGCGGCTGCTCATCTCGATTCGTGAATAGCGCGCGGTGACGGGCGCAAGCCAACGCGCCGCGTCAGATTCAGCTCGGGTTGAAGGTGCTGTCTACTAGACGTTGCGGATCGGGCCAACCGTTCACGGCGTCAGGTTCACGAGATGGCGCTCGACCGGGCGCTAGATCCACGACACTGATCCAGGAGACCGGCATCGAATCGTGCAAGCGCTTCACGAAGGCGGGCGTTGCCGTGGCGAAGTGTGCCGCCCGGCTTTCGGCTCCACCGCGCCAAACACATTGGCCGTGCCGCGCCGCTTGTACTCGTTGTCCAGCTTGGCTATTGCCCCGGGCTTGGCCGGAACCGGTCGCGCACTTCCGCGTGCAGGCTCAATGATTTGTCGTCCAGGGCAGACGACCGGCTCGGCTGGATCGTACGGTTTCTCCACCCTTGAGACGCCTTCCATCTTTTCGATGTACTCGCCGTCCAGTTCGGCCACACACCACATTTTTTCCCGCCACGGCTTCAGGTCGTGGCTTTCGAACAGCACCGGGATCGTGTCGCGGCCGACTCGGGGAACCAGCTTGCGCTTGACTGCCTCTTGCGCCACCAACCGCCCGGTCCAGCGCGCCCGGCCCTCTGATACCATCGCAGTCATACGGTGCCGCCTCGGCTACGTGGGGCGCCGTCACCCGATCGGCGCCATGCCTCGAGCGCGGCAAGTAGCCACGCAATTCTGAGAACAACGTCAGTCCGCGAGAAGCGACCAAGGATGCCTTCGACTTGCCGCATGTTGGGCCTTTCCCCGAATACGGTTTCATGGGTGATGAGCGTACCGAGTCTGTCCACCGTTCTCGTCGGCATGGGAGTATTGACTATCCGTGGTATCCGCACCGCAAACTGTTCTCGGCATGTTTGTTACTGTAGACAGGAGGGAAACGCATCGCTGAATCGCATGAGGATACGGCGTTCGAATTGTTCTTGAGCCCGACTGGATTCTGGACATTCTGGACATCGTTCTCTGCACCTGCGACAACGTGCTCCATCTCGCGGTTTGGGGGCGAAACGTGCACGCAGTTGGGCTTGTACAGTCGGCGACGGCGCATGCAAATTGACATCGTTCCCCTCTTGGATCTTATCGCAAGTTTGTCCGACTGGCGCGATCAGGAACCGTATAGAGGGGAACACGCCGTTCGAAAGGGCGTGAGGACTGGTGCCATGCTCGGACTGGTGGCAACGATCGGCTCTTCGGGAGACAGATGTCACGACAATTCGGGCCGTGAGCGAACGCTTCCGTAGCGCGCGCCCGACTCACCGTCAGGCTGTGTTGGCCCCCCTATAAGGGGTCTGATGTTAACATCTGGGCTACCTTCAGCACGCCTCCTCCCCCGGCGCCAGCCGGCCAATTGGCCGCGGCGAGGGGGTGATGCCGGTCCGGGCCGCCTGTTCCTCCGGCGAATCGGGCGGCCCGGGACCGATCTCTGGTATCCGATTCGATAGTGGCTCCCGGATCGGATCGGTAAGCATCGGCGGCCTTGCAATGCGAGCCGATCTGCGGGTGCCAAGCACAGTGGAAGTCTGGTCCGGATTCCCGACGAGGTAGTCGGCGATTTCGTCGATATCCCGATCCGCCCGTGGGCGGACGACAACAAGTCCACATCTCACCGCAAGCCCGTCATCTTGGCGTGGCGTTCGACGAGTTGCGTCCGCTTGTGTTCCCAATATTCGGGGGTGATCTCGATCGGCTCGCCGGAGTTCAGCCCCTCGGGCAATCGGGATTCGGGCGCCTCCTCCTTCGGCACTCGCGAGAAATGACCCACCTCCGCTCACGAAAAGTGACCCAGCTCACCGCCAAGTACCAGCACCAAGGTTTGGGCGATTGTGAGCGAGCCGCAAACGAGCAAGGTGCTCACGACTCTCGATACAAGAGTCGGCTTGGCGCCGTGGATACTCCTTCGAATGAGGGACCTCTATTTGTGCACCCGTGCGCCTTCAACGCTGAGGGAAGCACGCCTCCAGCGTCGATGATATTGCCGCCGCCTCCCATCACACGCGCGACGAACTTTCATCGGGTGGGCCACTCTATCTACTCTATCTGAGCAGAGGTGGTTCATTTCTCGTGAGCGCCGAGGCTCATGCCTTGGGCATTGCCGTGCCCGCGCCCCTTTGGCCCGTTCTAGCTGAGCTAGCGCTCAGCGGGCCAAACAGGAAGCGCTGCTCGTCCCATACGCCAAAAACGGACTCCTGTGACCCGATCCTCGACATCAGCTTCCGCGATGGGCCGTGATGCGCGCGGTAACGGTGATAAGCTGAGATTCACGATAGTGTCTCATGTGGTTTCCGGTCATGAAGCAGCGCAACCAGCGCAACCGTATCGATCATCTTCTGCCACAAGGATATCTGGAAGGTTTTACCGACCCCGATGCCCCGGGCACGCTTTCCGTTTTCGACATCAAGAAACGCCGTTGGTTCGAGAGTGGTCCGCCCGCCGTCGGAGCATCCAGGGGATATTTTGACTATTTTGACTATTTTGACTACTCCCTTGAAAGCCGACCAGACCAGACGGCCGACGAATCGTTTAGACGCTTCGAGGAGGACTTCCCGAACGTGCGGAGACAAATGGTCGCAGCGGGATTCACGGGGTGGGAGCAGCACTTGGACTTCCTGTTGGGGTATGCTCAGATGCTCCGAGCCAGGACACAGATGTTCCGAGAACAGGAGTTGAAAAGTTTCAAGGGTCTTGAACTGCTTCGACTTAAGGGGCCTGCGGCGGGCGAACAGAGCACATTCGAATATGAACCTGTACCGGCCGAGCACCGGCAAGAACTGTATCGCAACATGGCAATTACTAAAGTGCGAGAACAGATTGCGAATGGCCCGAGCTGGTTTGGTAATTTTAGGTGGTTCCTCCGATATAGCGATGCGCTCCTCAGTCCGGTTGTTACATGTGACAATCCGATAATCGTCTCGGGGCCAGTTCACGACGCGAAGAGCTGCGTCAACCACGAGAATGCGTTGATCTTCTTCCCTTTGTGTTGGCAGGCTTGTTTAATCGGGAGTCACGTGTCGTGCGATCCGCCAACCGATATCTTTGATCAAAGAACTCTGGCCAGGATTCGTTCGCGCTACCTCACAGCGAGTTGCCGTTTTGCATACTCACCCAGACGGCTGGATCCACTCCGATGAGGGGTCTTACGCTACCATCGGTGCTACCTCAAGCCGTTCTTCTGTGTCGGCCTCATCCGCGTCCCTAGGAGAAGGCCGGACGCAGTCAACGGCCGGCAGCCTTGGCTGAGGGGAGCGGGCGGGGCGGGAGTTGCCGCCGTGACCCTGGCAGCTACCGCTAACTAACCGCCCCATCGGCCAGCCTTCCGGCCGCAGCCGTCCCCGTCGGACGAGAACTTCAGCGTTCCGCAACTACCCCCAGATTTAACAAACTCAATCTCCCGCCGAATCTACAACCTACAGCCAACCCTATCCCGGAAGGCGCCGTCGGCAAGCGGACTCTCCCCGAACCCCACTCTATCCTCGAACCGGGTCGAGACCTCGCGTCCGGCCACATCCACTCGAGGTAAGCAACCATGTCTCCCGCGAAAATCGAAGCCAACCGCGCCAACGCCGCCCACTCCACGGGACCCCGCACCGAACAGGGTAAGGCCCACTCCGCCCAAAACGCCACCTCCCACGGACTCACCGCCGCCTACCCCCTCGTCCTCGCCGGCGAGGAAACCGAGTTCGACGCCCTACGCGAAGGCCTCACCCTCTCCATCCAACCCGAGGGGACTCTCGAGCAGGTGTACTTCTCCCGCTTGGTCCACGCCTCCTGGAACCTCCGCCGCTGCGACCTCGTCGAGGCATCCGGTAATGGCGATCCGCTCGAAGCCTCCGAGCCCGCCATCTTTCAACGCGCCATCGACATCGACCTTTACCGTACGCGCGCCGAGCGGACTCTCTTCCGCTGCACGCGGGAACTCCGCATTCTCCAACAGGAGCGGACCGTCCGTGGCATCTCCGCCGCGCAGAACTACCCGGTCCCCTCGGAAACGGTCGAACTGGTCGCTCCGATGGCGTCGCTACCGGAAGTGACCAAACAAACCCAACCGCCCTCGATCGAAAAGGCGATCCGATCCGAATTCCGCGCGATCGACCGCCAACAGATCAACATCATCGGCCAGGCGCGCGCCGGGAGAGAAGCCGCCGCCCCCGAGCCGGCCGGAAACACGGACGAACCGAACGAACCCACCACCCCCGCGCCCTCCGCGGCCACGTACCGCCGCGACCAGCCTAAGACCGGCCGCAACGAGCCCTGCCCCTGCGCTTCCGGCTTGAAGTACAAGCGCTGCTGCGGACGATGACTATTCCTCCAGCGGAATCAGCCTGCCCGAGATCGACGCCGATAGAGCTCCGGAAGCGAAATCGCCGAACGCCAGGTAGACGAACACCGTGGTGCCAGGGTCGGCGTGGACGGAAACCGGGCGGCCGGCGAATCCCTCCGATGCGCAGCCGCTCGCGCCCGTGGCGCCGGAGACGACGAAGTGGCGCACCTGCTGCCGCTCGACGGTAGTATCCAGCGCCAACGAGAATGGCGCCACTCCGCAGGACGCCGCCGCCGCGCTGGCATCCTCGATCTGAAGCCGGAACCCGGCAGGCACCGTGTACAGCGGCGCGTTCAACCCCCGGGCGTTGGCGGGAGCCGTGATGCGCGCCTGCATCGGCCGTCCGGCGCCTACAGCCGAACGGGCCTCGGCCCGCCGGGAATGGACAGCCAATACCGCCGCGATCGCGGCCGCCGCCGCCAATCCCCGCATGGCCTTCTGGTTCATGCCGCAGTGGACGCGCCCCGCGCCCGTCCCGTTTCAATCGGCGCGGCCATGGTAGAATTGCGCGAAAAGGATGGAAGCATGAGACAAAACGTCATCCGCTCGATCTCGGCTCTCGCTTGCGCGATCGCGCTAGCCGGCGCCTACCGGAAAACACACTCGAACGAGGCCATGGCGCAAGCGGCGGGGAACTTCCTCTCCATCCTGCCCGCCGATCAACAAGCCAAGGCAACCTTCCCGTTCGACGACAAGGAGCGCCTCAACTGGCACTTCATCCCGAAGGAACGGAAGGGCCTCCCATTGAAGGAAATGGACGCCGGCCAGCAAGCGCTGGCGCAGGCCTTGCTGAGTTCGGGCCTCAGCGCGGCCGGCCAAGGCAAGGCGAACTCGATCCGCAGCCTCGAGCCCGTTTTGCGCGACCAGGAGAAGGATACGCGCGGACGGCGTGACGCGCTCGGATATTTCGTCACCGTCTTCGGCAAGCCGTCGTCCTCGGAGAACTGGGGCTGGCGGTTCGAAGGCCATCACCTCGCGCTGAACTACAACGTGATCAAAGGCCGCGCCGTCGCCACTTCGCCGACATTCATGGGCTCCAATCCCGCCGAGATCAAGGATGGGCCGCGCAAGGGGTTCCGCGTCCTCGCCCGTGAAGAGGATCTGGCGCGCGAACTGCTCATGTCGCTGGACGCCAAACAGAAGCCGATGGCGCTGCTGAGCGCCGAAGCGCCCAAGGACATCGTCACCGCCGCCAACGTCAAAGTCCAACCGCTCGACCCGAAGGGCATCGCGGCCTCCAAGCTGTCCAAGAAGCAGATGGACATGCTCATGACGCTCGTCGGCGAGTATGCGGGCAACATGCCGGAAGACCTGGAAGCGGCGCGCATGGAAGGCGTCCGCAAAGGCGGGCTCGACAAGATCCACTTCGCCTGGATGGGCGGCCCCGATCGCGGCCAGCCCCACTACTATCGCGTCCAGGGGCCGAGCTTCCTGATCGAGTACGACAACACGCAGAACAACGCCAACCACGTCCACTCGGTGTGGCGCGACTTCAACGGCGATTTCGGCGCCGATCTATTGATGGCGCATTACCAGCAGTTCCACTTGGCTCGCCGGTAAGCTCATTGGGCGGCCCCGACCGGGCCGCTCTTCCCTACCCTCAACGAAACCGGCCGCCGCCGCCGGAGCCGCAGCCATGCGCCGCGAACCCCGAGAGTAGCCGCTCGATCTCGACCGACGCGCAGGTGGGACACACCAGACCGCTATCGGCCTCCGACATCCGGCGCAACTGCTCGAACTGCTTGCCGCAGGTCTGGCAGCGATATTCGTACATTGGCATGGCTTCTTCCACTGTATCGCGAAACTTTTTACTTGACAAGAAGTACTTTGTATTGCAAATTACAGTAGTGGCACAGAGTCCCAACTTTTCCCTTTCCGTTCTTCGCAGCCGCTGGCGCTGGGCTGCGGCCCCTGCCTTCCTCTCCCTCGCCGCGGCGGTCGTCACCGCGAACCTGCTCCCCGATACTTTCGTGTCGACCGCCGTGATCCAACTCGAGGCCGCGCGGGTCTCGCCCAAGCTGGTCGCCAGCCTGTCCCAGTCGAGATGGACCGACCTTCTCGGCGGCTTCCGGAACACCATATTGAGCCGCCCCACGCTCGCCGCCGTGATCCAAAACCACCGGCTCTACGACACGCAACGCGGCCGCGTTCCGATGGAGGATCTGGTCGAGCGGCTCCGGCAGGCGGTCGTGTTCGATCCGGTCGGCAATCCCCCGGCGTTCCGTGTGTCGGTGTCGCACGACGACCGCTTCGTGGCGCAGCGGGTCGCGGCCGATCTGGTATCGCGGCTGATGGATCAAGGGCTGCGCCGCGGTTCCGACGACACACGCTTCACCGAGCGCTTCTTGACCCGGCAGTACGACGAAGCGGCGGCGGCGGCGCGCTCGGCCGCGGCGAATCTCGAGGATGCGGTGCGCGCTCGCGACAAGCGGGATGAGTCGGCCGATCGATGGCGCGAGGAGCGGCGCGAACTCGCCACGGAGATCGCCGCGATGCGCCGCGAAAGGGAGGCGATGCTTCGCGAGGCGGTCGCACGCGATTCCGCGCCGCGGCCCGCCGCCGTTCGCCGCGAGCATCCACCCGCGCCCGCGCCGAACCCCGAACGGGCGGCGCTGATTCGGGAACGGGCGGCGCTGCTGTCGCGCTACACCGCCGCGCACCCTGACGTGAAGGCGATCGAAGCGCGGATCGCGCTGCTGCCTCCAGACCCGCGGTCCGCGCCGGAGGTTCAACTCGCGCCCGAGCCTCCGGCGCCGCGGCCGGCCGCACCCGGCAACGCCACGGCCATCGCCGCCAAGGATCGGGAAATCGACGCGCTGGAGCGTCGACTGTCCGGCCTCGGACCGCGGCCCGCTCAAACCACCGGAGTCGACGAAGCCCGGCGTAGCGCCGATGCGGCGGCGCGGCGGGAGGCGGAGTTGAAGGCCAAACTCGACGAGGCGCGGATGGCGATGTCGGTGAACGACGACCGGTTGGGCGAGTCGCTCGAGGTGGTGGAGACGGCATCGCTGCCGGAAACGCCCGTCGCGCCCCAGCGGCCGTTGATCGTGCTCGGAGGCTTGGTGCTCGGCCTGATTGCCGGCGCGGCGTGCGCCATCGCGAGGGAGAGCATCGACGGCGCCATCGGCTCGCTCACGGCTCTGAGCGGCTTGAAGCTGCCGGTTCTGGCCGCCGTGCCGCTCGTCGAGGACGACTACGCGGTGCGCCTCCGGACGCGCCGCGCCGTGGCCGCGTGGTCTGTCTTCTTCCTGGCCGGCATGGCGGCAATGGCCGCCTCGACGGCTCAGCGCATGCTCTCGAGATGAATCGCGACCGCTTCGGTCACGTCGTTCTCCACCCGGTCGGAGAACGGCGACGTGCGGGGCTCGTAACCTCCTTCGGCGAATCCGGCCTTGGTCGGTAAGTAGCCGAGCCAGCCGTTGGTGTAGCCGAAGAAGAACGTGTTGGCGAACGGCGAACGATTCCGCACGTTCATCGCGATCTCGCAGAACATCTCGATGGGGCCGCCCCAGATCATCGTGTCGTTGATCCTCAGGAATCGCAGCGGCAGGCGCACCATCGGCGTTCCGGCGCCGTCCACGCGGGCGTACGGCTTCAGTTCCTCGTTCCAGCCGAGCCCCTCCTTGCGCGGCGTCTCCACCACCTTCTCCATCGCGCGCAGCTTCACGCCCGCCGTGGAAGGCCCCAGCGCGCGATTGGCGGCCAGGATCTTGTCGCCCAGCAGCACGTTGAATTCGGTGATGTGCGCTGCCCGCGGATCGAGTTGTGTCGTGTAGATGGGCGCGATGTTGCCCGCCGCGCCGTTGATGTACAGCATGGGCGCGCCCACCGCCTTCTCGACATAGCCGGCCACGATCCCCTGCGCGTCGCCGCTGATTTCGTTCCAGCGCCCGCCGAGCGCGGTGCCGTGCATCGCGTAGTTGGCGATCAACGCGATCGGCGAACCGTCGGCGCGATCCAGCCGGATCAGCCCGATCTGGCGGTCCACCGGACCGTCTGGATTCAACCCGAGCGAAATGGTTCCGTTCACGTCGCGGGCGCGGCGGTTGATGTTGGCCATCGCCATTCCTGTTCCCATCGCCAGCCGCGCCGGCGCGAGCTTAGCCTTGGCCTCCTTGATGCCGCGCACGATCTCGTCGAGCGCGTAGGCGGTGTACTCGCTGTCGATCGGATGGTCGGAGCGGCCCTTCAACAGAACGTCGTACAGGCCCAGCGGTCCGATCTCTGGCGCCGAATGCGTGTGGGTGACCGTCCACCAAAAGTTGACCTTCGCGATGCCCTCTTCCCGTTCGACGCGTGCCGCGAGTTGGTCGTAGAGAGTGGGCGAGAAGACGCACACGTCCGTCGAGATCAGCGCGAATCGCGTGGCGCCGTCGTCCATCAGCACGATGCGATGGAAGATGGGATCGTGAACGCCGGTGGATTGCCGGGCGCCGTAACCCATCAGCCACTTCGGGGTCTTCGGCGTGATGTCGATCTTGGCCACCGACGCGCGGAACTCGGCCGCCGCGCAAAGCGCGAAGCCGAGCAGCGGACAGAGAAAGCGCATGAGTCGTTATTGTCCTCGCTTGATGTATTCGATCACGTCGTTCATCCGGCGCGGGTCGATCTGTTTGTCCAGATCGCCCGGCATCGCGGAAAGTTCGGTGGCGTGCAGCCGCGCGATGTCCTTGCGCGCGATGATGTCCTGCTTGCCTTCCTCGCGGCGCAACGTGATCGACGTCTCGGTCTGCGCGGCGATGACGCCATCCACGCTGCCCGTCGCTGTCTCGACCACCCACGCTTCGAAGCCCTGCGAGATCGCGCGGTTCGGATCCAGGATGTCCTCTAGCAGCACCTGTTTCGGTTGATGCCGGACGGTGGCCAAGTCCGGGCCGACCTCGGCGCCCTTGCCATTGAACCGGTGGCACTTGGCGCAGACCTCCTCGAACACCGCGCGGCCGCGCGCCAGATCCGCCGTCTCGCTCAGCGACGCTTTGTAGGTCTCGATCGTCTTGGCGCGATCGGTGCTGCCCGGCTCGAAGAGCTTTCTCGCGGTGGCGCGTAGGGCCGGATCGCGATGCATCATGACTTGGCGCCGGTGGCGGAATCCGAGCGTCCACGCCTGGATCCGGCCCTTCTCCACCGCGTCGAGCACCATCGGGATGCGCGCCGGATCGCGATACAGCGCGTCGGCTGCCGCGCCTCGCACGGCGGATGGGAACTCGCGCCAATGGCCGAGCAGCAGCTTACCGGTCTCTTCTCCAGGGATCCGTCCCAGCGCGCGAACGGCCGCCGCTTGCACGGCTTCCGGTTGCTTGGGATCGAGCAGTTTGGCGAAGAGGTCGCGATGCCGCGCCGCGTTGGCCACGCCGAGCAGCGAGATCGAGTCCGCGCGGCGGGCGGGATCCCCCGCGTTGTCCGCCGCGGCCGCCGCGGCTTGCGCCACCGCCGCTTCCGATCCGGAGCCGAGGCCCAGCGTTTCCAGCAATCGCAACGCGGGCGCGCGAAGTTCCGGTTCCGGCGCGGCGAATAGCGCCAGCGCGGACCGCCGCGCCGCCTCGGACGGAAGCGGCTGCTTCAGGCCGGAAGCCAATCCGTCGACCAGCGCCGCGCGAATCCAGAGCGGCCCCGGCGTCCGCACGCGCGCCAACATCGCCTCGACTTCGGCGGGCTTGCGGCGCGCGCCGGTAATGGTCGCGATGGATCCCAACAACGCGGCCCGCCCCTTGGACTCCACGCTCGTCCACGCGGCGGATCGCGCGAAGATCCGCGACGCTTCCTCCGGCGACGCGCTCAATGCGGCGGTGCGCACCCACCGGTCCTCGATATCTCGATCCAGAAGGACGTCGCGAGCCGCGCGGGCGGCCGGCGTATCGATCGATCCGAGCGTGCACAGGAGTTGGAACCGCACGTGCGCATCGGCATCGTCCGCGAGGCTCGCGAGCTTCGCCGCCAGCGCCGGCTCCTTCGCCAGTCGCGGCTCGGCGAGGATGATCGCGTTCTCCCGCACGCCGGCGGTCTCATCCAGCAACGCACGCTCGATCACGGGGACGGTCAACGCGCCGAGCCCTTCCAGCGTCCACAGCGCGTGGACGCGGCCCGGCGGCGGTCCGGTCTGCGCCAACTTCTCGAGCATCGCGCCGGTGCCGGCGGGCCTGCGGTCCATCAGCAAACGTTGCGCCGTGCGCCGCTCCCATGCGTTGTCCGATCCGAGCGCGGCCACCAGCGCGGCCGGCGAGGAATCGCCGGGGCGCGGCCATTTCGACGGAGCCTTGCCACCCGGCGGCGTGATCCGGTAGATGCGGCCGCGATCGTTGCCGGCGTTCAAATCCTTGGGCGTGGAAGCGGCGGCGGACATCCACTCGGGATGCTCGATCACCAGCCGGTAGTAGTCGAGCAAGTAGATCGCGCCGTCGGGACCAACCGAAAAGTTGACCGGCCGGAACCACGGATCCGCGGACGCGAGAAACTCCGCCGTCTGGTTTTCGCGCGATGCCGAGAACGTCGCGCCGGCGGGTTTCACCAGCGCGCGATGCACCAGGTTATGCGCCGGTTCGGCGATGAACGCGCCGCCGCGGAACCACGTGAATCCACACGCCGAGGTGAACTCGCCCACGTTGGTAAGCATCTCGAAGCGCAGGTTCTGCGCAATGGGCAATACCTTCGCCGGGCGTCCGTACGAGGAGATGTCTTCCTGAGAAGAAGCGATCGCCAGATCCGGATTGCGCCGGAGGTAGCGCGCCGCGATGGCCTCGTGCCGCGCGTGGATCGTGTTGTTGAGCGTGAAGTAGTGGCCCCACTCGTCGAACGCGTGCCCGAACTGCGACGTGCCGGAACGCGCCTCCATCTCGCCAGTATCGGGACGAAACCGGATCGAGCGGCCTCGCTCCTTCAGAGCGGCGCCTTCGCGATCCGCCCAGCGAATGTCGGATCCGCGATCTGCGAACTTGTCCGCGAACACGATGGCGGTGGCCGGATTCTCGTGCGCGATGTGAATCCAATTGACGAGCCCGAAGACGGGCGAGTTCACCGTGTGCTGCGGATTGGTCAGCGCGAATCCGGTGAGCATGGCGCGCCGCACGTCGGCTTTGCCGTCGCCGTCGGTGTCCTCGAAATACAGCAGATCGGGAGCGTCGGTGACGAGGATGCCTTTCTTCCATCGCATCACGCCGGTGGGAAGCGTGAGCCCTTCCGAGAACACCGTCGATTTGTCGGGAAGCCCGTCGCCATTGGTGTCGGTGAGCAGTTTGACCTTGCCCACCTTGCCCTCCACGTTCAGCGGATAGCCGGGATCCTCCACCACGTACACGCGTCCGTCTTCGTCCCATTCCATCGCCACCGGCGCGACTACGGCCGGCTCGGCGGCGAACACGGCGATCCGATATCCGGATTCGAGCTTCATCAGCTTCATCGAGTCGGCGGGCGCGAGAGGCGGCTCGACCTTCGAGCGGCCGCACGAGGCGGCGAGAACTAGTGCCAGGGCGGCGATCCATCGAGTCATCGAAGACTCTACTGTATCGCCGAACTGAACACGAAGTCGTGCCGTCCGGGCGGTTCGAATCCCGCCGCGCGGAGCACGGACGCGACTTGCGCCCAGTGCCGCGTCTCGTGAATCAAGACGTGGAACAGGAGCTTTCTCGGCGTCACGGAACACATTTCGCCCATCAGCGGAACGAGAATCGCGCCGGCCGCGCGAGCCTCATCCAGTCCTCGATACACGCCGAGCATCTTCCGGCGGGTGACGACGCTCCACTGCCAAAGCGCGTCCCAATCTCCGGGCGCGACTCCGGTGGACTCCGGCAGCGGATATTCGACGCGAATGCGCTGCGTGTGGCGGAGTTCGGTGACGAACAGATGGTCGAGCAGCGGCCAAGCGGCGGTTGCCGCCTCGCGCGGATGTCCGCGAAACCAGGCGTCCCACTTGGCCCGTTCTTCGTCAACGTAGGCGAGCAGTTCCTCGAACGTCAGTACCATCGCCGCTTACCTGTTCTTCATCCGGTTCTCGAACCAGACCACGTTCTGGCTCGCCTGGCCGGCCACCAGCACGTCGAGATCGCCGTCGCCGTCCATGTCGAACAAGCGGATGTCATAGGCCGACTGATCCTCGTGAATGTGGTGCGTGGTGAAGCCGCCCTTGCCGTCGTTTTCGAACCACGCCGCGACGCCCGAATCCTTGGCGCACGTCACCGCGTCGATGTCCCCGTCTCCGTCGATGTCGCCGAGCGCGAGCGAATGCGGCCCGGTGATCTCGGGGTTGACCTCATGAGCCTTCCAATCCGGCGCTTCGTACCAGACGATCCCTTTGCCGTGTCCGCGCGAGGCGAAGAAGTCCGCCTTGCGGTCGCCATTGAGATCGGCGATGTGGATGTTGGTGGCGCCCTCCTGGCCAGTGGCGACGACATGCTTCTTCCACGGTTGTCGCGGATTGCGAGGCTGCTCCCACCACGCGTACCAGTTGCCTCGATCGGCCACTTTCGCGGCGGATGCGATGTCGGGCCGGCCGTCTCCGTTCACGTCGCCGAAGCCCAGGTAGTGACTGAGCCCGGGCGCATCCTTGCCGGCGAAGATGTAGCGTTCCCACGTCTTGGCGGACTTCAGATTTTTCGGCGCGCGGAACCACGCGAGCGAGTCCGGATAATTGCGCGGGAACTTCGCGCCAGCTCCGCTGACTCCCGGTTGCGCGCTGTTGCCGATCACGTCGAGCTTTCCGTCGCGGTCCACGTCGCCGAGAATCAGTCCGTGGATGCCGTCGACCCCGCCCAGTTCCACATCGTCGATCACGCGATAGGTCCACTTGGCGGTGAGCGGATTCGCCGGCCGTTCGAGCCAGAAGATCAGCCCCGGCGAGTAGCGCGCGCCGATGTAGTCGATGTCGCCATCGCCGTCGATGTCGAACGCTTCGCTGTGGATCGCGTTGGCGCCTTCGTGCAGCACCACCGGCTTCCAATCGGGCGCGACGTAGAGGACCGTCTTGCCGTTCGCGTTAGTGATGACGTCGGCTCGCTTGTCACCCGCGAAGTCGGCGGCGACAGCGGTCGAATTCTGGAATCCCATGGCCACCGTGTGCTTGACCCACGCGGGTTTGGTCTCGTTCCAGTAGATACGCACGTTTTGCGTCGAGCGGCCCACGGCGACGATCTCCGGACGCCCATCGCCGTTCAGGTCGCCCACGGCCAAGTCTTCGGCCGCCATGCCTTCGTCGACCATCGTCTTGGTCCACTCTCCGGCGGGCGTTCGCTTGTACACCGCGACGCCGTGCGGCTTGTTGCGCCAGCCCACCGCGAGTTCATCGGAGCCGTCGCCATCGAAATCCGCCCAGCCGAGCGCGTGCGCCTGCTGGAGCTTGTCCTCGATCACCGTGCGCTTCCACTCCGCGCCCGCGACCGCCTTGCGCACCGTCACCGTTCCCGCCTGCGGAGTGAGCGGCTCGACTGGCTCTTCGTACACCACGATCTTGTTGCCGTGCCATGGCTCGACGGTGGCGAGATGACGCACGCGATTCACCTGCCCCAGCTTGATCTCACCGGGCGCGCCTTGACCCAACTTGCGCATGGACCATGCGCCGCCGGAACCGCGGCGGATCGCGTGGACGCCCTCCTTCGACGCGGTCCAGATCTCGCCGTTCACGACGATGAAGTTGTGGACGATGTGGAGCGAATCGCTCGCCACCTCCATCTTCCATTCGCCGTTCGGACGCGGCCAGTAGACGAGGATTCGCGCGCCTTTGCCTTCCCACTCCGGACCCTTCGTATCGCGGCCCTGCAAGGGAACCACAATCAGTTCGCGCTTGCCGTCGCCATCGACGTCACCCCACCGCATGCGATGCGTGGTGGGCTCCTCGCCGACAGGATGGAGCGGGCCGCCCTTGCCGTTGACCCATTGGATGCTGCCTGCTCCTTTGGTGTTGGTGGGCTGCCAGTCGGCGCCAACCGCGAAGTCGAGTGTGCCATCGCCGTCGAGATCCTCGGCCGCGACACTGACGTTGTCCTTTTTGGTGAGGCCGTCCATGACGACGTGGCGGGTCCACGTGGGATTCTCCCACCAGACGAGTTGCGTGGGGTTGATGGCGACGACGTCGGGCTTGCCGTCCTTGTTGACGTCCTCGATCAGTACCGCGTAGACGACGCCCCAACCGTTCTGGATCTCTTGGACGCGAAACGCGGGCGCGGCGTGCAGAAAAGCGGAGGCCGCCGCGAGAAGAAGCAGTCTGTTCATCGCTGAACAAGATACAACATTCGGGGCGGCGAACGCTGTGTCGAATGGCGGCCGCCGGTTGCCCGGGCTTTCGAGGGTCCGCTACCATGGGATCACCCCCTCCCAATGCTCCGCTTTGAAACCGCGGGCGAATCACACGGCGAGTGTCTGGTCGCTACGTTGACCGGAATGCCCGCCGGCGTGCCTATTCGTCTGGAAACCATCAATCACGAACTTTGGCGCCGCCAACAGGGCTTCGGCCGCGGCGGACGCATGAAGATCGAAACCGACACCGTGCGCGTGGTCGCCGGCGTCCGGCATTCGAAGACGATCGGGGCGCCGATCGCGATGATCGTGGAGAACCGCGACTGGAAGAACTGGACCGAAACGCTGCCCGTCGAGGACTTCGAAGGCAGCGGAGAGAAGCGGAAACCCGTCGACCGGCCGCGGCCCGGCCACGCCGATCTGGCCGGCGCGATCAAGCACGACTTCGCCGACGCCCGCTACGTGCTGGAACGCGCCAGCGCCAGGGAAACAACCGCGCGCGTCGCCGTGGGCGCGGTGGCCAAGCAGTTTCTCGCCGAGTTCGGAATCGGTGTGCTCAGCCACGTGATTCAGTGCGGACCCGAAAAGTCGGACCGCGTCGTGGCTTGGGAAGAACTGACCGCGCTCGCGGCCAGGAAAGAGGTACTGCTCGGCTGCGTGGACTCCGACGCCGAACTCCGCATGAAAGCGGTGGTCGACCACGCCTACCGCACCGGCGACACCGTCGGCGGCGTCTTCGAAGTGGTGGCGCATGGGCTGCCCATCGGGCTGGGCTCGCACGCGACCTGGGATTCGCGGCTCGACGGGCGGCTGGCGCAAGCGATCGTTTCGATGCAAGCAGTGAAGGGCGTCGAGATCGGCTTCGCCTCCGATGGAGCGGCCAACTACGGTTCCAAGGTGCAGGACACCATTGGCTACGACAAGGAGGAGCGCCGCTTCACCCGCGGAGCCAATCGCGCGGGCGGACTCGAGGGAGGCATGACCAATGGCCAGAATTTGCTGGTCCGTGGGCTACTCAAGCCGATATCGACGCTGCGGCGGCCGCTCGAGTCAGTGGATCTGAAGACGCGCGAGTCCGCGCTTGCCGCCTATGAGCGCAGCGATGTGTGCGTGCTGCCGGCCGCGGGCGTCATCGGCGAGGCGATGACGGCGATCGTGTTGGCGCAGGCGTTCCTCGACAAGTTCGGCGGCGATTCCCTGCGCGAAACCCGCCGCAACTACGAAGGCTATCTCGAACAGGTCAGGAACTATTGATGGTATACCGCATCCTCAAATACGGAGAGCCGGTCCTGGAAAAGCCCGCCGGTCCAGTAACCGATTTCGGATCGGCGGAACTGCGGCGGTTCGTGGACGACATGTTCGAAACCATGTACGCGCACAAGGGCGTCGGACTGGCCGCGCCGCAGGTGGGAGTGTCCAAGCGCGTCACCGTGATCGACTGCTCCGCCGGTGAGGACGACGCGCAGCGGGTGGTGCTGATCAATCCCACCATCACGCTGCTGGAAGGCTCGCAGGTGGGCGAGGAAGGGTGTCTGTCGATTCCCGGGTTCCGCGAAAACGTGAAGCGGGCCATGCGCGCCACGGTTCGCGCGCAGAATCCCGACGGCGAGTTCTTCGAAACCACGGGCGAGGAGTTGCTGGCGCGGGCCATCCAGCATGAGACCGATCATCTC
>SYLY01000178.1 GCA_005808475.1 Acidobacteriota bacterium
ACCACGACTATCGAGATTCTCGAGGGAATCCGCCAACGCAGCGCCGGCGAAGTGCAGGTGCTCGGCTTCGATCCCGACCGCGACATGACGCGTATCAAGGACCGGATCGGCGTCTGCCTGCAAGCCACCAACCTGCCGGACAAGTGCACGGTGATCGAAGCGATGGAACTTTTCGGCGCCTTCTATTCCCGTACGGCGGACTCGGGCGTCATCCTGAAGAGGCTGCAACTCGAAGAGAAGCGGAACGCCTTCCATGGCACGCTCTCCGGCGGCCAAAAGCAGCGTCTGGCATTGGCTCTGGCGTTGATCAACGATCCGCAACTGGTTTTTCTGGACGAACCCACCACCGGCCTCGATCCGCAAGTACGGCTCGAAATCCACGGGCTGATCGAGCAGCTTCGATCCGAGAAGCGCACCATTCTCATCACTACCCACTACATCGAAGAGGCGGAGCGTCTGTGCGACCGCGTGGCCATCATCGATCAGGGCAAGATCATCGCCCTGGGCACGCCGCGCGAGATTCAGGCGAAGACGCTGGGGCATTCGCGCGTCGAGGTGATCGCCGTCACGCCGCTGCCCGATCCGCCGCCGGTGGCGTGTGAAAAGATCGCCCTCAGCGAGGACCGGCTCACCGTCACCGCCACCTCCGCCCATCCCGCCCGGACGCTCGCCGATCTGGTCAAGTGGATCGACCAGCTCGGCATCGAACTGGCCGACATCCACTTGAAGCGGCCCACGCTCGAGGATGTGTTCATCGAACTCACCGGCCGGAGGCTGCGCGAATAGATGCGGCCCTATGTCGCGCTGATCCGCATGAACCTGCGGCTCGCTTTTCGCGAGCGGGCGGTGCTGTTCTTCAACTACGTCTTCCCGCTGATCTTTTTCTTCGCGTTCGGACAGTTCATCGGCGACGGCAACGCGGCCGCCGGAGCGATGCTGCGGATCGTGCCGATGGTGATCGTGATCGGCATTCTCGGAAGCGGTTTGTTCGGTGCGGGCATTCGCGCGGTGGTGGAGCGCGAAACGGGCATTCTGCGGCGGTACAAGGTGACGCCGATCTCGCCGGTTCCGATCCTGGCCGCTTCGATGGTGACGGGCTGGCTGCTCTATCTCCCCTCGGCGCTGCTGATCCTGGCGTTGAGCCATTTCGTCTACGGGATGCCGTGGCCGGACCGTATGTGGTCGCTGCTGCTGCTGATCTCGCTGGCTTGCTTCGCTTTCCGCGCCATCGGCCTGATCGTGGCGGCCGTCGCGAACTCGGTGGCCGAGAGCAACGTGCTCATCCAGATTCTCTACATGCCGATGCTGCTGATGAGCGGCGCCACGGTTCCTATCAGTTCGCTGCCTGCCGGAGCGCAGATCGCCGCGCAGTTCCTGCCGGCGTCGTACCTCAACACCGGCGTGCAGCGCATCATGCTGAAGTCGGAGGGGCTGTTCGCGAACTGGCCTTCGGTCGCGGGACTGGCCGCCACCGCGATCATCGGAGGCTTCATCGCGTCCAAACTCTTCCGTTGGGAGAAAGAGGAGAAGCTGCCGCGTTCGTCGAAAGCCTGGGTTTTCGCCGTGCTCGCGCCGTTCCTCGCGCTCGGCATCTACCAGACCTACTCGCGAGATCACATCGACGAAGCCAAGCGGCTGGACCGCGAGGTGCGCCGCAACCACACGCGGCTCATCCGCAACGCGCTGATCTTCGTGGGCGACGGCTCGGTGATTCCGAACGGCGCCTTGCTGATCAAGGGCGGCAAGATCGCCGAGGTGTACAAGGACACGCCGCCGGACGCCAAGGAACTCAACGCCGACGCCGTCGAAGCGGCGGGCAAAACCATCCTGCCGGGGTTGATCGACGCGCACGTTCATCTCGGATCGCCCGCCGGGCCGATGGACGGTTCCGAGCTCTTCGACCTCGCGGCGGCCATGCGACGGGCGCTCGCGTCGCAATTGTTCAGCGGCGTGGTGGCGGTGCGATCGGTTGGCGACTTCACCGGTCCGTCTCTCGAACTGGTGCGCAACGACGGTTCCGGCGCGTTCCTCGGCGCGGAACTGATCGCCGGCGGTCCGCTGTTCACCGCCCAGGGTGGACACGGCACGGAGCTGTTCAAACGGGCGCCCGAACAGGTTCGCGAGATGGCGGGGCGCGAATTCGTGCGGCTGCCCGAATCCCCCGATCAGGCTCGCTCGATGGTGACCGAGTTGAAAAAGCGTGGCGTGAAGTCGATCAAGGCCGTGATGGACGCGGGTGTGCCGGGCGCGCCGTTCCAGCGCATGGACGTGTCGATCCTGCGCGCCATCGCGGAACAGGCGCGCGCGGAGGGATTGCCACTCGCGGTCCACACGGGCGACAGCAAGGACATCGCCGACGCCGTGGAAGCGGGCGCGTCCTCCATCGAACACGGCGCGCGCGATCCGGTTCCGGAAGCGCTGTTCGCGGCGATGAAGGAGAAGGGAGTGCGCTATGTCCCGACGCTTTCCGTCATCGAGGCGCTCGAGAATTTCCGCGACAAGAGGACGGAACTGCTCGCCAGAAGCCTGGTCCAACAGGTGGCGCCCTCGCCCGATTTTCTGATTCGCACCCGCTCCATGGTGGAGCGCGGCGACAACTGGGCCGCCAAGTATCCGGCGTCGCTGAAAGATCATATGGCCAACCTGAAGCGCGCGCATCAGGCGGGCGTGACGTTGGCCGCGGGTACGGACGCAGGCAATCCATTGGTGTTCCACGGCCCCGCGATCCATCGCGAACTGCAGCTTTGGGTGCAAGCGGGAGTGCCTGGCGGCGCCGCCTTGCGCGGGGCCACGACGAACGCCGCGGCGTTGCTCGGCATCGGCGATCGCGTGGGACTGGTGAAAAAGGGCTACGACGCCTCGCTGTTGGTGGTCGACGGCAATCCCCTGGTCGACGTGGCCGCCACCGAGCGGATCTCGTCGGTGATCTTCAAGGGCGAACGAGTGGACCGCCAGGATCTGTTCGACCAGAAGTAGCGTGCAACTCCCGGCCGACAGCGCGATCCCCGCGGTCCTCGCCGCGTTGCGCGCGGGCTCGAACGTCGTGGTGGAGGCGCCGCCCGGAGCGGGCAAGACGACGCGGGTTCCTCCCGCGCTGCTCGAATTCGGCGAAGTGCTGGTGCTCGAACCGCGGCGTCTGGCGGCTCGCATGGCGGCGCGCCGCGTGGCGTCGGAGATGGGCGAGCACCTGGGTGAAACCGTGGGCTATCAGGTTCGCTTCGAGGACGTGAGCGGACCCGCCACTCGCCTGCGATTCCTGACGGAAGGCGTGCTCACCCGCCGGCTGGTCTCCGATCCACAGCTTCGCGGCGTGTCCTGCGTGGTGCTCGACGAATTCCACGAGCGGCATCTGGATGGCGATGTCGCGCTGGCGCTCTTGCGGCGGCTGCAACAACGGCGGCGCGATCTGAAGCTGGTCGTCATGTCGGCGACGCTCGACGGCGCGCG
>SYLY01000179.1 GCA_005808475.1 Acidobacteriota bacterium
ATTAAAATAATCCGTAAAAACCCGAGAAACCGCCCCTCACTAGGTGGTGGTGTGTCGGCGAAAGCCCACAAGGAGCCAGTTTTCCGCCAAAATATTTCTCCCCTGATTCCAATAACTTGGCGTGCAGAGGCGCCATCGTCCACTTGACTCGAATGCCAAACTTGCGGGCGAGGTGAACGATCCATGTCCGCACTACGGCAATCGGAAACGGTGCGCATCAACGGAGCTCAATCGCTCGGCCCAATCACGTCCGAAGGCAAGCTCCGCGTTGCCCAGAACGCGATCAAGCACGGACTCCTCGGCAAGGCGCTCCTCCTCCGAGGCGAGTCTGCCGAGTCTCCTCGAGCAGTTCCGTCAGTCCTTCGTCGACATCCACCAACCCGCCAATGACGGCGAGTATCTCATCGTCGAGGAGATCGTGGCCGCCAAGTGGCGCCTTCGCCGCGTCTGGTCCATCGAAACGCGCCTACTCCAGTTACTCCAGTTCGACACCGATACCATGCAGGCCGAGCTCGAGGCGGACTACGACAACATCGACATAGCCACGCGCATCGCTCTCGCCTATCGCAAGGGCTGCGACAACTCCCGCGCCCTCGCCAACCCTCGACCGCCAGGAAGCGCGCCTCACCCGCGAAGCCCGCCGCGCCGAAAAGCACCTCGCCGAGATCCAAGCCGCGCGCCTGCATAAGGAGCGCGCCGCGCTCGAAGCCGCGTCGCAATCCGCGGCCATCGCCGAAAATGAACGAACGAAGCCACCGCAAACTCCGCTCGCGCAAGAATTACCGAACAAACCCGGCGAGCCCCGTTTGCGCCTCGTCGCGCCCGTTCCCACCACCTCCAATGAGCCGCCCCGGAGCGGCTCCAACGGATAAATCATGTACACGATCATCGACGAAGCTCTCGAGCAACAGTGGAAGCAACCGATCCGGCCTCGGAAATCGCCGCGAACCGCGTCGTCCGGGGAGAGCTACATCCAAAAGGAGGGCGAGTATGCTCCCTGGAAGATCCCGTTCCCCAACGAGAAGGAGTGGCAGGCCTTCTCGAGGGACTTCCTCGACTCCCTCAAACCTCACCGCGAAGCCCGCAACATCGTGAGCGGTGTCCTGACGCGGCTCGAAGAGCTCATGGAGAAGAACCGGTGAGCCGCGTCGCCTGCAAGGACTGCGTGGGCGCGTCTGAACTCGCGGCCCGCCTAGGATTCATCCCGGGCCCCGATCGAAGGCGCCTTGATCGCTATCAAAGCGCTCCGAAGGTCGCCCTGCCGGCCGGAGTCGCTCATTCTCATTGCGCCTCCCGGCCTACGGCAAAGTGGCGAGACGGTTCGAAAAGCCGCGGCGGCATCGAGCCTCTCGACGACCGAGGCAGGGTCTGGCGATCCGTGCTACAATGGCCGTTCCAATGCGCGTTTGCCGGATCGCCCTCTCGCACCATCATTGCCACTCGTGCGCGCGGGTCGGCTTCTAAACTCCCCCAAGAACTCAAGATTCGAAGCACAGCCCGCCGCGAACCGGCGGGCTTTTCTCTTTTACCACGTATGAATTTGGACTTCAAAAAACTCGATGGCCTGGTGGCCGCGGTGGTGCAGGACAGCTCCACGAGCCGCGTCCTCATGGTCGGCTTCATGAATGAGGAGGCTTGGCGCAAGACAGTGGAAACCGGCTTCATGCACTTCTACTCGCGCTCGCGCAACAAGCTCTGGATGAAGGGCGAATCCTCCGGCCACCGTCTGGCCGTCAAGGAACTGCGAACCGACTGCGATCAGGACGCGGTCGTCGCCAGCGTCGAAGCGATCGGCCCCGGAGTCTGCCACGAAGGCTACCAGAGCTGCTTCTTCAAGAGGCTCGACAACGGCGAGTGGAACACTGTTGACACGCGCGCCTTCGATCCGAACTCGGTGTACGGAGGCTAACGGCATGACTCCCAAACTGAAACTCGGCATCCCCAAGGGCTCGCTCGAAACGGCTACCGTCGATCTGTTCCGGCGTGCCGGATTCAATATCTCGGTTTCGTCGCGCTCCTACTTCCCCGGCATAGACGATCCCGACATCGAGTGTATGCTCATTCGCGCCCAGGAAATGGCGCGCTACGTCGAGGACGGCGTCCTAGACGCCGGTCTCACCGGCCGGGACTGGGTCATCGAGAACGACGCGCAAGTCCAGGTCGTGGCGGATCTCATCTACGCCAAGCAGAGCTTCGGCAAGGTTCGATGGGTGCTGGCCGTTCCTGAATCGAGCCCCGTCCAGTCGGTCAAGGATCTCCAAGGCAAGATCATCGCCACCGAACTGGTCGGCGCCACGCAGCGCTACCTCGCCGGCCACGGCGTCACCGCCAAGGTCGAGTTCTCCTGGGGAGCCACCGAAGTGAAGCCTCCCGTGCTGGCTGACGCGATCGTCGAGGTCACCGAAACCGGCTCCTCGCTGCGCGCCAACAACCTCCGCATCGTCGAAACCGTGCTCGAGTCCAACACGCAACTGATCGCCAACGTCGACTCGTGGAACGACGGCTGGAAGCGCCGCAAGCTCGAGGACGTCAAGATGCTGCTCGACGGAGCCATCGCGGCGCTCGGCAAGGTCGGCCTCATGCTCAACGTGAAGAAGGACGACCTACAATCGGTGCTCGCCGTGCTCCCCGCGTTGAAGCGGCCCACCATTTCGCAGTTGAGCGACGACGATTGGGTGGCCGTCAACACCATCCTCGACGAAAGCACCGTGCGCCGCATCATTCCCAGGCTCAAGGAAGCGGGCGCGCAAGGCATCGTCGAGTATCCTCTCAACAAGATCGTGATGTAACGATGCTCCGGATCATCGATTCCTCCCAAGCTTCCAAGTTGCTCGTGCGCCGCGCGGCGCGCATGACCGATGCCGAACGGACCGTGCGGCCCATCCTCGACGACGTACGCAACCGCGGCGACAGAGCCGTGCTCGAATATGCGCGCCGGTTCGACGGGTTCCAAGGCAAGAGCTTTCGCCTCGATCAGGCCGTACTCGATGCCGCGTGGCGCCGCCTGACGCCCGCTCTGCGCGGCGCCGTGCGCGAGGCCTCGCGCAATATTCGCGCCTACGCCAAGCTGCAGTTGCCTACCGCGAAGTCCATCCTCCCGGCGCCGGGATTGAAGCTGTCGCAGATCGTTCGGCCGCTCGATTGTGTAGCGGCCTACATTCCGAGCGGACGCTATCCGCTCCCTTCCACGCTCATGATGACGGTGATTCCGGCGCACGTCGCCGGAGTGCCGCGTATTTGCGCCGCTTCGCCGCGGCCCGTGGACGCCATCTTCGGAACCGCTTCTTATCTGAAGGCGTCGGACGTGTTTCAGATCGGCGGCGCGCACGCCATCGCCGCGTTCGCCTACGGAACCAGGACGGTGCCCAAGGCGGATCGAATCGTCGGTCCCGGCAACATCTACGTCGCGGCCGCGAAAAAGCTGCTTGCCGGCGAGGTGGGGATCGACTTCGTCGCCGGACCCACCGAGATCCTCATGATCGCCTCCGAGGGCAATCCGAAGTGGATCGCCGCGGACATGCTCGCGCAAGCCGAGCACGACACCGACGCCAGCGCGATCCTGCTCACCACGTCGCGAACGCTCGCCGAGGCCGTCGCCGCGCAGGTGGAAGAGCAACTGAAGACGCTGCCCGCCGCGGATATCGCGCGCCAGGCCATCGATTGCAATAGCGCCGCCATCCTTGTCGAATCGCTCGATCAGGCCATCGAACTCTCCAACCGGTTCGCTCCCGAGCACCTAAGCATCCCGGACGCCAAACTGCTCCCGGGCGTGCGCCACGCTGGTTCGGTATTCATCGGGGCGCACAGTCCGGAGGCTGCCGGCGACTACGCATCGGGCCCGAACCACGTGCTTCCGACGAGCGGCGCGGCGCGTCTTCGCGGCGGACTCTCCGCGGCCGACTATGTGAAAGTGATCAGCGTCCAGCAACTCTCGGCATCCGCGCTCCGGAAGCTCGAGCCGGCGATCGCCGAACTCGCGCGGGCCGAAGGCCTGGAAGCGCATGCCAGAAGCGTGGAGGCGCGCCGCGATGCTCGCTCCTAGACCCGCGGTCGTCGCGATGGCGCCGTACTCGCCGCCGTCGGCGGGCCGCGCCGGCAAGCTCCGGCTCGACTTCAACGAAAACACCGTCGGCGCGTCGCCGCGCGTGGTCGAAGCGCTCCGGTCGGCGCTCTCCACGGAAGGCCTTACCGTCTATCCCGAATACGTCGACGCGAAGCCGGAACTGGCGCGATTCTTCGGAGTCCGCCCTGCCGAATTCGTCATGAGCAACGGAACCGACGAGGCGATCCAGGTTCTGGTGAACACTTACGTGGACGACGGGCAGGAGGTGCTGATTCTCCATCCCTCGTACGCCATGTACAAGTTCTACTCGGAACTGGCCGGCGCCAACGTGCGCGAACTCTCCTACCGGGACGACCTGAGCTTCCCGCTCGAGGACCTGACCGGCGCCATCCGGCCCGGGACACGCGCCGTGCTGATCTCGAATCCGAACAATCCCACCGGAACCGGCATCGGACTCGCTGAAGTGCGGACGATCCTCGAGGCCGCGCCCGGCGCGGCGGTGCTCATCGACGAAGCCTATTTCGAGTTTTCGGGAGTCACCGCGCTCGGGCTCCTCGACCGGTATCCGAACCTCTTCGTGAGCCGGACTTTCTCCAAGACCTACGGCATGGCGGCCATGCGCATCGGCTGCCTGTTCTCGCAGGCGGCGAACGTGGCCTTTCTGCGCAAGTCGCAGTCGCCGTACAGCGTGAATTGGCTGGCGGCCGTCGCCGCCCGCGCCGCGGTGGCGGACACCGCGTACGTCCGCGATTACGTGGCCGAGGTGCTGCTGGCCCGCGACGATATCTACCGCGGCTTCGAACGGCTCGGCTTGCCGTACTACCGGAGCCAGGCGAACTTTGTGCTGTTCCGCGCCGGCGATCGCTCCATCGAGATCCGCGACAAGCTGCGCGACCGCGGCGTGCTCGTGCGCGACCGTTCTTACGAGATCGCCGGCTGCGTTCGCGTCACCGTGGGCACGCGCGAACAGGCCGCGACCTTTCTGCGTGAATTGGAGGCGATTCTGTGAGCCGCGAGATGATCGTGTTCGATATGGACGGCGTGCTGGTCGAGGTGGGCGAGTCCTATCGCGAGACCATCTGCCGCACCGTCCAGCACTTCACCGGCCGCGCCATCGGGCGCGATCTGGTCCAGGAATACAAGAACCAGGGCGGCTGGAACAACGACTGGGCGCTGTCCCAGAAGATCGCTTCCGACATGGGCGTCGAAGTCGAATACCAGACCGTGGTCGGATACTTCAACTCGATCTTCTTCGGCAATGTCGTGGATGGCATTCCGGACGGGCTCATGGCGCGCGAGCGTTGGATCCCCGATCCCAGCCTGCTCGAGGGCCTCTCGCGGCGCTACTCGCTGTCGATCTTCACAGGCCGGCTGCGCGAGGAAGCGATGATGACGCTGCGCCGCTTCGCGCCCGGAATTCCGTTCTCGCCGCTCATAGGAGCCGATGACGTCGCGCGGCCGAAGCCGGACCCGGAGGGGCTCCAACTGGTCCGCACGCGGCATCCGGATCGCGAACTCTGGTATGTTGGCGACACCGTCGACGACTCGCGCTCCGCGCTTGCCGCCGGAGTGCCCTTCGTGGGCGTCGCCGCGCCGGGCGTTGCTTATCGAGACCGGCTTCTCGAATTGTTCGAGGAGACCCGCGCCGTGGCCGTCGTCGAGGACATCAATCAACTGCCGGGAGTGTTGAACAACCGATGAAACGAACCGCATCGCTGCAACGCGACACCAAGGAAACGCGCATCGGCGGCAAGCTGACGATCGAAGGCAAGGGCCGCTACGACATCTCGACCGGCATCCGGTTCTTCGACCACATGCTCGAACTCTTCACCAAGCATGGCGGGTTCGATCTCACGATCAAGGCCGAAGGCGATCTCGACGTCGATCAACATCACACCGTCGAAGACGTGGGAATCGTCCTCGGGCAACTTTTCTCCAAGGCGCTCGGCGACCGCAAGGGCATCAACCGCGCCGGCTATTTCGTTCTTCCCATGGACGAGACGCTCGCTGTCGTCGCGGTGGACATGGGCGGACGGCCGGCTCTGGTCTACAAGGATCTGGTGAAGGTGCGCCTCGTGGGAGACCTGCAGACCGAACTGGTGGAGGACTTCTTCGGCGGCTTCGTCAATCACGCCGGCGCCAACCTCCACGCGAAGATCCTCTACGGCCGTTCCAACCATCACAAGATCGAAGGGATCTTCAAGTGCTTCGCGCGCGCGGTCTCCTATGCCTGCTCCAAGGACGCGCGGCTGAAGGATCTGCTGCCGTCCACCAAGGGGCTGCTCTAAATGATCTCGATCTTCGACTACGGCGCCGGCAACCTGAGGTCGGTCCAGAATACGCTGGCCGAGATCGGCGCTCCGTACAAAGTGATCGACGACGCGGCCGAACTCCGGCATGCCACCAAGATCGTGCTCCCGGGTGTTGGCCACTTCGGCCAGATGTTGCGGTCGCTCGAGGCGATGCGCGTCAAGGCGGCGCTGCTCGAACGGATCGAGGCCGGCGTACCTCTGCTCGGCATCTGCCTCGGTCTGCAGGCCATGTTCTCCTCCAGCGAGGAGGAGCCTGCTGTCCCCGGTCTCGGCGTGTTCGAGGGCGCGGTCCGGCGCTTCCCCCTCGGCGCCCGCGTGCCCCACATGGGTTGGAACGAGATCGTGCCTGTCAAGCAATCGCCGCTGATCGAGGACCTCGGGCCGCGCCCGTACCTGTACTTCGCGCATAGCTACTACGCCCCGGTGAACGAGGCCACGGCGGCCACCTGCGAGTACGAGGTCCCATACACCGCGGTGCTACAACGCGGCAATCTGTTCGGCGTGCAGTTCCATCCCGAAAAATCGGGCGCCCTGGGACTTCGCATCGTACGCAATTTCGTGGACTACTGACATGCTGGCGAAACGAATCATTCCGTGTCTCGACGTCACCGCGGGCCGGGTTGTGAAGGGCGTGAACTTCGTCAACCTACGCGACGCCGGCGACCCGGTGGAACTCGCCGAACGGTACAACCTGCAAGGAGCCGACGAGGTCGTCTTCCTGGACATCACGGCCTCGAGCGACGGCCGCGACACCATGGTCGACGTCGTCTTCCGGACGGCGCGCCGGATCTTCATTCCGCTGACCGTGGGCGGCGGCATCCGATCGGTGAAGGACGCGCGCAAGATCATCCTCGCCGGCGCGGACAAAGTCAGCGTCAACACGGCGGCGGTGCACCGGCCGGAACTGATCACCGAACTCAGTCGCGAGTTCGGCTCGCAGGCGGTGGTGCTGGCCATCGACGCGCGGCATCGCGCCGGCGGCGGTTGGAACGTCTACACCAAGGGCGGCCGGGTCGACCAGGGCATCGACGCGGTCGAGTGGGCCGCACGCGGCGAATCGTTGGGAGCGGGCGAGATCCTGCTCACGTCGATGGACACCGACGGCGTGCAGGATGGATTCGATTGCGATCTGACGCGATCGGTATCGCGCGCCACGCGCATCCCGGTGATCGCTTCGGGCGGAGCGGGCAAGCCCGAGCACTTCGAACGGGTGCTCCGCGAGGGCGAGGCCGACGCCGCGCTTGCGGCGTCCATCTTCCACTACGGGACCTACACGGTCGCCGATCTCAAGCACTTTCTCGAAGGGAAGGGAATTCCGGTGCGTCCGGTCTCGAAATGATCATTCCTTGTATCGATCTGATGGACGGCAAGGTCGTCCAACTGGTGCAAGGGCGCGACAAGGCGCTCGAAGGTGGTACGCCCGCCGAGATGCTGGAGCGCTTTGCCGCGTTCCCCGAAATCCAGGTGATCGACCTCGATGCGGCGATTGGCCGCGGCGCGAACGACGATCTGGTGGAGTTCCTCGCCGGCCGCGCCCGCTGCCGGATCGGCGGCGGCGTCCGGACCGTCGATCGCGCGGAGAAGCTCATCCGGCAAGGTGCGCACCGCGTGATCGTGGGTACGGCCGCGTTCGCCTACAACGGCATCGACGCGCTGTTTTTGAAGTCGCTCGCCGATGCGGTGGGTCCGGAGCGAGTCCTCATAGCGCTCGACTCCAAGGACGGCAAGATCGTGGTAAAGGGCTGGCGCGAGTCGCTGAAGGTCGCCGCGGTGGATGTCATTCGTTCGCTAGAGCCTTACTGCGGCGGCTTCCTGTGCACTTACGTGGACAAGGAAGGAATGTTGCAGGGCACCGACCTCGGCTGGTTCGCGAGCCTTCGCGCGGCGACCTGCCACGAGATCACGGCCGCCGGCGGCATCACCACGCTAGCCGATATCGCCGCGCTGCGCGATCTCCGGATCCACGCCGCGCTGGGCATGGCGATCTACACCGGCCGGCTCGATTTGGTGGAGCTCGCGGCCCTGCAGGCGCCGTGACCGGCCGCGCCGCCCTCAGGCCGTTCGCATCACGCGGGCCGCGTGGCGATGCGCCGACAACGGCCGGTGTTCTTCCAGGCCGGTGATCAGCAACTCGCGATTTTCGAGCTTCCAGTCCTGCGCCATCTCTTCCAGCTTCTTCATCACCGTGTGGTCGACCAGGCAGGTCCGCGAAAGGTCCACATGGACGCATTCTCTTCGTCGTCGAATCGGAGCCGGAGCGGCTCATGGGAGTGATCCGCAAGAATCCGGAACTCGAGCAGTTCGTCGAGAACCGCTGGATTCGTCTTGCGTCGATGCACCCCGTTTCCGGCACGATCCGCATGTACCGGGGCGGAGGATTCGATGCCGTGGATGGGGACGACGAGCGCTTACGGACGGCGCCTTCCTCGTTCGATTGGTATCGCGGGCGGAGGGAGCATCTTCCGATGGCGCGGATTGAAAGGAAGATCGCTTGACCCATCCTCTGGAACCCTGGATGTTGCTGCCCGCCATCGTGGCGGCGCCGGGGCTGGTGTTTCTCTTCTTCTCGGTGGGGTGGCTCGCCGGCTGGGAGCCTCGCGAACGAACCGTGGCGGCGGCGACTGGAGCGGCGTTCGGAGCCATCTGCATCGCCGTCGCGGTCATCTTCGCCGTGATGTGGAATTCCAACCTCGCCGCGTTGCGCGCGCCGTTGGGGGACTGGTTCTCGGTGGGAACGTACGGCTTTCCCGTGGTTCTGATAGCCGACCGGCTGTCGCTGCCAATGATCGCCATGACGGCCATTCTCGCCGGAATCGTAGGATCGTTCTCGCGCCGCTACATGCATCGCGAGAAGGGGTTCCTCCGCTTCTTCCTCCTGCTCCACCTTTTCGCCTTTGGGGCGATGCTGGTCTTCACGGCCGGCTCGTTCGATCTGATGATCGGCGGCTGGGAACTGGTTGGCATCAGTTCCGTGCTACTGATCGCGTTCTTCCAGGATCGGCCCGATCCGGTGCGCAACGCCGCTCGGGTGTTCGGATTCTATCGCGTCGCCGATCTCGGGCTTCTCACGGGCATCTTCGCGCTCCATCACTCGATCCACCCCACTTCTTTCGAGAAGCTTTTCCCGAACGCCTGGCCTGGGCCGGGAGTGAACCTGGGAACCGCGACCGCCACCGGGGTGGGACTATTGTTCCTGTTGGCCGCGAGCGGCAAGTCCGCGCAGGGGCCGTTCTGCGGATGGCTGCCTCGCGCGATGGAAGGTCCCACGCCCTCCAGCGCCATTTTCTACGGCGCGATCTCGGTGCACATGGGCGCCTATCTGCTGCTTCGCGTCGAACCCATGCTCCGCGCCGCGCCCATCGCCTCGGCCGCCGTCGTGGTGATGGGGGCGGGCACCGCGTTGCTCGGCACAATCAGCCACCGCGTGGCGAGCGACGCCAAAGCGTCGCTTTCCCTCGCGTCGATGACCCAATTAGGGATCATCTTCGTCGAGATCGGGCTGGGTTTCACATGGCTGGCCGTGGCGCACATCTGCGGACACGCCGCCGTGCGGACTCTGCAGTTCCTGCGCGCTCCGTCCATGCTCCACGACTATCACCGCATGCACTCAGCCTCGGGCGGCCATTTGGAAACGGGCAGGCGCCTCGAGAATCTGCTGCCAGCCACATTCCAGGCCTGGCTGTACCGCGCGGGGCTCGACCGGGGATTCGTCGACGCCGCGGTGGACCGCTTCGTGATCGCGCCCGCGATGGGCCTGTCGAGGGGGCTGGGAGCCATCGAGCCTCGGCGTGCGCCGGCCAGCCGAAGCCGCGCACGGCAGGCGGCGGCGCGTCAAGTCGCGGGAGGCGCCGATGCTTAGCCTTGCGATCCTGGCGCCTGTCGTCGCGATCGCCGTCCTCCTGCGTCCCGGCGCGGACCGTTCCTCCGATGGCCGGAAGATCGCCGCCGCCGCGCTTGCCGTTTCGCTGCTCTGCGCCATCGCCGCGGCATGGACCGTTCACGGAGGTGGGCTGGCCGCCGATGGCATCTTCGAAATCGACGGGTTCGGCGCCGTTCCTATGGTTCTGTTCGCCGGGCTGGCCTTGGTCACTTCCGCCGCTCTGCCTCGCCGCGATTGCAGCGCCGGGGCGATGGCCGGGTTGCTTGCCATCGCGGCCGGGACAATGGCCGCCTATGCCTCGCCATCGCTCCCGTTGTTCTGCGCCTCGTGGGCGATCACGCTTGTGCCGTTCGTCGCGGGCTGGTTCCCGGATGGCAATGGCGCTCCTGGACGAACGGCCGGACTGGCGGGAGTCGCGCTGCTCGCCGGAGCCTGCGCCGCCGGAGGTTCTTGGCCGGGTTTCGTCCTCCTGACGTCGGCGGCGCTATTGCGCAAGGGAGTCTTTCCGTTCCACTCCTGGGTAGTCATGGCTTTCGAGGAGGGTTCGGCTCCAGTCCTGACTCTGTTCCTCAACGGCCATCTCGGCGCCTTCGCTCTGGCGAAGTTTGGGCTGAAGCTGTTCCCGGCGGAATCGCGGGAGGCGCTAGGTCTGATCTCCGCCCTGGCGCTGCTCACCGCGGTGTACACGGCGGTTCTCGCCATCGCGGAGAAGTCGACGCCGCGCTTGTTGGCGCTGCTCGCGGTGAGTCAGGCGTCGTTCATCCTCGCCGGACTCGAGAGCCGGAATCACGAGGGCATCGCTGGCGCGGCGATTCACTGGATGGTTGTGGCCGCCGCCACCACGGGAATGTCGCTTGTCTACCGGCTCGCCCAGGTGCGCTGTCCGGAAGCGGTGAATCCGTCCGGTTACCTCGGACTTGCCGCGCGGATGCCCCGGCTTTGCGGTCTTCTTCGCGATCTGCGGACTCGCACTCGCCGGGCTTCCCGGCACGCTCGGATTCGTGGCCGAGGACCTGCTGTTTCACGGAGCGCTCGAGTCGAACCCGATGCTCGGGTTGGCGCTTCCGCTCGCCACCGCCATCAACGCGATCACGATCCTTCGTCTGCTCGCGCGTCTATTCCTGGGCCGTCCCGCGAACTCGGTTCCGGCGGTTCCCGACGCTCGTCCGCCGGAGCGTTGGGCTTTGACGGCATGCTCGGTATTCCTGATCGCCGGGGGGCTGTGGCCCGCCGCCGCCATCGCGCTTCGGGAATCCGCCGCCGAGGGAATCGCCGCGATGTTGGCGCTCTCCCGCGCGGGCCACTGAGTAGTGGCCTAAACTGGTGATCGGACCCGGAATGGGCCTCTTATCGAAGCCGCCGATTACCGAGCGCTATGTTCTCCGCGCGATGGCCGCGGGGTTCCTGCTAGTGCTGCTGTTGCTGGGCGCGGCAGGGCTGTCCGCCGTTCGCGGCGCCAGGCTGATCGAGAGCAACACCGCCGAACTGGTCAAGGAGCAGTTGCTCGCTTCCCGGCTGCTCAACGACGTGCAGGCCGAGCAGGACACGCTCACCGCCGTGCTGCACGAGATGTCCCGGCGGCCGGAAACGCTCGATCCCCCGGGTATGCTACACCGGCTGGACGACGCCGACGCGTCGCTCGAGCGCATGATCTCCGGGGCCGCCAACACGCCCGAGGCCGCGATCTGGCGCCAACTATCCCGCGAGGTCCGGGCCTTTTCCACCGAGGCCCGCGTCTTTCTCGAATCCGGGCGGCAGACCGAGGAGCGGCTGGACCGCCTCTTCGCCATCCACGACGATGCGGCGCGCCTGGTGCACCGGCTCCTCGCCGAAAGCTCGCGCCGCGTCGCCAGGGCCGAGAACCTCATCGAGGAGGAGTCTCGCGGCTTCGCTCGCGAGCCCGCCTGGCTGCTGGGCGCGTGTTTTGGACTGGCGCTGATCTTCGCCTGGTTCACCATCGCGTTCAGCCGGTGGACTATCCGCCAGATGGAGTGGCAGGCGAACGAACTGAACAAGGTGTCCTGGCACATGCTGCAAAGCCAGGAAGCGGCCGCGCGACGGTTCTCCCACGAACTGCACGACGAACTCGGCCAGTCGCTCGCGGCGGTCAAGGCGAACCTCATTGCCGGCAACCCGGGCGAATTCGCCGCGCGCCGGACCGACTGTCTGCATCTGGTCGACGAAGCCATCGCCAACGTCCGCGAGCTGTCCCAACTGCTTCGTCCCGTGATTCTGGACGACTTCGGGCTGGACGCCGGTCTTCGGTGGCTCACCGAGAAGTTCGCCCAGCGAACCGGACTCAGCGTCGAGTTCCACTCCACCGTGGAGCGCCGCCTCCAGGACGAGACGGAGACGCACCTGTTCCGGATCGCGCAGGAGGCGCTCACCAATGTCGCCCGCCATTCCGGCGCAACCCAAGTGAAGGTCGAACTCCATGAGGTGGGGGCGCGCATCTGGCTCCGTGTGGAAGACAACGGCCGTGGCATCTCGGAGCCGGCCGGCGGCGCCAGTCTCGGAATGACGGGAATGCGCGCGCGCGCCCAACACGCGGGCGGGGAACTGATGGTGTCCGCCGGCCAGAACCGCGGAGTGCGAATCGAAGTATGGGTGCCGGTGCAAGAGGTGAAGGAAAATGCCGATGCGGAAAACGCGAATTCTTTTGGCTGACGATCATGCGCTGGTCCGCAATGGGTTCCGGATGATCCTCGACGCGCAGCCCGACATGGAGGTGGCCGCCGAGGTCGCCAATGGACGCCAAGCCGTGGACAGCGCCGCCGAGTTGAATCCCGACGTGGTGATCATGGACGTCACCATGCCGGAACTGAACGGAATCGAAGCCACTCGCCGCATCGTGGGCGCGGCCCCTCGCACCCGCGTGCTCGCGCTTTCCATGCACAAGGATTCCGTGTACGTGCGCGAGATCCTGCGCGCCGGCGCCAGCGGCTACTTACTCAAGGACTCCGGCGAGGGCGATCTGGTGAACGCGGTCCGGGCGATCGCCAAAGGAGAAGGCTATCTCAGTTCCGGCGTATCCGACGCCGTGCTCAGCGACTACCGCAAGCACGTCACCGACCCGATCGACCTGCTCACCACGCGCGAACGCGAAGTACTGCAGTTGATCGCCGAGGGCAAGACCAACAAGGAGATCGCCGGCTCTCTCAACCTGAGCGTATATACGGTGGAAGCGCATCGCGGCCGGGTGATGGAGAAACTGAATCTCCACTCCACGGGCGAACTGGTGCGGTTCGCCTTGCGCAACGGCCTGATCGACTGAAGCCGCTCCGTTTAGCCGATCGCGGAAACCCGCCGCCATGCGAGGAGGTTTCGCAAGGGTGAAAGGCCTGGAATCCGCCAGGTCAGATAGCCGGATCGTTTCCCAAAAGCCGGTTCGCGGCGCCGTTGGGTTGGGTACCAGTCTGCCCTACGGTGTGCGACTTCGCAGCAGTGTGGGCGCGGACCGCATTTCGGGACCACCCTTTCGCCCGGTTTCGCCCGCAGGCAATCAACAACATCCGGCCCGCACTCCCCGATGGGAGAAACGGACCGGTTTTGGTCCATCGAACTGGATCGCTTCGCGCCGTCACCCGCGAAGCCAGTACGGGCCGTCGCAGTGTACGAGTCCTCTACTGACATGGCCGTTGATCGTGAGCTGTCCGTTTCAACTCGGGTCGGCCCGTACGGAACCTTGGCCTCAGGAGGTCTCGACCGGACTGTTTAGCGCGTGCCGGGGCGGGGCACAAAATCAACATCGAGCGGTCTGCTGAAGTTCGCTGCCACCTTCCATTGCCCGTTGACCTTCTTCCACGTCCGCAGGATTGCTGTGTCTATGCGTACGTGGCGGACCGGGCTTTCATCCACGTCGAAGTCCAACGTGCCATAGGAGAACTCCCAGGCCATATCTCCGGACACAGCCACTTCCAAACGCTCCACTTTGATGGTAGTTTTCTGGTTCTTTCGCTTCGACATGTTCGTGGGTGAAAAGGCTTCTGCCCGTTGCGAGCCCACACTGGGACGCTTGTAGGCGCCGCTCCAGAAGATGCGATCTTCCACGTACGGAACGTCCGCATCCCTGGCGATCAGGGCCCGAATCGAGGCTTCTTCTGCAGTCAAGTTCACTCTCGAATCTTGCGCTGCGATAATGGCCGGGACCAGTCCCAGTGCCAGGAGAATACCAAGTAGGTTTCGAATCATGGGAAGAGTCTAACAGATCTCTAGTTCTAGTCCGCAAAAATGGTCACCTGCGGCCGAGGTTTGGCGGTATTCGCCAATGTCCAGCCACAGTCTCGCCGATAACTCCCGCCTTGTCACACAGCGTAGAGCCAACTAGCCCAAAGCCTGCCGCCGTACCGCGTCGAGCCTTCGGCGATGGACCAAAAAAGAACCCTTTCTCCCACGCATATGGGCGGCCGAGAATGTTTTGGCGCCCGGTTGGCATCCCGCGGATTCGGCGATGGACACAGCCGGGGTAGTCGCTGGCGCCGGTCACCGGCGGCGCTTCTCAATAGTGAAAGCGGCAGGCCAGGATGCGAACCTTCGCTGGCAACACTTGGTAGACCAAACGGTGCTCCCGGTCGATGCGCCGGGACCAGCATCCTGCCAGCTCGTGTTTGAGGGGCTCGGGCTTGCCAATCCCCGCGAACGGATCGCGCTGTGTATCCGCTACCAGCCGGATGATGCGGACAGCCTGGTTTCGATCCTGTTGAGCCCACCAAGCGAGATCCTCGAAGGCGGCAGGATCGAACTCGATACTTCTCACAGGCCCAGCTTCGCTATCGCATCCTCGAGTGGTACTCCGCTCTGCCGTTGGAGAGCCGCCTGCAGTCGCTGCCGCATGGTGTCGGATTTCAGGAGATAAGCAGTTTCACGCTCTGAGGCAATCTCCTTCCAAATAGCAATCGGCACGATGACGGCAGTCGCCTCACCGGCTTCGTTCGACACGATCTGGATGTCAGTCTCAGGCACAATCTCAGTCTAACTCTAACGCGCGCAAAACGGCGTATTGTAGGGGAGATCGGTACTGTCGCCGCGAACGAACCAGCGCGAGCGGACAAACGGGCCGCCGGCAATGTCTCGCGGATCACCAGGTACTCACGAACGGCTTCAGCGACGGTCTCCGTGATCGCCGCTGAGCCGACGGCTTCACGCCCGAACGGGCCCACTATCAAGCCAACAGGCGGCGGATTTCTTCCACGGTCAGCGCGCGGCACTCGTGAACGAACCCGATCCCCGAGTCGAAGCCGGCGCCGTCCAAACGTCAGCCTACCAGCCTACCGGTTGCGTCCAGGCCCGCTTGTACGGGAACTCGGCGCTCGGAACCTCCGGGCGCCCGCTCGATGCCACCACCGCCCGCAAGTACAGTTCGTCGCCCTTCATCGTGTACGAAGGCGCCGTTCCCGCGACCTCCGCCAGCACTTCCCCGATCGCCGGACCCGCCGCGTTCCGATAGTCGAGCGTTGTCTCCAACGCCGTCTCAGCCCCCCTGAGCTTGCCCTTCAGACTCGCGCCCCGCCGCGTTCCGATGAAGCGTGTCACATAGGTCTCGCCGGCCCGCGCTTCGATCCGCAACCGAAGCGTGCGGGACTGCTTGTCGAAAGCGGCATCCTCGAGCGCCACTCCCGTCGTCGCGTAGAAGTCGCCAGCCCGAATCGCGCGCACGATCGACTCCGGCGTGAGATGGCGCGATCGAACCATGATCCACGCCCGGCCCGGCGGCGAATGCTGCTTGTTGCCATGGTGATTGTGCGAGTCGTCGGTGGCCAGTCCGTACAGCGGAGCCGCGCCGTAGCGGGCAATGCGCAGTGTGTTGGCGATATCCCAGATCTCGTCCACGCCGGCGTGCGATGCGTCACCGGGATCGTTGTCGCCGTCCACGCCGTTCCAGACCTCGAAGAACCGTTCGCCGGTCACCGCCGCCAGATCCTCCGCCGTCACGCCCCACTTGTAGTTCGGATGGTTCACGTGCACCATGACTTCGCGGCCGGTGCGCTTCGCCGACTCCTCCACCACCTGCAGATTGCGCACCATGGTGTCTCGGATGGTGGCGCCCGCTTGATAAAGCAATTGCTCCCCGAGATTGGTGGCGTTCATGTGCAGCGCCCGTCCGTCGCCCGATGCGCCGGTCAGTTCCTCGCTCTGGATCATGAGGAACCGGTTCGGCTCCTCCACCAGCGCGCGATACTCGTCGAACGGTTTCAGCCGCACTTCGAGCGAACCGTCGCCATTCGATCCGCGCGTCCGCGCCCAGGACTCGCCGAAGCGCTTCCTGTATCGGGCCACCGCGTCCACGCCCGCCCGCGCGTCGATCGCTTTCGCCGCCATCCAGCGCTCGCCCTGACTGAGCGTGTTGTGATCGGAGAGCGCCAGGAAGTGGTATCCGTGCTCGCGATACCACTCCGCCACCATCTCCGGGAACCCATCCCCGTCGGACCAGAGCGTGTGGGTATGCAGGTTGCCGCGCCACCAGCGCGCCTGGGGATCGGGCGCGATCTGAGCGCCGGAAACGGCCACCAGCGCCAGCAACGCGGCGAAACTCGAGGCAAGAACCAGCCGCGCCCGAATCACGGGCGCGGCCCGTAGACCGGTTCCGGCCGCCCCGATTCCAGCGCTCCCAAATCCGGCGCCGCTCCCGTCGCGTCGTCGTTGACGTTCGGGAGCCGAACGCCCGCGTCCACCGCCTTGCCGCCCGCCTTCAGCCGGAAGTTCAGCTCGCGCGCCTCGTAGATCGCATGGGGCTTGGCGGCGTCGGGAGCCTTCAGATTCTCGAAGATGTCGTAGTCGACCTCGAGGCCGTGCTCCTCTTGGCCGGACACTGCGCGCAGCTCGGCGAGCGATCCTGACTTCTTCGCGGACCCGCGATCCTGTTCGTAATCGCGAGGCTTCCCCGCCGGCGACTGCCAAAGGAACTGGTCCTTCGCCTTCGGATTCAACCGGTACCCGTTGTAGTCGTATGTGGAGTAAGCCGTCGCGTTCGAGAACCGGAACACCGGCCGGCCCGGAGCGTCGATCCCCAGGAACAGGTTGTTCCGGAAATGCACGTTGGAGAACATATCGCCCGGCAGCGCTTCGGTGATCATCGTGTTGTGGTAGAGCGCCATGCCCGCCGGCTTGACGTTGAACTTCAATCCGCACCCCGTCGGAACATGGTAGATGACGTTGCGGATATAGTAGGCGGGACCGCCGTACACCGGCTGCGCGCTCAATCCGCACTGCGCCGCGTTCACGCCCCGGTTCCGCATCACGCGGATGTTGTGTACTCCGCCGTCGGCCTCGATGAAGTCGTCCGCCATCAGGTGGATGTCGTTGTTGTAAAAATCGATCGCCGTGGCCCGCCGGTCCGGCTCTCTGTCCGGCGATCCGTGGGTGCACACGGAAATGCCGTCGTGGAAGTACGCGATGTAATTGTGGCTGACCACGTGCCCGGATCCGTACACCTTCACCGCGTGATAGCTCTTCAGCTTGTTCCCGCCGTAGATGCCGGGGCTGAACCAGCCGAGCAGCCGGTAACGATCGTCGCGCCCCAACATCACGTTGTCGGTGATCAGAAAGTCGTTGGAACCCGCGTATTGCGCGTTCACCGCGATGCCCACGTCCTCGATCCGGCAGCGCCGCACCGTCAGCCCCTTTGACCCCGCGACGTCCTTCCAACCCGCCTGGAACGCGATATCGGCGTTGCGCACGGTGATGCCCTCGAAGACGTGGTGATCGGCGGCGATCACGTTGAACAGCGTCTGCGCGCCGTCTCCATCGAAGATCACCTCGCCATCGCCCGCCGCGCGGATGACGATCGGACGCTGCGCCGTCCCCTTCGCCGTCAGGATGTACGTGCCGTCGAAATCCAGCCCCGTTGGTTCGGAGTATCGAAGCCGGTCGCCCTTGTACAGCCCCGCATGCACCACGATCACGTCCCCGGACCGCACCTTGCGCTCGCTCAACACGGACCAGTCGCCGTTGCCCGACAGATAATAAGCCTGCTTCAGCCCGGTGAACGACGGCTCGATCTTCGCTCCCTTCCAGCCCGGCGGATACACGTGCAGTTCGCGCGCGTTGCGAATCGCGCGGGGCTCGCCCCGGGTTTTCGCTTTCACCACCCGCACCGCCTCGCCGCGAACCCCATCCGGATCCTTCATCTCGAATCGCGTCTCGTATTCGGTATCCGGCGCGAGATCGAAGATGCTGCTCGCGAACATCTCGGGAGCCACGTAGTCCAAGCCGAGATCCTTGCGAAACACGCGCTCGCCGCCCATCCGGAACATTGGCAGCGCGGGTTTCCACGCCGTCCCGCCGGACTTGCGATAGCTCACCTCCACCGACGAGTTCCGGTTGTCGTCGCCGGAAACCTCCCATTCGAAACCCAGGCAAATCAGCGTGGGCCGCTCCACCACCAGCTTGCCCGCGTTCACCGCGTCCGCCGCTTCCGGCTTCACCGGCGGACGGTTGACGAAGCGCACGTACCCGAACGATTCCGGAACATGGAAATTGGGCTTGGGCGAATTCACCGGCGACCAGGTGCTGTACTGCGCGTTCGTCTTGCCCCCGGCGCGATTCAGATTCATCCGCCACGTGTCGCCCTCGCGAGGCGGCGTGTGGGCGGCGTCCTTCTCGAAAACCTTCAGCGGAATCGCCACTTCCAGAATCCAGCCGTCGTCGCCGGGCGAGTCCCGCTTGTTCCGGACGCCATGCAGCGAAGTGCGCAGCCGCACGCCATCGGGATAGGTATTGAACGGCCCCTGATACCAATCGGCGCGGATGAAATTCAGCATCGTCTCGATGGCGTTCATCTCGAAGCCATAGTAGTTGCGAACCTTGTCCGGATTGGGCGCGATGAACAGTTCCACCGCGTCGTCCAGTGACACGGGTCCATGCCGCTCGATCGCTTCCGCCGCGATGTGCTTGTCCGCGCACTGGAAGCTGGCGTAGAGGTACTCGTCGTCCCAGAGCAGCTTGGCGGTGGTGGACTCCTTCACTCCCTGCGTCCACCAATTGAAGTGGAACGCGCTCAGCGCCGGAGCCTGTTTCCACGCCGGTTCGTCGAGCTTGCCGTCCACCACGATGCGCCCCGCCGCGCGGAACACATCCTGCCGCGGGAGGGTCTGCGCCATGGCCGCCGCCGCGAGTAGTGCAAGGGGGAATCGCGTTGCGATCATGGCGTCACAGCTTCAACTCGCGGCCCGCCCGCGTGGCGGGGCGCACGTGTTTGTTCGCCTCGGGACTGTTGGTGAACCGCCCCGCCGCGCCATCCCAGCTCAGCTTGCCCGGAACCCGGAACGCGATCGCCGCCAGCGCGAGCCACTCGGCATAGGGCGACGAAACGGAAAAGTCCGAACAGGACGCATCGCCGCCCTTGCACGCGCGAATCCAGTCGAGCATATGCCCCGGCGAACGCGTCAACAGCGGCGGTGGCAGCACGTACTCGGCCCACCTCGCCGCCGGAAGCAGCCACACGCCTTCGCCGCGCGAACTGGTCGCCATGATGCCTTTCGTGCCGATGAACACCGCGCCGTTACCCGTGAGCAGGCCCGGCGCCGCACCGCCGCGGTCCGCCCCGAACACCGGCACGCCCGCGCCGCCCGCGCCTTGCCGTTTCGTGCCCGCCGCCGGTTGCTTGCCCTTGTGTCCGCCGCCCGCGCGACCACGCGACGTCGGCCGGCCTTTCTCCGCCAGGTTGTCCACCGGCGGCAGGATCGTTTCGCTCTCCATGCCCGGCACGCGATACACATCCGGATCGGAGGTTCGCGACGAGTCGTGGTAGAAAACCTTCACCGCCGGCATGCCGCCGCGGGCGGGGAAGTCCAGCCGAATGGTTGCCCGGTCCGGAAACGTGAGCTTGCTCGGGTTGGTTTGCGTGACGCTTTCCACGCTGGTGGGTGCGCCCAGTTGCAGCGCCGTGTGGACGGGCCCCGCCGTGTGCGTCGCCCAATTGCCGATCTGGCCCGTCCCGAAATCGTAGAAGCCGCGCCAATTGTAGGGCACATAGTAGGAACTGAACGGCCGCATCGGCGCGATGCCCAGCCACGCGTCCCAGTCCAGGTCCTTCGGCACGGACGCTTCCGGCGGCTGTTGTTGCAGCCCGGTGGGATGGGTGCCCGGCGTGACGCTGATGTGCGCTTCGGTCACGTCGCCGATCGCGCCGGACCACACGATCTCCGCCGCCACGCGGTTGCACTCGTGGGAGAAGCCCTGGTTGCCCATCTGCGTGGCCACCTTGTACTTCGCCGCCGCTTCGCGCAACAGGCGGCACTCCCACGGAGTCCGCGCCAGCGGCTTCTCGAGATAGACGTGCTTGCCGCGCCGCATGCACTCGAGCGCGGCGGCGGCGTGCATGAAGTCCGGAATCGCGATGGTGCACGCGTCGATGTTCTTGCCTTCCTTGTCGAGCATGACGCGGAAGTCGCGATACAACGGAGCCTTCTCGTACTTCTTGATGTTGGCGGCGCCGCGGTCCAGATCCACGTCGCACAGCGCCACGATATTCTCGGTGCGCCCCGCTTCGTTGAGATCCGTCCCGCCCTGTCCGCCACAGCCGATCGCCGCCACGTTCAGCTTGTCGTAGTAGGGCTTGTAGCCGAGCGCGCGCAACGAAGGCACGCTGCCGAAACCGCCGGAGGGGACCGCCGCCGCGAAGAGCGGACCGAGAAAGAAGTGACGCCGCGAACCAGTCATATTGTTATTGAATTGCCGTTCTCAATTTAGCGAGAGCCTGTCTCGCCGAGTCGAAACCCGGCGAGATCTCCGCCGATTTTTGAAAGCACTCCCGCGCCCGTTTGTACATTTCCTTCGCCGCGAACGCGCGTCCCAGGTTGTACCAGGGGTAATGGTACGCATCGTACCGGCGGCTCGCGATCGCCTTCTCGAGCCACGGGATCGCATCGTCGAACTTGCCCTGATTGATCAGGTAGGCGCCAATATCGTTGTACGGATTGCCGAACCCCGGGTCGATCAGAATCGCGTTCTTGCACTCGTCGATCGCCGCTTCGTACTTGCCTTGGAAGCTGTACGTCCAGCCCAGGTACGTATAAGCCTCGGCGGTCGGGAACGCTTCGATGGACCTCGTGTAGAAGCGCACCGCGCTCTCGAGATCGCCCTGCATCTGAAAGGCGTAGGCTTGCTGAAACAGGTCGAGCGCCAGTTGATGCCGTGGATCGTTCATGTAGCCGTCTCAGGCTATTGTGCACCCAACCGGGACCGGCCCACAACTGCTTCGCCGCGCTGGACTTGTACAATGGAGGTTCCAGCATGAACGCGAAAGTGCGAAAGGCCGTCTTCCCGGCGGCGGGACTCGGCACCCGATTTCTCCCGGCCACCAAGTCGATGCCGAAGGAGATGCTGCCGCTGGTGGACAAGCCGCTGA
>SYLY01000180.1 GCA_005808475.1 Acidobacteriota bacterium
CGCGCGGCCGCGATCGAGCAGCTCGAGATCTGGGGACAGCGGACCGGGATCGAAGTGATCCGGCAACAGCAGGGATCGGACCCGAGCGCGGTCCTGTTCGACGCGCTACAGGCCGCCCGCTCCCGCAAGTGCGACTACGTGGTGGTCGATACGGCGGGCCGCCTGCACACCAAGGCGAATCTGATGGTGGAGCTGGACAAGATGCGCCGCACGGCGGAACGGGTGATCCCCGGAGCTCCGCACGAGGTCCTGTTGATCATGGACGCCACCACCGGGCAGAACGGCCTGGAACAAGCGCGCAAGTTCACCGAGTCCTCGGGCGTGACCGGCATCGTTCTGACCAAGCTGGACGGCACGGCGAAAGGGGGCGTAGTGGTGGCGATCGCGCGCGAGTTGGCGCTGCCGATCCGGTACGTGGGCGTGGGCGAGCAGGTGGACGACCTGCTTCCGTTCGAGCCCCTCCGCTTCGTGCAGTCGCTGTTCGAGTAGGATATGGACGCAGCCGGCTACATGCGGGAAGCGCTCGCGGAGGCGCGGAAGGGATCCGCGGTGAGCAGCCCGAATCCCACGGTGGGCGCTGTGTTGGTACGCGACGGCGCGATGGTGGGCCGCGGCCACCACGTGTATTCGAAGCTGGATCACGCCGAGATCGCCGCGTTGCGGGAGGCCGGAGACGCGGCTCGCGGGGCCACGCTCTACGTCACCCTCGAGCCCTGCCGCCATCAGGGCCGCACCGGACCCTGCACGCGCGCGTTGATCGAGGCGGGCGTGGCGAAGGTAGTGGCGGCGATGCGCGATCCGAATCCTCTGGTGGCGGGCCAAGGCTTCGACGAACTGCGCGCGGCGGGCATCGAGACGGAGATCGACGCCGCGTTCACGGGCGAGGCCGAGCGGCTGAACGAGCCGTTCGTCCACTTCATGCGCACCGGCCGGCCGCTGGTGACGTTGAAGGCCGCGTTGACGCTGGACGGGAAGATCGCCGCGCCGCGGGACAACACGGGTTGGATCACCAGCGAACAGGCTCGCCTGCACGTGCAGCAACTGCGGCACCGCACGGACGCGATCGTCACCGGAATCGGAACGCTGCTGGCCGACGACTGCCTGCTGACCGACCGCACGGATACACCGCGCGGGCGGCCGCTATTGCGCATCGTGCTCGACTCGCAGTTGCGGACGCCGCTGCATTCGCGGATGATCGAGACCTGCCGCGGCGACGTGCTGATCGTCACCACCTCGCTGGCTCCCCCCGAGCGCCGCCGGGCGTTGGAGGCTCGCGGAGCGAGGGTGATCGTGTGCGACGACGGCCGTGGCCGCACCGATCCGCGGCAACTGGTCGAGTGGCTGGGCCGCGAGAAACACCTTTCGCTGATGATCGAGGCGGGTAGCAAGGTGAACTGGGCGGCGCTCGAATCGGGCGTGGTGGACAAGATCTACTTCTATTACGCGCCGAAGATTCTCGGCGGCATGGCTTCGCTGCCCGTGGTGGGCGGCGCCGGGCGCCAGCGGCGCGCCGACGCGATCCAGTTCCACGATGTGAAGCTGCATTCGATCACGGCGCGGGAGTTCGCCGTGGAGGCCTGGCTGGATCGCGACTGATGTTCACCGGAATCGTCGAGGAAACGGGAGTCGTCGAAGCGCTCGAACCCCGTCCCAGCGGAGCGAGGTTGCGGATCGGGTGTTCGACGGTGCTGGCGGATGCGTTCACCGGGTCGAGCATCGCTGTGAACGGCGTCTGTCTCACCGCGCTCGATTTGCGGCCCGGTTCGTTCGCGGCGGATCTGGCTCCGGAGACGCTGGCGCGCACCAATCTCGGCGAGTCGCGGCCGGGCGCGATGGTGAATCTCGAGCGTCCGCTCGCTCCCACGGGGCGGCTGAGCGGACACATCGTGCAAGGCCACGTGGATGGCACGGGCGAACTGGCGTCGCTCGATCCGCTGGGCGCGGGCAATTGGTGGCTGACCGTGCGCGTGCCGGCCGAGTTGGATCCGTACCTGGTGTTCAAAGGCTCGGTGTGCCTGGACGGCATCAGCCTGACGATCGCGAAGCTGGAGGGTTCGCTGCTCTCGGTCGCGATCGTTCCGCATACCATCGAGCGGACGAATCTGCGCGAACGCCGGCCGGGACAGCGAATCAACATCGAATGCGACATCGTGGCCAAGCACGTGGAGAAGCTGTTCTCGCGGCTGGAAAAGCCGGGCCGGCTGACGGTGGAGAAGCTGCGCGAGGAGGGTTACTGAGATGATCGCGTTCCTTCGGGGAGTGGTGCACGAAAAGCATCCGAACCAGGTGGTGCTGGACGTAAGCGGCGTCGGATACGAAGTGACCATCCCCGTTTCGACGTTTTCGACGCTGCCGACCGCGGGCGGCTCCGCGTCGTTGCGCATTCACACGCACGTTCGCGAGGACGCGCTGCAGTTGTTCGGGTTCGCGTCCGCCGAGGAACGGACGCTGTTCGAGAAGCTGATCTCGATCAGCGGCGTCGGTCCGAAGCTCGCCATCACCGTGCTGAGCGGGTTGTCCGCGGGCGAGTTGATCGCCGCGATCCGGGGCGGGCAGGTGGACCGGCTGGTGCGCATTCCGGGGATCGGCAAGAAGACCGCCGAGCGGCTGGTGCTCGAGCTTCGCGACAAGCTGGATGGCGTGCTGCTGGACAAGGCCGCCGCCGCGGCCGGAGTTCCCGCCGCGCCCGCCTCCGTCCTGTCCGGGCTGGATCAGGACGTGGTATCGGCGCTGGTGAACCTGGGAGCGCAGCGGGCGCAGGCGGAGACGGCGATCCGCAAGGCGCGCGCCGCGGTGAGCGGAGACGACTTCGAGGTTCTGTTCCGCAAGGCGATGGAGTTGCTGCGGTAACCTGAGGGGACATGCGCGAAAAGGGCATCGTCTCGCCCACACCGCAAGAAGACGAACAGCAGTTCGAGGCGGCGCTGCGTCCGAAACGGCTGGCGGATTTCACTGGCCAGCCGAAGCTGAAGGAGATCCTCGGAATCGCCATTCAGGCGGCGCGCGAACGGGGCGAGGCGCTGGATCACGTGTTGTTCCACGGCCCGCCCGGCCTGGGCAAGACGACGCTCGCCAACATCGTGGCGCAGGAACTGGGCGTCTCCTACGATCAGACGTCGGGGCCGATCCTGCAGAAGAAGCTGGACCTCACGGGCATTCTCTCCAACATCCGCGAGCGGCAGGTGTTCTTCATCGACGAAGTGCACCGGCTGTTGAAGGACATCGAGGAGATGATGTACTCGGCGCTGGAGGACTTCCGCGTTGACATCGTGATCGGCCAGGGACCGGGCGCGCGCACGCATTCGCTGCCGATCCCGCGCTTTACCGCCGTGGCGGCGACGACGCGGCAGGGCCTGGTGAGCGCTCCCATGCGCGGACGGTTCGGCCTGGTGCTGCGGCTGAATCACTACGACGTGGAGGACATGACGTCCATCGTGCTGCGATCGGCGGGAATGCTGTCGGTGACCGTGAATCGCGCGGGCGCGGAGGAGATCGCGCGCCGGGCCCGGGGTACGCCGCGCATCGCCAACCGGCTGC